>NZ_BAAGRZ010000008.1:0-272880 GCF_054782695.1 Streptomyces deserti
CGGCAGTAGCCGTAGTTCGCCCAGCCGGCCAGGTCGGAGCGCTTGACGGTCTCCCGGGAGCGGGCGCACTCCACAGGGGTGGAGTCCACGATCCACAGGTTGTCCAGCCACAGGTCGGTGTCCGCCGACAGCGATCGGATAGCCCGTTTGACCAGGGGTAGTGCGGCCCGCAGGCGTTTGTTGTAGGCCGGGCGCTGGGGCAGGTAGGGGAACAGTCCGTGAAGGTGGGCGTGGGCGAAGCGCAGCCAGCGGGCTTCGCAGTGGAAGCCCAGCATCGCCTGGGCCACGGCCAGGGTGACCAGTTCCGCATCGGTCAGCCGGGGCGGTCGGCCGCGCCAGCGCGGGGTCTTCAGATGGTCATCGACGTGCACGTACAGTGCGGTCAAGAGGGTGTCTAACTCGGTCGTCACAACCCGATGTTGGACACCCTCCCTGCGTCCGTGAAGCCCACAATCGGAACTACTCGTCTAGGGCCCTGCTGATGGATGTGCGTGGCGGATCCGATCAGCGGTCGTCCTCGGGGTGCCGCTCCCCCGTCGCGTACGGGTTCTCCTGGCCCTCGGGCAGGACGCCCACGAACGGCTCGCCCTCGTCGGCGAAGGTGTAGGCGCCGCCCTCGATCCGCTCGATCAGGCCGCTGGTCCACTCGGCCTCGGAGTCGGCCGTGTGGATCCACATGTTCATGATCTCGCCGATGTGGCCGAGCTGTTCGGGTCCGTCCTCGGGCACGTAGTGCGCGAGGACGGAGGACCGCCACTCCTCGATCCGCCGGGTCCGCTCCTTCAGCAGCGACACCGCCTCGGCCCTCGGCAGGTCGACGATGAAGCCGATCGCCGCCGTCTTCACGTCGCCCCGCTGGTCGTACGTGGTCAGCGCGTCGCGCAGCAGCGCGAAGTACTCCTCGGTGCCCTTCTCGGTGATCTCGTACTCCGTGCGCGGCGGACCGCCCACCGTGGACGGGGCGGTCTCGTGCGCGTGCAGCAGCCCCTGCTTGGCCATCTGCTTCAGGGCGTGGTAGATCGAACCTGGCTTGGCGTGGGACCACTCGTGCGCGCCCCAGTACTCCAGGTCGCCCCGCACCTGGTAGCCGTGGGCCCGCCCGTGCATGCGGACCGCGCCGAGCACGAGGAGACGGATCGCTGACATGCGCTCCAGCGTAGAACCCGGGAGGTCACCCCCAGGACGTGCCCTGCTCCATGGCCACCAGCTCGAAGGCCGTCCTGCCGTCCAGGGACTCGCGGACGATGTCGGCGTGGCCGGCGTGCCGGGCCGTCTCGCGGATCAGGTGCAGGACCAGCCAGCGCAGGGAGACGCGGCCCTCCGGCGGGAACCAGGGCTGGTCGGGCAGCGCGAAGGTGTCGTCGAGGCTGGGTACCGAGCGGATGAACGCCTCCGTTTCGGCGGCGACCTTGTCCCAGTACGCCAGCTGCGACTCGACGGTCTCCCCCTCGACGAGCCGGAAACACTCGTGCCAGTTCGACTCGTCCCGGCGAACGGCCGGCTCCTCGCCCTTGGCACGGGCGATCCAGCCCTGCTCGACCTCGGCGACGTGCTTGACCAGCCCGGCCAGGGTGAGCTCGCTGGCGCTGGGCCGGGAGCTCGCCTGCTCGTCCGTCAGGCCGAGCACCGCGCGCCGGATGCCGCCGCGCTGCTCGGCGAGGAAGGAGAGCAGCGCGCCGCGCTCGTCGCCGGGTGCTTCCGCGGGAACGTGAGTGACCATGACCGGCCGCCTTTCGTGGGAACCGGCTCCTCGTCCTGAGGAGCTCTGGCACCGACGAAGCTACGGGCCCTTGCGGTCAAGTTCTGTCCGCAAGGGCCCGGGGAGTTTCACGAAAGTCGGGAGGGCTAGAACGGGAAGCCGCTCCGGCCGTGCTGCACCGAGATCCACTTCAGCGTGGTGAAGGAGTCCAGCATCGTGTCGCCGTTCAGGCGGCCAATGCCCGAGTGCTTCTCGCCGCCGAAGGGGACGATCGGCTCGTCGTGCACGGTGCCGTCGTTCACGTGGAACATGCCGGTGTCGATCCGCTTGGCGAAGTGCACGCCGCGCTCGATGTTCCCGGTGTGGACGGCGCCGCTCAGGCCGTACGGGGTGTCGTTGACGATGCGTACGGCCTCCTCCTCGCCGTCGAACGGGATGAGGAAGGCGACCGGGCCGAAGACCTCCTGCCTCAACAGGGCCGAGTCGGCGGGGACGTCCGTCAGGACGGACGGCTCGACGAGGTTGTCGGTCCTGCCGCCGCGCACCAGGGCCGTCGCGCCCTCGGCGAGCGCCTGCTCGACCACGCCCGACACCGCGTCCGCCTGCGAGGAGTTGATGACCGGGCCGATGATGGTCTCCGGGTCGCGCGGGTCGCCGGTCTTGAGGGTCCTGACCTTGGCGACGAACTTCTCGGTGAACTCCGCGGCGATCGAACGGTCCACCAGAACGCGGTTGGCGGCCATGCAGACCTGGCCCTGATGGACGTAGCGGCTGAAGACGGCGGCGTCGACCGCGTAGTCGATGTCGGCGTCGTCGAGGACCACCAGGGCGCTGTTGCCGCCCAGTTCGAGCACCGAGCGCTTGAAGTGGGCGGCGCAGACGGTGGCGACGTGGCGGCCGACCTGGTCGGAGCCGGTGAAGGAGATGACCTTCGGGATGGGGTGCTCCAGGAAGGCGTCGCCTATCTCGGCTATGTCGGTGATGACGACGTTCAGCAGGCCGGCCGGAAGCCCCGCGTCCTCGAAGATCTTCCCGACCAGGGAGCCGCCGACGATCGGCGTGTTCTGGTGCGGCTTGAGGACGACGGCGTTGCCGAGCGCGAGCGCCGGGGCGACCGACTTGATCGACAGCAGGAAGGGGAAGTTGAAGGGGCTGATGACGCCCACGACACCGACCGGGACGCGGTAGACGCGGTTCTCCTTGCCGTCCACCGGCGAGGGGATGATCCGGCCCTCGGGGGCCAGCGACAGGTGGATCGCCTCGCGCAGGAACTCCTTGGCGAGGTGCAGCTCGAAGGCGGCCTTCAGGCGCGTGCCGCCGAGCTCGGCGATGATCGCCTCGGAGATCTCCGCCTCGCGGTCCTCGATCAGGTGCAGCGCCTTCTCGAAGACGGCGCGCCGGGCGTAGGGGTTGGTGCCGGCCCACTGCCGCTGGGCGCGGGCGGCGGCCTGGTAGGCCTGATCCACCTCGTCGACCGTGGCTATGGTGATCGACGCCAGCTTCTCGTTGTCGTACGGGTTGAAGTCGATGATGTCCCAGGAGCCGGTGCCCGGGCGCCACTCACCGTCGATGTACTGCTGAGCCAGGTCGGTGAAGTAGGACGACGACATGTGATCCCTCAATCCCTCGCTGCCGGAGCAGGTCGAGCCGTGGCGGTCCAAGCCGTGGCAGTCGACACAGGCACCTGATCAACTTCACGGTCTGATCACACGTCATCCTACTTGTGTTTCAAGAGAGTTGAAGGAGTCCTCGGAGAAGGTCCCGGCTCTCGGACGGGCCCGGACTGTCCTGCTGGAGCTCCTTCAGCGCCTTCTCGTACTGGGCGACGTCCTCGGCCTTGTCGAGATACAGGGCGCTGGTGAGCTGCTCCAGGTACACGACGTCCGACAGGTCGGACTCCGGGAAGCTGAGGATCGTGAACGCGCCGCTTTCGCCGGAGTGGCCGCCGAAGCTGAACGGCATGACCTGCAGCCGGACGTTGGGCCGCTCGGAGATCTCGATCAGGTGCTGGAGCTGGCCGCGCATCACCTCGCGGTCGCCGTACGGGCGGCGCAGGGCGGCCTCGTCGAGGATGACGTGGAACTCGGGCGCGTTCTCGGAGACCAGGTATTTCTGCCGCTCCAGGCGCAGCGCCACGCGCTTTTCGACGTCGGCCTCGCTCGCGCCCTTCATGCCGCGCCTGACGACCGCCCGGGCGTACTCCTCGGTCTGCAACAGGCCGTGCACGAACTGCACTTCGTACGCCCGGATCAGCGAGGCCGCGCCCTCCAGGCCGACGTACGTCGGGAACCAGCTGGGCAGCACGTCCGAGTAACTGTGCCACCAGCCCGCGACGTTGGCCTCCTTGGCGAGGGAGAGCAGGGAGGCGCGCTCCTGCTCGTCCGTGATGCCGTACAGCGTCAGCAGGTCCTCTACGTCCCTGGTTTTGAAGCTCACCCGGCCCAACTCCATCCGGCTGATCTTCGACTCCGAGGCGCGGATCGAGTACCCCGCCGCCTCGCGCGTGATCCCCCGCGCCTCACGCAGTCGCCTGAGTTGTGATCCGAGCAGCATGCGCCGCACCACCGATCCCGGCTCTCCCGCGCTCACGTTCGCCAGCCTCCCCAACGTCTCCAGGGGCCGAAGTCTGCCACTAAAACACTTCGAGCAGTACTCGTCCGGTTACGGAAACGGAATTCGGACAGCGGATCCGCCCTGCTGCGGGACGGGGCGGACAAGGAAGGGGGAAGAGAACGGCGAGAACAGCCCGCGAAGATGACGGAAAAATTGACCAAGAAGCGGTACGGGCAGGTCCATTTCGGTCACCTGCACGTGCATCTGCCCTTGCATCTGCTGTACGCATCCGAAACCATGGTCCCCGCACCACCGCATCGCTTCGGCCGCGAACTCCCGGGAGTGCCTCGCATGGGGACGAATGGATCGACCATGCTCGAGCCTTTACGGCAGGGCCTTCCGCCGCTGGATCCCGCGGCCGTGTCCGACGCCGCATCCTGCGCTCTGCCCTCTCGCTACGAAGCCGTGCGTGAGGCACGGCAGTTCACGCGCAGGACGCTCGACCAGTGGGACCTGGGCGACCGCTTCGACGACGTGTGCCTCGTGGTCTCCGAACTGGTCACCAACGCCCTGCGGCACGCGCTGCCGGCGGGCGCCGCGCGCGGGACGGAGCAGGAACCGCCCGTGCGGCTGCATCTGATGCGCTGGACCGAGCGGCTGGTGTGCGCGGTGCGCGATCCCAGTCATGACAGCCCGGTCGCCCGCGACTCGGACGACTTCTCGGCCGAGTCGGGCCGGGGGCTGTTCCTCGTCGACTCCTTCAGCGACAGCTGGGGCTGGCATCCGCTGGCGGGGGCGCTCAGCGGGAAGGTGGTCTGGGCGCTGTTCCGGCTGCCGCGCAACACGGAGTGAGGTACCGCGGCGCTTCTTCGCGCCGCGGTTCTACGCGCGTTACAGCGGGTGGGTCGCGTTGGTTCAAGGCAGCTTGTGCTGGTTTGCCCTGACGGGCATCAGCCCGCGATCAGGTGGTCGAACTCGCCGTCCTTGACGCCGAGCAGCATGGCCTCGATCTCCGCACGCGTGTAGACGAGCGCGGGGCCGTCGGGGAAGCGGGAGTTGCGCACGGCCACGTCTCCCCCGGGCAGGCGGGCGAACTCCACGCAGGAGCCCTGCGAGTTGCTGTGCCGGCTCTTCTGCCAGGCGACACCGTGCAGCTTCGTGGCCGCCATGCCGTTGTAGTACACGTCGTGGTCCACAGGTCGCTCCCCGGTGGTGCACTGGCTGGTGTGGCCATTGATGCAGATGCAGTGGTCAACTGACCCGGATCATAGCTGTGTTCATGTGCAGATGCATGGGCAGATGCACGTGCACGCGGGGTGGTCCTGTGGTTACAGCTTTGGTTGCAACTTTGACGTCCGCTTTACCGAGCCCTCCTGACTGTTGGACGGGGTTGTAGGCGAAGTCGTTCCAGGGGCGTCGGCGAAGTTGTGCCGGGCGGGCTGCGCGCAGGCGCCTGGCTGGTCTCCCCTGCTCGAGCGAAGCAGAGAGCGTTGAGAGCCTGGGGGAGGGTGGGCGCGGCCGCACCCGGCAGCACCGGGTTGCGCGACCCACCCCGCCTCAGCACCGGCGCCGGGCGGCTGGGCACCCGGCTCGGCGCAGCGGCCCGTGAAAAATTCTCAGCGGCTGGAGTACGGCAGGAGTGCCATCTCCCGGGCGTTCTTGATGGCCTTGGCCAGCTGGCGCTGCTGCTGGGACGTCACGCGGGTGACCCTGCGGCTGCGGATCTTGCCGCGGTCGGAGATGAACTTCCGCAGCAGATCGGTGTCCTTGTAGTCGATGTACGTGATCCCGGCCTGGTCCAGCGGGTTGGGGCGGTGCTTCGCAGGCTTGCGGTCGGTCTTGCGGGGCATGGGGGTCAGACCTCCAGGAGGGCGTCGAAGGCGTGTGGCAGCCGCTGCCAGGCGTCGCGCCCGGCGGCGTACTCGGCATCGGTCAGCAGGCAGGACTCGAGGAGTCGTTCGAGTCCGTCGCGATCCAGGCCGGGGGACGTGAAGACGAGGTGCTGGCAGCGGTCGCCGTGCTCGGGGTGCCAGTCCAGCGCGGCGGCCGCGCGGCGCACCGGCGGGACCATCTCCCAGGCCGCGTCGGGGAGCGAGGCGAGCCACGGGCCCGCGCTCTCCACGCACAGGGCTCCGCCCGCCGCGTCCCAGTGGAACAGCGTGTCGGGCTTGTCGGCGAGCCAGAACCGGCCCCGGCTGCGGGCGGCGGCGCAGGTCAGGTCCTCGAGGGCCTGGTAGAGCCGCTCCGGGTGGAAGGGGCGGTGCTGGCGCCAGACGAGGGTGGAGACACCGTGTGCGTCGGCCTCGGCGGGGAGCAGGGCGCAGGCCGGGTGCTGGGCCGCCGCGGCCGCCTCCACGTCGAAGCCGACGAGTGCGGCGCCCGCCAGGTCACCGTGGCCGATCAGGACCTGGCGGGCCGTCGGATGCAGCTGGGCGAGCAGCTCGCGGTCCTCGTCGTCGGCCTCCGGGGAGTCGGTGACGGCGAGGACGGGGGCGTACTCCAGCTGGCGCGCGAAGGTGTCGGCGACCGTGCGCTGGTCGGTGGGGGCCGCGGCGAGGCCGCCCTCGGCGAGGTCGTCACCGTTGCCGAGGCAGGGCAGGACGAGGGCCGGGTCGACGGCGGTGATCACGCCGGTGACCGTGTGCCCGCCGGCCGTGATGACCTCGGCCATCGCCTTGGGCTCGACCGAGTCCCACAGCTCGACGATCGCGAGTCCTGTGCCGCCCGCGTCCCGGATCCGGTCCAGTTCCGGCACCAGGTCCTCGCGCAGGGCGCAGCAGGCGCAGTCGTTGACGAGGGGTGCCTCGCCGGCGTCGATGACGCCGGTGGCGTCCCGGATGGTTCGTACGACCGTGCCCGCGGTGGCCGTCGCCAGGTCGTGGTGGAGGACGACGCTGTCCGGCACCTCGGCGAGCAGCCGCTCGACGGCCGCCTTGCGGGCGTCGGCGTGCAGGCCGCCGACGATCACGACGGGGAGCCCGGAGAACTCTGCCACGGTGCTAGCTCCGCTTTCCGTAGCGGCGCTCGAAGCGCTCCACGCGCCCCGCCGTGTCCAGGACACGAGCCGTGCCGGTGTAGAAGGGGTGGCTCACGTCGGAGATCTCGACGTCGACGACCGGGTAGGTGTTGCCGTCCTCCCACTCGATCGTCTTGTCCGTCGGCACGCCGGCGAGCGTCGAGCGGGTGAGGAAGGCGTAGTTCGCGGCGCGGTCGCGGAAGACGACGGGACCGTAGTCCGGGTGGATTCCCTTGCGCATGGCGGTGGTCAGCGCTCCTCTCGGAAGTCGACGTGGCGGGCGACGACCGGGTCGTACTTGCGCAGGGTCAGGCGGTCGGGGTCGTTGCGGCGGTTCTTGCGGGTGACGTACGTGTAGCCCGTTCCGGCGGTGGACCGGAGTTTGATGACCGGGCGGAGTTCGTTGCGTGCCATGCTGGTATCTTACTGAAAATGAATTCCATTTACATACCCGCTTCGAGAGAGGTGCATCACCTGTGTCCGCGCACTGCATGCTGACCGGGGCCCGGCCCGGATTCGGCAACACCATCTCCCACTCGCACCGGCGGACCTCCCGCCGCTTCGACCCCAACATCCAGAGCAAGCGGTACTGGCTGCCGAGCGAGGGGCGCTACGTGCGGCTGAAGCTGAGCGCCAAGGGGATCAAGACCGTCGACGCGATCGGCGTCGAGGCGGCCGTCGCCCGGATCCGCGCCCGGGGGGTGAAGGTCTGATGGCGAAGAAGAGCAAGATCGCGAAGAACGAGAAGCGTCAGGAGATCGTCGCGCGGTACGCCGCACGCCGGGCCGAGCTGAAGGAGATCATCCGGCGGCCCTCCTCGACGGAGGCCGAACGGCTCGCCGCGCAGGCCGAGTTGCGCAGGCAGCCGCGCGACGCGAGCGCCACGCGCGTGCGCAACCGGGACCAGGTGGACGGACGGCCGCGCGGCTACTTCCGGGCGTTCGGGCTGTCGCGGGTGAGTCTGCGGCAGCAGGCGCACGCGGGGTATCTGCCGGGCGTGCGCAAGTCGTCCTGGTAGGGGCGGACTGTCGACGGGGCCGCGGGCACGCGCGCGTGGTGGTCCGGTGGCTGATGAGCCTTCTGAGGTCTGCTGAGGTCTTCTGAGGTCTCCTGAGGCCTCCTGATAGCTTGCTGCGGTCCTTCCGGTCCGTCTGCCGCTCGGAGGCTTGCAGTGACTTCGGTGATCTCGTCGCGGGCCTCGCGTCCCTCGGGTCCCCCACGTACCTGGTGCGCGGCCGCAGCCGTCGTGGCGGGTGCGCTCGTACTGACCGCGTGCGGTGGCGACGGCGACACCGGGGACGACTCCGCGGCCAGTCCCAGCCCGTCCGCCACGGCGAGCTCCGGCCCCGGCGGCGGTACGGGCGGCGGCTCCGGAGCGTCCGCGTCCCCGTCCGGGGCGCTGGAGGGCAGCTGGCTCGCCACGACCGGCGGCAAGGCGGTGGCGCTGGTGATCACCGGCGAGCGGGCCGGGCTCTTCGCGACCGGAGGGACCGTGTGCAGCGGTACCGCGGGCGAGAAGGCCGGGATGCGGGTGATCCGCCTGAAGTGCACGGACGGCAGCAAGGACCGGGCGGCCTGCGTGGTCGACTCCGTGAACCGGACCACGCTCAAGGTGACCTGGGAGGGTGGCCTCGGCGCGGAGACGTACACCAAGGCCGAGGGCGGCAAGCTGCCGTCCGGGCTGCCGACGGCGAGTCTCGGGTCGTAGGGCTTCGTAGGGCTTCGTAGGTCAGTCTTCGTGGGCTTCGTGGGCCTTCGTAGGCCTTTGTCTTCGTGGGGTCACGGGCGGGGCGGGCGATCGCGCCGCGTCCTCATGCGTGATGATCCTTGAGCCGGGCCCGCCCGCCGGGAGCACCGGCCCCGCTCATCGACGTCACCCCCAGAGGAGCCCCATGCGCGCCCTTCCCCTCGCCGTCCCCGCCGCCCTCGCCGCGACCCTCCTGCTCGCCGCCTGCGACAACGGCGGCGAGGAGAACAAGAGCAAGGAACCGGCGGGCAGTTCGGCCTGCGCGATCGACGACATGGGCGTGCAGGTCGCGGCCGGTGCCGCCCCGGCCGCCGGGGACACCGGCAACGTCACCGTCACCCTCACCAACCGCGGCGCCCAGTGCCTGCTGAAGGGCTCCCCCGGCGTCGACCTCGTCGCCGGCGACACCTCGGCCACCGTCCCCGCGGACCCGGCCGCGAAGTCCCGGCGGCTGACCCTCGCCGAGAACGCCACCGCGTCCTTCACGATCACCTACGTCCGGGGCGCGGCGGGAGGCGAGCGGAGCCTGGCGGTGAAGACGGTGACGTTCGCCCTGCCCGACGCCACCGCCACACACGACTTCGCGTGGCCGTACGGCGATGTCGCGCTCAAGGGCGACGCGGGCCGGCCGGACGCCTCGGTGAGCGCCTTCCAGACCGCGGGGGACTGACGGTTACGTCAGTCGAGTGGCGGCCGTGCTCTGACCTCGGCGCGGTCCGCCGCCTGCGCGCCCTCGGTCCAGCCCGCCGCGTCGCGCACACCGCGCAGCCGGGTCGTCGTGGTCTCGGGGAACATGCGGTCCAGGCGGTCGGCGACGGCGACCTCGCGGGAGGCGAGGACCGGGAGCAGGTCGTCGCTCACCTGGGTGTCGGCGGCGGCCTGGAGGCGGGTGCCGATGCGGTGGGCGTAGGCCGCGAGGAAGGACTGCCGGAAGGCCTTGGTGCGCCTGCGGCCGCCCGCGCGCTGAGCGGCCTCCGCCTTCGTCATCGCCGCCTGGGCCTGGACCAGGAGCGACGTGTAGAGGAGTTCGACGGCTTCCAGGTCGGATGCGAAGCCGACGACCGTGGAGAAGGCGAGGGGTTCGTTCCACACCGCGCGGCAGTGGTTCGCGGTGGCGACCGCGTCCAGCAGCACCGCCTTGGCCTGCTCGTACGGCGGTTCGACACCGATCCGGCAGGCGCCGGGCGTCTGCGCCGACGGCGTCCGGGCGGCGAGCAGCGCCTCGTCGATGCTGTGCCGGGCCATCAGCTCCTGGGCCTTGGCGCTCAGCGCCTCCGCCTCCTCCGGGAACCCGGTCGCCTCCGCCTTGGCGAGCAGCGCGCGGATACGGGTGAGCATGCGGGACTCGGGCCGGGGGTTCGCGGAGGGTTCGTCGAATGGCTCGTCGAGGGGTTCGATCGCGGGCAGGCGCAGCAGCAGGCGGTACAGCTCCAGCACGGCAGTGGCGTGCGAGAAGCGGTCGGTGCGGGGCGGGGGTTCGGTGGTCAGCTCGTCGAGCTGGGCCTGCCAGCGGGGCCCCCGCCGCCCGTCGTACGCGGCCTGCGCGCGGATCAGCGCCGACACCACGCGCACGTGGACGTCGTCCAGCTCGCGCCGCACGATCCGTACGACGTCCGCCGGCTGCCAGCCGCGCCGCCAGGCCGTTGCCACGAACTCCTGGCCGCGCCGCGCCAGTTCGGCGTCGGCCGCGGGGTCGGACGCGAGCAGGGACGCGCCGGTGTCGAGGGACGTGTCGGTGGTGTCGTACAGGGCGGCCTGGAAGGCGCGGTCGACGGTGGAGGACGTACTCACGGGGCCGATGGTGTCACGCGCCACGCGCGCGTACGCGGTGCGGAACCTACGGCGATGGCGATGCAGTGCGGCGCAGGCCACCACGCGCGCGTACGCCGTGCGGAGCCCTACGGCGATGGCCATGCAGTGCGGCACAGGCCGCCACGCGCGCGTACGCCGTGCTGTGCCGCCGCTGCCGTCTCACTCTCCGGAATTCGGTCGTCGCCGCCCGGCATCGCTTCGAGCATGGCCGCATGGTGGACATGTCTCTGTACGCGGCGTTCCTTGTCGCCGCCTTCGCGCTCTGCATCACTCCCGGTCCCGACATGATGTTCATCGTGGCGATGGGCGGCCGGGGCGGGCCCACAGCCGGGGTGATGGCGGCCTTCGGGGTGGCCTGCGCCATGCTGGTGCACTCGGTCGCCGCCGCGCTCGGCCTGTCGGCGCTGTTCACGGCGCTGCCGACGCTGTACCACGCGCTGCGCTGGGCGGGGGCGGCCTATCTGCTCTACCTGGCGGTGAAGGCGTTCCGCGACCGGTCGGTGCCGGGCGGGGAGGGCACCGCCGCCGCAGGCCCCGGAATGCGGCGGGCCTTCTGGCAGGGCACGATCACGAACCTGCTCAACCCCAAGGTGATCCTCTTCAACGTGGCGTTTCTGCCCCAGTTCGTGGATCCGTCCCTGGGGCACGTCCAGGGCCAGCTTCTGCTGCTCGGCGTCACCCTGGTGGTGATGGGCTTCCTGTGGGACGGCGCCATCGGCCTGCTCGAGGGGCGTCTGGCCCTCCTCCTCAGGCGCAGTGCGCGGGTGCACCGGTGGCTGAACATCGTTTCCGGGACGGTGTTCACGGGGCTGGCGGTGCGACTGGTGGTGGCCTCCCCGAAGTAGCCCGAGCAACTGTCAACTCTTGGTTGACACTCGCGGGGGCGCAACCTACGGTTGACACATGACGAACTCGACCATCAAGTCATCCGTGCGACTCGACGACCTCATCGAGGCGATCAAGAAGGCCCACGCCGAGCCCCTCGAACAGCTCCAGGACGCGGTGATCGCGGCCGAGCACCTGGACGAGGTGGCCGACCACTTGATCGGTCACTTCGTGGACCAGGCCCGGCGTTCCGGCGCGTCCTGGACGGACATCGGCAAGCGGATGGGCGTCACCCGGCAGGCGGCGCAGAAGCGCTTCGTGCCCAAGGAGGGCACCGACCTCGACGCGAGCCAGGGCTTCAGCCGCTACACGCCGCGGGCCCGCAACGCGGTGATGGCCGCGCACAACGAGGCCAAGAGCGCCCGCAGCGCCGAGGGCCTGCCCGAGCACCTGGTCCTCGGCCTGCTGGCCGAGCGGGAGGGCCTCGCCGCGAAGGCGATCGCCGCGCAGGGCGTCACCCTCGACGCGGTCCGCGAGGCGGCGACCGCCGCGCTGCCGCCGGCCGCCGACGAGGTCCCCGAGCTGGTGCCGTACGGCCCGGCCGCCAAGAAGGTCCTGGAACTCACCTTCCGCGAGGCACTGCGCCTCGGCCACAACTACATCGGCACCGAGCACCTCCTGCTCGCCCTGCTGGAGCACGAGAACGGCACGGGCGTCCTCAGCGGCCTCGGCATCGACAAGGCGAGGACGGAGGAGTACGTGACCGAGGTGCTGGCCCAGTTCCTGAAGGAGAAGGAGCGGGAGGAGAAGCAGCAGGACTGACGGGCCGGGGCGGAGCGGGGGGCGTTGTCAGACCCCCCTGTCACACTCGCAGCATGACCGACCGGTGGGCGCTCGCTCCGGCCGAGGACGGTGGCGTGGACGTCGCCCCCCTCGGTCCGGACGGGCTGCCCGCCGGGCCGGTGCGGCGGGAGGCGGATCTCGCCGAGGCCGTGCGGAGCCGGCCGGACGTCAAGCGGTGGGTGTGGCGGTCCACCGCCGAGGTCTATCCGCGTCTGCTCGCCACGGGGGTGCGGGTGGAGCGGTGCTACGACATCGAGGACGCCGAGACGCTCCTGCTCGGCCACGAGGGCCGGTACGGGGAACCCCGCTCGGCCGCGGCCGCCCTGGCCCGGCTGCGCGGCGGCCCAGTACCGCCCGATCCGCCGCAGCGGTCCGCCGAGCCGGGGTCCCAGTCCCCGCTCTTCGAGCCGCAGGGCGTCCGTCTGCCGCTGGCGGACCTCCTCGCGGTCTACGCCGAGCAGCAGCGGCGGCACGAGCGCGCCGAACACCCGGACCGCATGCGCCTGCTGACGGCCGCCGAGTCGGCGGGCATGCTGGTGGCCGCCGAGATGAACGCGGCCGGGCTGCCGTGGCGCGCGGACGTGCACCGCGCGGTGCTGCACGACCTGCTCGGCGAGCGGTACGCGGGCGGCGGCGAGCCACGCCGCCTGGCCGAGCTCGCCGACGAGGTGTCGGCCGCGTTCGGGCGCCGGGTGCGGCCCGATCTGCCCGCCGACGTCATCAAGGCCTTCGCCAAGGCCGGGATCAAGGTGAAGTCCACGCGCAGGTGGGAGATCGAGTCCGTCGACCATCCGGCGGTGAAACCGCTGATCGAGTACAAGAAGCTGTACCGGATCTGGGTGGCCCACGGCTGGTCCTGGCTGCAGGACTGGGTGCGGGACGGGCGGTTCCGGCCCGAGTTCCTCGCCGGCGGGACCGTCACCGGGCGCTGGGTGACCAACGGCGGGGGCGGGCTTCAGATCCCCAAGGTGATCCGGCGGGCCGTGGTCGCCGACCCCGGGTGGCGGCTCGTCGTCGCCGACGCCGACCAGATGGAGCCGCGCGTACTGGCGGCGATCTCGCGCGACCCCGGGCTGATGGAGGTGGCGGGCCGGGAGACCGACCTGTACCAGTCGGTGTCCGACCGGGCCTTCTCCGGCGACCGCGCCCAGGCCAAACTCGCCGTGCTCGGCGCGGTCTACGGCCAGACCTCCGGCGACGGCCTGAAGAACCTCGCGGCGCTCAGACGCCGCTTCCCCCGGGCGGTGGCGTACGTCGACGAGGCGGCCCGGGCCGGTGAGGAGGGACGGCTCGTACGGACCTGGCTGGGCCGCACCTGCCCGCCCGCGGCCCGTGCGACGGACGACGCCACGGAGGAGGCGGGCATCCCGGTCACGGCGGCGGACGACGAGCCCGACGACCGCCAGTGGGTCCCCGGCTACGCCTCCACCAACGCCCGCGCCCGCGGCCGCTTCGCCCGCAACTTCGTCGTCCAGGGCAGCGCCGCCGACTGGGCCCTGCTGCTGCTCGCCGCACTGCGGCGGACCTGCGCGGACATGGCGGCCGAACTGGTCTTCTTCCAGCACGACGAGGTGATCGTGCACTGCCCCGAGGAGGAGGCCGAGGCGGTGGTGACCGCGATCCGGGAGGCGGCGGACGTGGCCGGACGGCTGACCTTCGGGGACACGCCGGTGCGGTTTCCGTTCACCGCGGCGGTGGTGGAGTGCTATGCCGACGCCAAGTGATCACCGGATGCCCGGACCGGTGTCCGTGCCGGTCAGCAGGTCCCTCAGTTCCGCCACCACCGTCTGATCATCCGTGCCGTCCAGCGCCGTGAGAGCCTGCCGCCACTCCTCGTACGCCTCCCGCACACGTCCTCTCTCCCGCAGCAGGAGCCCGTGCTGGTGGCGGGCGAGGCCGCCCGTGTAGCGGTCGGTGCGGGCGTCGGCGCGGCGCAGCAGCTCCGCGCACTCGCGCGTGGCGCGTTCGGTGCGGCCCAGCAGGCGCAGGGCGCGGACCAGGCCGAGCCGGGTCTGGGACTCGCCGTGCCAGTCGCCGTGCCCGCCGAGGATGCGCAGGCTCTCCTCGAAGTGCGGCAGGGCGGCGGCCGGTTCGCCGAGGCGGAGGTGGGCGTAGCCGATGTTGCAGTGCGCGGAGTGCTGCACGAGGACGGCGCCGATCTCGACGCCGATGGCGAGCGAACGCCGGTGCTGCTCGATGGCGGCCCGCGGGTCCGTGTGCTCGTACAGGTTGCCGAGGTGGCTGTGGGTTACGGCCTCGCCGTAGGGGTCGTTCAACTGCCGCGAGTACGCCAGGCTCTGCCGCAACGCGTCCCCGGACTCGGCGTGCCGGCCGAGGCCTTCCAGCAGCAGGCCCCGGTTGTTCAGGCAGCGGCGGATCCAGGAGAGGTGGTCCAGCCGCCGCCAGATCGCCAGGGCCTGGTCGTTGAGGGCGAGGGCATCGCTCTGGCGACCGGTCAGGAAGTGCAGCCCGGCCAGATCACCCAGCGCGTACGCCTCCGCCGCGGCGTCACCGAGCCGCCGCGCCACCCGGAGGGCGGCCCGCCCGAGCACCTCCATCTCGGCGACACGACCGCTGCGGTGGAGGTAGGGGAAGAGGAGGCGGACGAGAGTGGAGACGTAGGCCTCGCTGCCGTCGGCCGCGCCGTTTCGGAGGGGATCGCCAACGTACCGCCGCACCAGCGCCACGACATTGTCCAGCTCCATGTCGCCCCAGGCGAAGGCGTCCTCGGAGCCTGCGAAGGGCGGGACGGTGGCCACGTGGGCCGTGTGGTCGGGGGGCTGGCAGGCGGTCGGGCGGCGGCGGTCGTCCTGGTCGAGGCCGGGTGCGACGATCGCGGTGAGGGTGTGCTCGGCGACGGCGGCGTACCAGCGCAGGGCGGTCTCGGCGGTGTCCGTGGCCTGGTCGTCGGCCCCCGCCAGTTCGCGGGCGAAGTCGCGGACCAGGTCGTGGGGGGCGTAGCGGCCGTACGCGGTCTCCTCCAGGAGGGCCACGTCGACGAGGCGGTCGAGCGCGGCCTCGGCGCGGCGTACATCGGTGCCGGCGAGGCGGGCCAGCAGGGGTGCGCCGTACGTCGGCAGGTCGAGCGCGCCGATGCGGCGCAGGACGAGGGCCGCGTCCCGGTCGGCCGCACGGTCGGAGGCGGCGAGCGCGTCGTGGGCGACGGCGAGGGAACGGCGGACGCTCAGGTCGTCGTACTCCAGGTGCTGCAACCGCCCTTCGGTGGCGGCCAGTTGACCGGCCAGGACATCCGGAGTGAGCGCCCGGCGCGCGGCGAGCCGGGCGGCGACGACACGCAGGGCGAGCGGGAGACGGCCGGTGAGTTCGACGAGGGGGTGGGCGGCGTCGAGGCCTGCGAGGCCGTCGAGGTCGCCGCGTCCGGAGGCCGCGCGCAGCAGCGCGGCGCTCTCCTCGTCGGTGAGCGGGACGAGCGGGAAGCGGGCCGCCCCGTCGAGGGCGGTGAGCGGCGAACGGCTGGTCACGATCACCGCGCAGCCGGAGCCGCCCGGCAGCAGCGGCCGTACCTGCGCGGCGTTCGCGGCGTCGTCCAGGACCAGGAGCGTGCGCGTGGGGGCGAGCAGCGAGCGCAGCAACGCGCCTGCCGCGTCCGGGTGTTCGGGGATACGGCATGGCTCGACGCCGAGGTCGCGCAGCAGGGCCGTGAGGGCCTGGCCGGACGTGAGGGGGGCCATGCCGGGGGTGGCGCCATGCAGGTTGATGTAGAGCTGGCCGTCAGGGAAACGTTCCGCCAACCCGTGCGCGACATGCAGCGCCAGCGCGCTCTTGCCGACGCCGGCCATGCCGCTGATGACGGCGATCGCGAGGGGCGGGGGGTTCGGGGCGTCCGCCCCGGGGGTGAGGGTGCGGTGCAGGGCGGCGGCGTCAGTGGTGCGGCCGGTGAAGTGGGCCGGTGGCGGGGGTAGTTGGGCGGGGTGGGGTGGGCGCCGGACGGCGCGGGATGCCTCGCCCGGGGCTTCGGGACGGGTGGGCGGAGCCCCGTCGTGCAGGACACCGTCCTGCGGGGCGGCCGCGCCCGCAGGAGCGCCGTGTACAAGCTCACCACCCTCCGACTCACCACCCTCCGGCCTCCCGTCCGCGACTCCCCGCAGTACCTCCACATGGGCTTCCCGCACCCCCGGGCCGGGTTCGATCCCGAGGTCCTCGACGAGGCGGGTGCGCAGGTCGTGGTGGACGGCCAGGGCCTCGGCCCGGCGGCCGGTGCGGTGCAGGGCGAGCATGAGCTGGCGGTGGTAGGCCTCGCGCAGGGGATGCTCGGCGGCCAGCGCCGCCAGCTCCGGTACGAGTGCGCCGAGTCGCCCGCCGCCGAGAGCCAGCTCGGCGTCGTACCGCCACTCCAGGAGCAGCAGCCGCGCCTCCCGCAGACGCTGCCCGAAGGCGTACCCGCCCACCTCGGGCGGCAGCCCGGCGAGCGGCGCGCCTCGCCACAGCGCGAGCGCGGCGGTGCACTCACGCACCACCCGTGGCCAGTCACGCCCGGCGTGCGCGGCGCGCGCCGCGGCGACGTGGGCGTCGAAGACCTGGACGTCCAGCTCGCCGTCGGCGACGCGCAGCAGATACCCGGAGGGCATCGTCCGCAGCCGTCCGGGGTCGTCGAGCAGCCGGCGCAGCCGGGTCACGTGGTTGTGCAGCGAGGCTCGCGCGGAGGCGGGCGGGGCACCGCCCCACAGCGCGTGCTGGAGCGACTCGACGGAGACGGTCCGGCCGGCGTCGAGCAGCAGCGCGGCCAGCAGGGTGCACACCTTGACGCTGCGGACGCTGCGGACCTCACGGTCGCCGTACGCGCCACGCCGTCGGTCGCCCGAGCCGGCCCGGACGTCGTACAGCACCGGCGGCCCCAGCAGTCCGAACCGCAGCACGCACCCCTCCCCCGGGCTCTCGGCCGCTCCCCAAAACCGCTTCTGACGGAACTCCGCCCTCCGCACGGCGGTTTTCCGCCACCTTCGTCACGACGGTCTCCGCCGGACACCGCTGCCGTTCCGGCTGTCGCCGTCATGCTCCGGCGACTTCACGCCAACCGGCCTACGACGAAACGGAGAACCGTTGGCCACATGTTAGCGGTGTGTTGGCGCAACCTGATGTGATCACTACATCGGAGTCGGCCCGGGGGCGCGCGCGTTGGACGCGCAACTCGGGGGAGTGTCGCCGCCGCGGCCGGGTCCGGACGCGAGAGGGTCCCGGTCGGCGGAGGTGAACGACCGGGGCCCTGTCCACTTTCCGCCGCGTCAACCGGGGCCCTGTTTACTTCACACGGCGTCGATGGGACCCCGCCCACCTCACACGGCGTCAGATGACGGGCGGCCGTCCGAGTCGGGTGAGCCGCCACACCGTCCGCCAGCGCATGGGCCGCCGCTCGCCCGCCGGCTCCCGCACGCCTTCCACGAAACCGCCGAACCATGCGCGCAGCCCCGCGGCCGACCGGATCCGGACGAGAGTGAGCAGCACCCACACGCCCAGGTGGACCGGGACGAGCGGGAGGGGCAGCCGGCGGCGGACCAGCCAGACCCGGTTGCGGGCGTTGACCCGGTAGTAGATGGCGTGCCGGGCGGGCGAGGTCCTCGGGTGCTGGAGGAGCAGTTCGGGCGCGTACAGGATCCGCCAGCCGGCGTCGGCCGCCCGCCAGGCCAGGTCGATCTCCTCGTGGGCGAAGAAGAACTCGGCGGGCCAGTCGCCGGTCTCGTCGAGCATCGCCATCCGCAGGGCGTGCCCGCCGCCGAGGAATCCGGTGACGTACCCGCCCCGCAGGGGATCGGAGGCACCGATCCGCGGCACGTGCCGCCGGTGCGTCTCGCCCAGCTCGTCGGCGATGCGGAAGCCGACGATGCCGAGCCGGTCGTCGGCGGCGAACAGGTCCTGGACGCGGCGCAGCACATCCGGGTCGACGAGCAGACCGTCGTCGTCCAGCTCGACGACGACGTCGATGTCACCGAACTCCCGCAGCCGCGCGATCGCCGCGTTGCGCCCGCCGGGGCAGCCGAGGTTCTCGTCGAGTTCGACCGCGGTGACCTCACCGGGCAGGGAGAGCCGCTCGGCGAACCCGGGCAGCGGGCAGCCGTTGCCGACGATCACGATCCGCTCGGGCGGGACGTCCTGCTTGGCCACGGACTCCAGCAGCGCGTCGACTTCGGCGGGCCGGTTCCCCATGGTCACCACGGCGATGGCGATCCTCGGTGCCCCCATGTCCTCACCTCGTCCCGGCCGGCGACTGACCCGCGATGCTAGCCGTTCACGACAAGGACTTCCTGAGTACGCCTGGCGGTCGGCGGTCCGATTACGCCATTCGGCCACCGGCCCCTCCACCGTCCGCACGGCCCGCGCCCGCCGCCGTCGCCGCGTCCGCTGAACGATAAAACCCCAGGTCAGCTGGTATCTGACCTGGGGTTCCAGTGGAGCCGCCTTCGGGATTCGAACCCGAGACCTACGCATTACGAGTGCGTTGCTCTGGCCATCTGAGCTAAGGCGGCGCGCCGTCCGCACCATGGTGCGATCAGCAACGCCGGTAAGTCTACACAGTTTCCGGGGGTGCTCCGACCACGCCCCGGAAGCGGGGCTCCCGGGACGCGGCGAGGCGGCTACGAGCAGCGCTTTCCGCTCCTCGGCGGGGTGCCCTTGAGGAGGTAGGCGTTGATCGTCGAGTCGATGCAGCGGCTGCCTCGGCCGTAGGCGGTGTGGCCGTCGCCGTCGTAGGTGAGGAGGCGGGCCGAGGAGAGCTGCCGGGCCAGGGACTGCGCCCAGCGGTACGGCGTCGCCGGGTCGCGGGTGGTGCCGACCACGACGATCGGGGCCGCGCCCTCGGCCTTGATGCGGTGCGGCTCGCCGGTGGGCTGCACCGGCCAGTACGCGCAGCCCAGCGAGGCCCACGCGAGGCCCTCGCCGAACACGGGGGACGCCTTCTCGAAGGCGGGCAGCGCCCTGCGGACCTCGTCGGGGCCGGAGAAGGCGGCCGGCAGGTCCAGGCAGTTCACCGCCGCGTTGGCGAACATCAGGTTCGAGTAGCGGCCGTCCGCGTCACGCTCGTAGTAGCTGTCGGAGAGGACGAGCAGGCCCGCGCCGTCGTCCTCCTTCATCGCCGAGGCCAGCGCCTCGCGCAGCTGCTGCCAGGCGCTCTCGTCGTACATCGCCGCGATCACACCCATGGTGGCGAGCGACTCGGTGAGCCTGCGGCCGTCGGCGTCGCCGGTGGGGATGGGGCGGGCGTCCAGCCTGTCGAAGAATGCCTTCAGGTTCCGGCCGACCTGCGCGGGCTTGGTGCCCGGGCCGCCCAGGGGGCAGTCGGACTGCCGTACGCAGTGCTTCGCGAAGGACTGGAACGCCGTGTCGAAGCCCGCCGTCTGCTCCAGGTTCAGCCGCCGGGCGGGCAGCGACGGGTCCATCGCGCCGTCCAGCACCAGCCGGCCCACCCGGCCCGGGAAGAGCCCCGCGTACGTCGCCCCCAGGAACGTGCCGTACGAGGCACCCACATAGGTCAGCCTCTCGTCCCCGAGCACCGCCCGCAGGATGTCCATGTCCCGGGCCGCCTCGACGGTGGACACGTGGCGCAGCAGCTTCGGCGCGTCCGCGCCGCAGCCCTCGGCGAACGTCCGGTACGCGTCGACCAGCCCGTCGGTCTCCTTCCGGTCGTCGGGGGTGAAGTCCGTCTGCGTGTACGCGTCCATCTCGCGCCCGCCCAGGCACTCGACGGGCTCGCTGCGGGCCACGCCCCGCGGGTCGACGGCCACCATGTCGTAGCGGGCGCGCACCTCGGCGGGGTAGCCGATTCCCGCGTACGACTGGAGGTAGCCGACCGCGGAGCCGCCCGGGCCGCCGGGGTTCACCAGCAGCGAGCCGAGCCGCTTCCCCGGGCCCGTGGCCTTCTTGCGGGCGACGGCGAGGCGGACGTCGCCGGCGGACGGCTCGGCGTAGTCGAGCGGTGCCTTCAGCGTGGCGCACTGGTAGCCCTGGGTGCCGCAGCTGCGCCACTTCAGCTTCTGCCCGTAGTACGGCGCGAGCGCGGCCGGTGTGGACCGCGGCAGCGCGGCCGGCGCCGCCGCCTCCGCCTCCGCCTCCGCCTCCGAGCTGGCCGTACTCGTCGTACTCCCGGAGGAGCAGGCGGAGACGAGCAGCGCGGCGGCGGCGAGGAAGACGGCTGCGGTGCGGGTTCTGCGGAGGGGGCGCCTTGTGTACATCCAGTGATCGTAACTCTGAGCGACGATATCGGCGCTCTTCGTGCACGCTGTGACTCGTACGAGTGACCCCGTACGTCAGCGCGCGGATGCCTGGCCGCCGGCTCTCCTCAGCCCGCTCTGAGGGCCATGGTCATCGCCTCCACGGCCAGCAGCGGGGCCACGTTGCGGTCGAGGGCCTCGCGGCAGGCGGCGATGGCCTCTATGCGGCGGAGGGTGGACTCCGGGGTGCTGCTGCGGGCGAGGCGCTCCAGGGCGTCCTCGGCGTCCGCGTTGGCGATGGCCACGCGGGAGCCGAGCTGGAGGGCGAGGACGTCGCGGTAGAAGGCGGTGAGGTCGGTCAGGGCGAGGTCGAGGCTGTCGCGCTGGGTCCGTGTCCTGCGGCGCTTCTGCTTGTCCTCCAGGTCCTTCATCACGCCCGCGGTGCCGCGGGGCATCCGGCCGCCGCCCGGGGCCGCGCCGAGGGCCGTCTTCAGCTCCTCGGTCTCCTTGGCGTCGGTGTCCTCGGCGAGCTGCTTGGCGTCCTCGGCGGCCGCGTCGACGAGTTCCTGCGCGGCCTTGAGCGCGCTGCCGATCTCCTCGACCCGCAGCGGCAGCTTCAGCACGGCGGCGCGCCGCTCACGGGCGGCCGGGTCGGTGGCCAGGCGACGGGACCGGTCGACGTGGCCCTGCGTGGCCCGGGCGGCCGCGGCGGCGACGTCCGGCTCGATGCCCTCGCGCCGTACGAGCATGTCGGCCACGGCGTCGACGGACGGCGTGCGCAGGTTCAGGTGGCGGCAGCGGGAGCGGATGGTCGGCAGGACGTCCTCGACGGAGGGCGCGCACAGCAGCCACACCGTGCGCGGGGCGGGCTCCTCCACCGCCTTCAGGACGGCGTTGGCCGACTTCTCGTTCAGCCGCTCGGCGTCCTCGACGAGGATGACCTGCCAGCGGCCGTTCGCCGGGGACGTGAACGACTTGCGGACGGTGTCCCGCATGTCGTCGGCCAGGATCTGCGTGCCGACGGCGGCGACGGTGGTGACGTCGGCGTGCGTGCCGATCAGGGCGGTGTGACATCCGTCGCAGAAGCCGCAGCCGGGGGCTCCGCCGAGCGCGCGGTCGGGGCTGACGCACTGGAGCGCGGCGGCGAAGGCCCGCGCCGCATGGATGTGCCCGGCTCCGGGCGGCCCCGTGAACAGCCAGGCGTGCGTCATCTTCGACGCCTCGGGCACGGGGGCGTCGGCCGCGACCGCGGTGACGAGGGCATCGGCATCCCGGGCAGCGGCGGCGAGCTGCTCGCTCACCTTCTCCTGCCCGACGAGGTCGTCCCACACGCTCATGGGTCACGCCGCCCTTTCGTCACGTCCAGCTTGCGGGATCCATTGTGGAGGCCGGCACTGACAACCGGGCACGGGCCGGTGCTGACAGGAGGACGCGGCCGGGGCCGACAGGGGCACGGGCCCGGTGCTCGCAGCGCGCGGTCCGCCGGCTGCGGGCAGTCTGCCGCCTGGGGCGATGGAGGTCCCCCCTGCTCGAGCGAAGCCGAGAGCTTGGGGGAGGGTGGGCGCGGCCGCACCCCGCAGCGCCGGGCTGCGCAACCCACCCCGTTCAGCCGCGGCCCACGCCGGCCCGCTGACCGACCTCGGCGCCGCCGGCCACCAGCCCTCAGCGCCGCCGCCCGCGGCCCCGACCGCCCCCGTCCTCGTCGTGCTCCTCCTCATGCGGCCCCAGCAGCTCGTCCGCCAACGTCGGCAGATCGTCCAGCGGCGTCTCCTCGGCCCAGTCGGACCGCTGGCGCCGCCGAGGGGCGCCCTCCGCGTCGACCTGGGGCAGCTCACGCGTACGGTCCTCGGTGCCGTCGGGCCCGGCGCCGGGACGCTCGTCCCGGAAGAACCCCGGCGGCACACGGTCCACGGGGCCCTCCCCGGGCACGGGCGGAAGCACAGCCGTCTCCTCGGCGTCCCCGTCCCCCGGCCGCACCGGAGGCAACACCGCCGTCTCGTCCCCGGCCCCCGGCACCACCGGAGGCAGCACCGCCGTTTCGTCCGCCGCGCCCGGAGGAACCGGCGGCTTCGGCAGCTCGGCCGTCACCTCGGCGTCGGACCCACCGGACGGCCTGGAAGACTCCGATCCGCCGGGGGCCTGCGCGGAGGACTGACCGGAGGACAGGCCGGCGGAACGATCGGTGAAACGATCGGCGGCGTCGGTCTCCTCCCCCCGCACCTGCGGCAACACGGCCGTCTCGTCCACCGGCCCGCCGGACGCGTTCGTCGGCGTCACCACCGGCGTCGGCACGGTCGCCGCGTCCGGCGCGGCGCCAGCCGCCGGACCCGCGGCGGGCCGCTTCGGTCCCGCCTCCGCCGCGGCCGCCGCCGCTTCCGCGAGGCGGCGTGCCTCCTCGGCCCGCAGCAGCGCCTCCTCGGCCTTGCGCTGCTTCTCCAGGCGCCGCGCCTCGGCCTCGGCACGGATGCGCGCCTCCTCCTCGGCCTGCTTGCGGCGCCGCTCCTCATCGGCCTTGCGCCGGGCTTCCTCCTCGGCCCGTGCCTGCTCCTCGGCGAGGAGCCGCGCGCGCTCCTCCTCGGCCTTCCGGCGCGCTTCCTCGGCGCGCCGCCGGGCCTCCTCCGCCTGCCGTTCGGCCTCGCGCCGCTGCGCCTCCTCCAGCTCGCGCCGCTTGCGTTCCTCCTCCTCGGCACGCAGCCGGGCGAGCTGCTCCTGTCGCTCGCGCTCCAGACGCTCCTCCTCGGCCTTCCTCCGGGCCTCTTCCTCGGCCTTGCGGCGGGCCTCCTCCTCGGCCTTCTTCCGGGCCTCCTCGCGGGCCTTGATCTCGGCCTCGGACAGCGGCAGCACCTGGTCCAGCCGGTGCCGGATCACCGTGGTCACCGCCTCGGGCTCCTGCCCGGCGTCGACGACCAGGTACCGCCCGGGGTCGGCCGCCGCCAGCGTCAGGAACCCGGCCCGCACGCGCGCGTGGAACTCGGCGGGCTCCGACTCCAGCCGGTCCGGCGCCTCGGTGAACCGCTCGCGCGCGGTCTCCGGCGCGACGTCCAGCAGCACGGTCAGGTGCGGAACGAGCCCGTTGGTGGCCCAGCGGCTGATCCGGGCGATCTCGACCGGCGACAGGTCGCGGCCCGCGCCCTGGTAGGCCACCGAGGAGTCGATGTACCGGTCGGAGATCACGACCGCGCCGCGTTCCAGGGCGGGCCGTACGACCGTATCCACGTGCTCCGCGCGGTCCGCCGCGTACAGCAGCGCCTCCGCCCGGTGGGACAGACCGGCACTCGACACGTCCAGCAGGATCGACCGCAGCCGCTTCCCCACCGGCGTCGCCCCCGGCTCACGGGTCAGCACGACCTCGTGGCCCTTGGAGCGGATCCACTCGGCGAGCGCCTCGGCCTGCGTGGACTTGCCGGCGCCGTCGCCGCCCTCCAGGGCGATGAAGAAGCCGGTCGCGGCGGGCGCCTGCTCGGGGTCGTCGCCGCCGAGCAGCGCGTCGCGCAGGTCCTGCCGCAGCGGCACCCCGGAGCGGTCGTCGGCCTTGGCCAGCACCAGCGCGGCCACCGGCAGCAGCAGCGCGCCGACCAGCATCAGCGTGAAGGCCGCGCCGCCGTGCGCGAAGACGAACTTGCCGTTCTCCAGCCGGTGCGGCCCGATGCCCGCCGCCACCAGGGGGGCGATCACCGCGCCGAGCGCGACGAAGACCCGCACCACCGCGTGCAGATGCTCCGTCGTACGCGCCCGCCGGAAGTCCTCGGTCTCCTGATCGAGCAGCGTGTGCCCGATGTTGGCGGCCATGCCCGCGCCGACGCCGGCCAGCGCGACGATCACCAGCACGCTGGTGACGTCCGGCACCAGCCCGGCGGCCAGCAGCGCGACGCCGGTGAAGGCGATCGCCAGCGCGAGGAGCCGCCGCCGCGACAGGGCGGGCAGCACGGCAGGGGCCGTACGGATGCCGACGACGACACCGCCGGTCAGCGCGCCCACCAGCAGCCCGAACAGCACCGGGCCGCCGCCCAGGTCCTTGGCGTGCAGCACCGCCACGGCGACGGCGGCCGAAACCGCCGCGGCGACGGACGCGCAGGCGAGCACCAGCAGCGGCAGCGCGCCGGTGCGGCCCCTCTCGGCGCCCGTGCCGGTCTTGGGACGGCGCAGCCCCTCGAGCGGCGACCGCGCGCGGGGGGTGCGCGTGGCGGGCAGCTCCAGGAAGGTCAGCACGGACAGGGACGCGGCGAACAGCCCGGCCGCGACGTACGAGGCGAGGGCCGCCTGGTGCTGGCCGAACCAGTCGATGCCGGCGCCCAGCAGATTGTTGAACAGGCCCGCGACGACGAGCGCGACGGCCGCGAGCGGGATCGCCACGAAGCTCGTCCGCAGCGACAGGCGCCGCAGCGCGTCCATGTGGTCCGGCAGCGGCCGGATCGAGGCGCCCTCCGGCGGCGGGGCGGGCAGCAGCGCGGGGGCCGCGCTCTCGCGGCACACCGTCCAGAACCGCTCGGCGACCCCGGTCACGAAGGCGGTGACCAGGAGGACGGCCAGTGCGTCGTCGGGCGTCCAGTCGATCCACAGCGGCGCGATGATCAGCAGCGCCGCCCGCAGCCCGTCCGCGCCGACCATGGTCCAGCGGCGGTCCAGCGGACCGTCCTGGGAGGTCAGCGAGGTCAGCGGGCCGAGGAGGACGGCACCGAAGAGGAGCGTCGCGAGGATGCGGACGCCGAAAACGGTCGCCACTGCGAACGCCACACCCCGGTAGCCCCCGCCGAACGAACCCGCGGCGACGGCCGCCTGGAGGGCGAGGACGACCAGCACCAGGAGGGCGAGGATGTCGCCCACACCGCCCACCAGCTGGGCGCTCCACAACCGCTTCAGCTGCGGCCGGCGCAGCAGAGCACGGACGGCGCGCTCGCGGGAGTCCGCGACCAGGGCGTCGTCAGGGGCGGGGTGAGGGGCCGTTGGCTGCTCGGCTCGCGTCATGCGTTCAGCCTATCGGCACCCGCCGACACGCTGGAGGGCGCGCCCGGGCGTGCGCACGCCCCGACACCGAACCGATGCCGGGGCGTTCGCACAACGAACCCGCCGTGAAGATCCGGGCCATGGCCCGCTCGGGACTGAGCCGCCCTCAGTCCTCCGCCGCCTTCGACGCGGTCGCCTTCTTCGCGGCCGTCTTCTTGGCGGTGGTCTTCTTCGCCGTGGTCGTCTTCTTGGCAGCCGTCGTCTTCTTCGCGGCCGCCGCCTTCTTGGCCGGGGCCTTCTTCGCGGCGGTCTTCTTCGCCGTCTTCTTGGCGGGCGCCTTCGCGCGCTTCTCGGCGAGCAGCTCGAAGCCGCGCTCCGGGGTGATCGTCTCGACGCTGTCGCCGGAGCGCAGGGTCGCGTTGGTCTCCCCGTCGGTGACGTACGGCCCGAAACGGCCGTCCTTGACGACGACCGGCTTGCCGCTGACCGGGTCGGTGCCCAGCTCCTTCAGCGGCGGCTTGGCGGCCGCCCGGCCACGCTGTTTGGGCTGGGCGTAGATCGCCTGCGCCTCCTCCAGCGTGATCGTGAAGAGCTGGTCCTCGGACTGCAGGGACCGCGAGTCCGTGCCCTTCTTCAGGTACGGGCCGTAGCGGCCGTTCTGCGCGGTGATCTCCTGGCCGTCGGTGTCGGTGCCGACGACGCGCGGCAGCGACATCAGCTTCAGCGCCTCCTCGAGGGTCACCGTGTCCAGGGACATCGACTTGAAGAGGGACGCCGTGCGCGGCTTGACCGCGTTCTTGCCCGTCTTCGGGGTGCCCTCGGGGAGGATCTCCGTGACGTACGGGCCGTAGCGGCCGTCCTTGGCGACGATCGTGTGGCCGGTCGCCGGGTCGGTGCCCAGCTCGTAGTCGCCGCTCGGCTTGGCGAGCAGCTCCTCCGCGAGCTCGACGGTCAGCTCGTCCGGCGCCAGGTCATCGGGGATGTCGGCGCGCTGGTGCTGTTCGGTGTCCTTCTCGCCGCGCTCGATGTACGGGCCGTAGCGCCCGACCCGCAGCACGATGCCGTTGCCCACCGGGAACGACGACACCTCGCGTGCGTCGATCGCGCCCAGGTCGGTCACCAGCTCCTTGAGGCCGCCGAGGTGGTCCCCGTCGCCGTTGCCGGCGTCGGCCGCGTCACCGTTGCTGACGCCCTCGCCGAAGTAGAACCGCTTCAGCCACGGCACGGCCTGCGCCTCGCCCCGGGCGATGCGGTCGAGGTCGTCCTCCATCTTGGCGGTGAAGTCGTAGTCGACGAGCCGCCCGAAGTGCTTCTCCAGGAGGTTGACCACGGCGAAGGACAGGAAGGACGGCACCAGGGCCGTGCCCTTCTTGAACACGTAGCCGCGGTCGAGGATCGTGCCGATGATCGACGCGTACGTCGACGGGCGGCCGATCTCGCGCTCTTCCAGCTCCTTGACCAGGCTGGCCTCCGTGTAGCGGGCCGGGGGCTTGGTGGCGTGCCCGTCGACCGTGATCTCCTCGGCGGTCAGGGCGTCGCCCTGGGCGACCTGCGGCAGCCGGCGCTCGCGGTCGTCCAGCTCGGCGTTCGGGTCGTCGGCGCCCTCGACGTACGCCTTCAGGAAGCCGTGGAAGGTGATCGTCTTGCCGGACGCGCTGAACTCGACGTCCCGGCCGTCGGCGGCGGTGCCACCGATCTTCACCGTCACGGAATTACCCGTGGCGTCCTTCATCTGGGAGGCGACGGTCCGCTTCCAGATCAGCTCGTAGAGCTTGAACTGGTCGCCGGTCAGTCCCGTCTCGGCGGGCGTGCGGAAACGATCACCCGAGGGCCGGATGGCCTCGTGCGCCTCCTGCGCGTTCTTGACCTTGGCGGCGTACGTCCTCGGCTGCGGCGGCAGGTAGTCGGCGCCGTACAGCTGCGTGACCTGGGCGCGGGCGGCGGCGATGGCCGTGTCGCTCAGGGTCGTGGAGTCCGTACGCATGTACGTGATGTAGCCGTTCTCGTACAGCTTCTGCGCGATCTGCATGGTCGCCTTCGCGCCGAAGCCGAGCTTGCGGCTGGCCTCCTGCTGCAGCGTCGTCGTACGGAACGGGGCGTACGGCGAGCGGCGGTACGGCTTGGACTCGACGGACCGCACGGAGAAGCGGGTGTTCTCCAGGGCGGCGGCCAGGGCGCGGGCGGTCGCCTCGTCGAGGTGGAGGATGTTCGCGCTCTTGAGTTGTCCCAGGGAGTCGAAGTCGCGGCCCTGCGCGACCCGGCGGCCGTCGACGGTCTGCAGGCGGGCGACCAGCGACGACGGGTCCGACGGATCTCCCGCGCGGCCGGTCGCGAAGGTGCCCGTCAGGTCCCAGTACTCAGCAGAACGGAAAGCCATGCGCTCGCGTTCCCGCTCCACCACGAGCCGGGTGGCGACGGACTGCACGCGGCCGGCGGACAGCCGCGGCATGACCTTCTTCCACAGCACCGGCGAGACCTCGTAGCCGTAGAGACGGTCGAGGATGCGGCGGGTCTCCTGGGCGTCGACCAGCTTCTGGTTGAGCTGACGCGGGTTGGCCACGGCCTCCCGGATCGCGTCCTTGGTGATCTCGTGGAACACCATGCGCTTGACCGGGATCTTGGGCTTGAGGACCTCCTGGAGGTGCCAGGCGATGGCCTCGCCCTCGCGGTCCTCATCGGTGGCGAGGTAGAGCTCGTCGGAGTCCTTCAGCAGGTCCTTGAGCTTCTTGACCTGCGCCTTCTTATCGGCGTTGACCACATAGATCGGCTGGAAGTCGTGTTCGACGTCCACACCGAGGCGGCGGACCTCGCCGGTGTACTTCTCGGGCACCTCCGCGGCGCCGTTGGGAAGGTCGCGAATGTGCCCGACGCTCGCCTCGACGGTGTAGCCGGGGCCGAGATAGCCCTTGATCGTCTTCGCCTTGGCAGGCGACTCGACGATGACGAGTCGGCGGCCGCCCTTCGCGGTCTCGCTGGTCGGGGACAACTTCGCTCTTCTCTCCGGTCGACGCTGGGGCCTCCCCAGGCCTGTGCTCCCGGGGTCGGGGGGTGGTGACGCTGCGGAGTGTGACGGTACATCCCGCCCCCGTGTCAAACGGGAAAAGCCCGCAACGGCCACTCGAACGGTAACCCGACTACCACTATTCCTGCCGCACGGAGTACCGGGTGCTCTCGGGGCCCCATGCGGAGCGCGACCTTCTGGTTACCGAGGGCCGCGGCGCCTCCGGGTGGTCAGACGCGGGTGAAGCACCATACGCCGAGGGTCACAGTGATCACCGCGGCGAGGCTCGCGAGGGTCACCGATGCGACGGGGCTCACACCCTGGGCGACGGGCCGGTGGTGCCGCACACGGGCCGCGGTCCACACCAGCAGTCCGCCTCCGAACAGGGAGAACACCATTCCCGCGAAGATCGCCGGTCCGCTCTCCATGGCCCCCCGTGCCCCTTGTCTCCGGTCCGCGTGTGCCCAGCCCCGGGAGACTGACACGCACGGGCGGCGGACAGGCGAACCTGAGGTGAACGCCGGACCGACGAGCCTGTGGATCACGGCCGACCGCCCCTTGCGACCCGTCCGGACGAGCTGCCCAAATCGGCGTGATTTTGTCGGAGCCCCGCCCTCACGTCTTCGTCCGGGCGTCTTTTCGTCGGGACATCTTCTTCGAGGGGCACCTTCTTCGTCGCCCCCCTTCTTCCCAGAGCACCTTCTTCGCACCGCACCCTCTTCGTCGGGGCACCGTCGCGTCTTGGCCGGGGCGCCTCGCGTCTGCGCCGGAGCCGCCCTCCCGTCTCAGCCGGCCGGCTCCAGGAACCCCTGCTCGATCAGCAGCCGGATCTGGGCCGGCGTGCGGTCGCGCAACAGCACCGGGTCCTCGCCGACGAGCTGGGCGATGGCGTCCAGGATCCGGCCCGCGCTCATCGTGCCGTCGCAGACGCCCGCGAAGCCCGCGCCGATGGTGTCCACCTTCGTGGCCCGGCGCATGCCGCGGTTCTGGCGCAGCACGACGTGCTCGGGGTCCTCGGCGCCGGGCAGCCCGACCTGCTCCTGGACGACCTCGGCGGCCAGCTTGAAGTGCGCTTCGAGCAGGGCCGCGTCGTCGTGCGTCCGCAGGTAGTCGAGCCGGTCGAAGTGCGCGCGGACCGTCTCACCGAGCGGTTGCTCGACCGGATGCGGCCACTCCTCCGTGGTGATCGAGGGTGCGGCGGAGTCCGTCCTGCGCAGCGTGATCCAGCCGAAGCCGACGGCCTTCACCTTGCGCGCCTCGAACTCGTCGAGCCATGCGTCGTACCGCGCCTGGTACTCGGCCACGTCACCACGGTGGTCCCCCGCGTCCCGGAGCCACAGCTCGGCGTACTGAGTGATGTCCTGCACCTCGCGCTGCACGATCCAGGCGTCGCACCCGCGAGGCACCCACGACCTGACCCTGTCCTGCCAGTCCTCCCCTTCCACGTGCTGCCAGTTGGCGAGGAACTGCGCGAACCCGCCCACGTTCAGCCGTTCCCCTGCCCCTTGAACGAGCGCGCGGCACAGATCGTCCCCGCCCATCCCGCCGTCGCGGTAGGTGAGCCGGGCACCCGGCGAGATCACGAACGGCGGGTTCGACACGATCAGGTCGTACGTCTCGTCCGCCCTGATCGGCTCGAACAGCGACCCCTCCCGCAGATCGGCGGCCGGGGCGCCGGACAGGGCGAGCGTGAGCGCGGCGATGTGCAGGGCGCGCGGATTGACGTCGGTCGCCGTCACGCGCGTGGCGTGCTGCGCGGCGTGCAGCGCCTGGATGCCGGAGCCGGTGCCGAGGTCGAGCGCGGAGGCGACGGGAGTCCGGACGGTGATCCCGGCCAGCGTCGTGGACGCCCCGCCGACCCCGAGGACCACTCCCTCGTCCCGCTTGCCGATGCCGCCGGCGCCGCCGACCGCGCAGCCCAGGTCGGACACGATGAACCAGTCCTCGCCGTCGAGCCCGCCGTACGGCCGTACGTCCACGGTCGCGGCGACGTCGTCCCCGCCGGAGTCCCCGCCTGAGTCCCCGCCGACGCGCACCAGCCAGCCGCTCTCCAGGCACGCGTCGACGGGCAGGACCTCCGCCACGCGCGCGTGCCGTACCGGCTGCTGAAGCAGGAACAGCCGTACGAGCATCTCCAGCGGCGTGTCCCCGCGGGTCGCCCGGAGCGCGGGGACGGTCTCACCGCGTGCGAGCGCCGCGTACGCCGGGGCGCCGAGCAGTTCGAGCAATCCGTCGGCGGTGAAGGAGGCTCCGAGCAGCGCGTCCCGGAGCCGGGCGGCGACGTCGGGGCGGTCGGAGGAGGGCAGGGCGGGCTGGGGTGACTGGCTGGCGTTGCTCACGCCCCCCATTCTGGCCGTTCGGAACGGCAAGGCCCCGGCACGCGCGCGTACCGGGGCCTGTTTCGGTTGACGAACGACCGCTCCTCCTGTTCGGCGCCCAGCCTGAGGCGGGGCTCAGCTTCGAGCGGCTCTCAAGCCGGGGCGCCGCAGCCGGGCCCGGCTCTCAGCCCGCCGTGGCCGACGCCGACCCGGTCGCCGCCTTGCAGCTGGGCTGCTTGGCCATGGCCTGGCCGACGTCGCCCTCCTCGAGCGTGCGCAGGGCGTCGTTCCCGCTCTTGCTGAGCTTGTCCAGCTCGGTGGCGATGTCCTTGAGGCCGTCGGCGAACTTCGCCTGGTCCTTGGTGTTGAGCGCGTCGACCTGCTTCTTCAGGGACGCGTACGAGGAGGAGATGCCGTTGAGCTCCGTCACGGCGTCCTTCTGCTTCTTCTCGCCGTTCTCGACGTCGGGCGCACCGGCCTTCTGGACGGCGGCGCCGATCGCCTTGTAGGCGTCGGACATGTCCTGGAAGGCCTGCGAGTCGGTCTTCTGGACTTCTTCCGGAGTGCTGTTGTCCGAGGTCTCCTTCTGGATCGCGGCGTTGGCGGCCTCGATCTTCTTGGCCTGCGGCTGCACCGCGTCGCAGACCTGCTTCGCCCAGGAGTCCAGCTTGTCGTTGTCGTCGCCGCCGCATCCCGACAGCGCCAGTACCAGTACCGCACCGCCGGACAGTGCGGCCGCGAGCTTCTTGTTCACCGGATTGGTCCCTTCCATGGCTCTCTCGGCCCCGGAACATACACGCCAGATGGGCTACAACCGCATGCCGAACGACTATTAAGACCTTTTTGTAACCATTTGCACCAAGAGAGAGAAGGCTCACGGTGAAGGGTGTGAACAGACACAGAGCGGGCGGGCGACGCGTCAACGCGCACCGCCCGCCCGCACCTTGAGCTGGAGCTTGTCCGAGGACCTACGAGGTGGCCTACGAAACCACCGCGGGGTCAGCCGACTTGGATTCCCGTTCGGCGCTGTCTTCGTCACCCATGGCGATGCCGCGGCGCTTGGAGACGTAGACCGCGCCGACGATCACGACGAACGCGAGGGCCGCGATCAGGATCCGTACCCCGATGCTCTTGTCGGCGCCGTACGAGAAGTTGATCACTGCGGGGGCGATCAGCAGCGACACCAGGTTCATGACCTTCAGCAGCGGGTTGATCGCGGGACCGGCAGTGTCCTTGAAGGGGTCGCCGACGGTGTCGCCGATGACGGTGGCCGCGTGGGCCTCGCTGCCCTTGCCGCCGTGGTGGCCGTCCTCGACGAGCTTCTTCGCGTTGTCCCAGGCGCCACCGGAGTTGGCGAGGAACACCGCCATCAGCGTGCCCGCGCCGATCGCGCCCGCCAGGAACGCGCCCAGCGGCCCGACGCCGAGCGTGAACCCGATGAAGATGGGCGCCATCACGGCGAGCAGACCGGGGGTGGCGAGTTCACGCAGGGCGTCCTTGGTGCAGATGTCGACGACCTTTCCGTACTCCGGTTTCTCGGTGTAGTCCATGATCCCGGGCTTCTCGCGGAACTGCCGCCGCACCTCGAAGACCACCGCACCCGCCGACCGCGACACCGCGTTGATCGCCAGCCCCGAGAAGAGGAAGACGACCGCCGCGCCCGCGATGAGGCCGACCAGGTTGTTGGGCTGCGAGATGTCCATCATCAGGCTCATCGGCGCCCCCGACCCGGACAGCTGCTCGCCCACGTCCCGCGCCCCGGTGATGATCGCGTCGCGGTACGACCCGAACAGCGCCGCCGCGGCGAGCACGGCCGTGGCGATCGCGATGCCCTTGGTGATCGCCTTGGTGGTGTTGCCGACCGCGTCCAGGTTGGTGAGCACCTGGGCGCCCGCGCCCTGGACGTCGCCGGACATCTCGGCGATGCCCTGCGCGTTGTCGGAGACGGGCCCGAAGGTGTCCATCGCGACGATCACACCGACCGTGGTGAGCAGGCCGGTGCCGGCCAGCGCCACCGCGAACAGTGCCAGCATGATCGACGCACCGCCGAGCAGGAACGCCCCGTACACGCCGAGGCCGATCAACAGGGCGGTGTAGACGGCCGACTCGAGCCCGACGGAGATACCGGCGAGGACGACGGTGGCGGGCCCCGTCAGCGAGGTCTTGCCGATGTCCCGCACGGGCCGCCGGGTGGTCTCGGTGAAGTAGCCGGTCAGTTGCTGGATCAGGGCGGCCAGCACGATGCCGATGGCCACCGCGACGAGCGCGAGGATCCGCGGGTCGCCGCTCTTGCCCGTGATCGCGGCATCGGTGACGCCGTCGAGTTCGGAGTACTTCCCGGGCAGGTAGATGAAGACGGCCGCCGCCACCAGTACGAGCGAGATCACCGCGGAGATGAAGAACCCGCGGTTGATCGCGGTCATGCCGCTGCGGTCGGCGCGCCTCGGCGCCACCGCGAAGATGCCGATCATGGCCGTGATCACACCGATCGCGGGCACGAGCAGCGGGAAGGCGAGCCCGGCGTCACCGAAGGCGGCCGAGCCCAGGATCAGCGCGGCGACCAGGGTCACGGCGTACGACTCGAAGAGGTCGGCCGCCATGCCCGCGCAGTCGCCGACGTTGTCGCCCACGTTGTCGGCGATGGTCGCGGCATTGCGCGGGTCGTCCTCCGGAATGCCCTGCTCGACCTTGCCGACCAGGTCGGCGCCGACGTCGGCGGCCTTGGTGAAGATGCCGCCGCCGACCCTCATGAACATCGCGATGAGCGCCGCGCCGAGGCCGAAGCCCTCGAGCACCTTCGGCGCGTCGGCCGCGTACACCAGCACCACGCAGGAGGCGCCCAGCAGGCCGAGCCCCACCGTGAACATGCCGACGACGCCGCCCGTGCGAAATGCGATCTTCATCGCTTTGTGCGAGACGGCGGTGAGATCCTTTTCCGGCTCGCCCGCCGCCGGTGTCGCTTCGCGCGCCGCCGCGGCGACGCGCACATTGCTGCGTACGGCCAGCCACATGCCGATATAGCCGGTGGCCGCCGAGAACGCCGCGCCGATCAAGAAGAACACCGACCGTCCGGCACGCTGATTCCAGTCGTCCGCGGGCAGCAGCATGAGCAGGAAGAAAACGATCACGGCGAATACGCCGAGCGTGCGCAGCTGACGGGCCAGATAGGCGTTGGCGCCCTCCTGGACCGCTGCCGCGATCTTCTTCATGCTGTCGGTGCCCTCGCCGGCCGCGAGCACCTGGCGCACCAGGACGCCCGCGACCACGAGCGCCGCCAGGGCCACGACCGCGATGACCGCCACGAGCACGCGGTTGTCGTCGGTCAGCACGGCGGCTGCGAGGTCTGTGGGGTGGCCCGACTGATGTGAGATGGAAAGCCCCGCCATTCGTCCTCCTTGACGCTTGGGCTGAGCTCAAGATGTGGACGGGATTGTAGGTACCGGAACCTGATCAAAACAGTGCGCGATAAATCGAATTGGCGAAATCGGTAACGCCCTCAAAGCATTCGCGCACGACCTCATAGATCGCCTATTGGGCGCACGAATGATCGTGAACGAATTCACGCAATGAACCGCACAGGAACCACTGTAAACGCGGGCACCGACAGCCGCACATGCCGAAGGGCCCCAACGAGTGGGGCCCTTCGGAACAGAAATAGTTGCGCAGTGAACGAGGTGAACGAAGGGAACCAGGTGACGAGGTGACTAGGTCAGGGAAGCAGCGTGGCCGGCGGCGTGGTCGGCCACCTCATGCGGATCTGTCCGCCCTGCTCCCCTGTGGTGACCTCGACGTCGTCGACGAGCCCGCTGATGACCGCGAGGCCCATCTCGTCCTCGTCGGCCTCCACGTCGCCGTCACCGGGCCCGGCGCCCGGCGCCCGCTCACCGGGGGCGGCGTGCGGGGCCTCGTCGCCGACCTCGATGGAGAACTGTTTCTCCTCCTCGATCAGCAGCACCTTCACCGGCGCCGAGATTCCGCTGGTCTGGTGCAGTCCGACGGCCCGGCTGCAGGCCTCGCCGACGGCCAGCCTGACCTCGTCGAGGACGGCCTCGTCCACTCCGGCCCTGCGCGCCACCGCTGCCGCCACCAGCCGGGCGGTCCGGACGTGCTCGGGCAGCGCGCTGAAGCGGAGCTCAACGGTGGCCATGCATCCCCCTCGCAACTACGGGCGTGCTGTCGAGGCGGCCGGGCCGCCGAAAGCCCGGGCCCCCTCGCTGTTCACTTTCCGAACGTCTCGCCGAACATCTCCTGCCCCGGGCACGCGGCCCGGGGCAGGTGATCAGTCGGTCGCCGCCACCGCTTCCTCGACCGAGGTGTGAATCGGGAACACCTTGGTGAGGCCGGTGATGCGGAAGATCTTCAGAATGCGCTCCTGGTTGCAGACCAGGCGCAGGGAGCCCTCATGGGCCCGCACGCGCTTGAGGCCGCCGACCAGCACGCCGAGGCCGGTGGAGTCGAGGAAGTCCACACCTTCCATGTCGACGACAAGGTGGAAACTGCCGTCGTTCACCAGCTCGACCAGCTGCTCGCGCAGCTTGGGCGCGGTATATACGTCGATTTCGCCACCGACCCTGACGATCGTGCGATCGCCCATGGTCTCGGTCGACAGGGACAGGTCCACGGATCCTCCAGCACCTTGCTATCGAGCGGTCGCCCTTGGGGCATCTCGGCTTCGGCCCCTGGACGGTTCGCCAGCCGCGATGGCATTCAATCACTTACCGGCAGGCGTGCACGACGCCTTGGCCCCATTGTCCGTCACGCCAGTGACACACTCGGTGCCGATGGCCAAGAATCACCGATCCGATCGACCCCCGACGGACCCCGCCTCCCGACCGGCGCCGGGCGCGGTCCTGGACCGGCTCGCCTCCGGGCCGAGCCGGGCTTCGCGCATTACTCATACGGAGCACTTGCCCCCGCGTGAGGGTCGCCATGCCGTCTGGCCGGACCGGATCCGCGCCGAGGTCATCGCAGCCGTGCAGGCCGCGGGCATCCAGCAGCCCTGGGCCCACCAGGCACGCGCGGCGGAGCACGCCCTGGACGGCCACTCGGTCGTCGTCGCCACCGGCACCGCCTCCGGCAAGTCCCTGGCGTACCTCGTGCCGGTCCTGTCGACGCTCCTGGACGGCGCCGAGGCCCCGAACGGCCGCGGCGCCACCGCCCTCTACCTGGCGCCCACGAAGGCGCTTGCGGCGGACCAGTGCCGATCCGTGAAGGAACTTTCACACCCGTTGGGCCATTCGGTGCGCGCCGCGGTCTACGACGGCGACACCCCGTTCGAGGAACGCGAGTGGATCCGCCAGTACGCCAACTACGTGCTGACCAACCCGGACATGCTGCACCGCGGCATCCTCCCCTCCCACCCGCGCTGGGCCTCCTTCCTGAAGTCGCTGAAGTACGTCGTCATCGACGAGTGCCACACCTACCGGGGCGTCTTCGGCTCGCACGTCGCCCAGGTGCTGCGCCGACTGCGCCGCCTGTGCGCCCGCTACGGCGCCTCACCCGTCTTCCTGCTGGCCTCGGCGACCGCCGCCGAGCCCGCGGTGGCCGCCCGCCGCCTCACCGGCCTGCCGGTGGTGGAGGTCGCCGACGACGCCTCCCCGCGCGGTGAACTGGTGTTCGCCCTCTGGGAACCCCCGCTGACGGAGATGGAGGGCGAGAAGGGCGCACCCGTCCGCCGCACGGCCACCGCCGAGGCCGCCGACCTGCTGACCGACCTCACCGTGCAGGGCGTCCGCTCGGTCGCCTTCATCCGCTCCCGGCGCGGCGCGGAGCTGATCTCCGTCATCGCCCAGGAACGCCTCGCCGAGGTCGACCGCTCCCTGGCCCGGCGCGTGGCGGCCTACCGTGGCGGCTACCTCCCCGAGGAGCGCCGCGCCCTGGAACGCGCCCTGCACTCCGGCGAGCTCCTCGGCCTCGCCGCGACCAACGCCCTGGAACTCGGCATCGACATCTCCGGCCTGGACGCGGTCGTCATCGCCGGCTATCCGGGCACGCGCGCGTCCCTGTGGCAGCAGGCGGGCCGGGCCGGACGGTCCGGGCAGGGAGCGCTGGCCGTCCTGGTCGCCCGCGACGACCCGCTGGACACCTTCCTCGTCCACCACCCCGAGGCCCTGTTCGACCAGCCGGTGGAGTCCACGGTCCTCGACCCCGACAACCCGTACGTGCTGGCCCCCCACCTGTGCGCGGCGGCGGCGGAGCTGCCCCTCACGGACGAGGACCTGGACCTGTTCGGCCCCGCCTGCGAGGAGCTCCTCCCCCAGCTGGAGGCCGCGAAGCTGCTGCGCCGCCGGGCCAAGGCCTGGCACTGGACCCGCCGGGAGCGGGCCGCGGACCTGACCGACATCCGCGGGGAAGGCGGACAGCCGGTCCAGGTCGTCGAGGCCGGTACGGGCCGCCTGCTGGGCACCGTCGACGCGGGCGCCGCCCACTCCACGGTGCACGAGGGCGCGGTCCACCTGCACCAGGGCCGCACGTACCTGGTGCGGTCACTGGACCTGGAGGACTCCGTCGCCCTGGTCGAGGAGGCCAGCCCGCCGTACTCCACGGTCGCCCGCGACACCACGTCGATCTCCGTCCTGGAGACGGACATCGAGGTCCCGTGGGGGGACGGCCGCCTGTGCTACGGCTCCGTCGAGGTCACCAACCAGGTCGTCTCCTTCCTCCGCCGCCGCCTCATCACCGGCGAGGTGCTGGGCGAGACCAAACTCGACCTCCCTCCCCGTACGCTGCGCACCCGTGCCGTGTGGTGGACGGTCACCGAGGACCAGCTGGACCGGGCCCGGATCAACCCGGAGATCCTCGGCGGCGCCCTGCACGCCGCCGAGCACGCGTCGATCGGCATGCTGCCGCTCTTCGCGACCTGCGACCGCTGGGACATCGGCGGCGTGTCGATCCCACTGCACCCCGACACGCTCCTGCCCACCGTCTTCGTGTACGACGGCCACCCCGGCGGCGCGGGCTTCGCGGAACGCGCCTTCCACACCGCCCGCGCCTGGCTCACCGCCACCCACCAGGCCATCGCCTCCTGCGAGTGCGACGCCGGCTGCCCGTCCTGCATCCAGTCCCCCAAGTGCGGCAACGGCAACGATCCGCTGCACAAGCGGGGCGCTGTACGACTGCTCACGGTGTTGCTGGAGGGGGCGCCGAAGGAGGAGGCTGCGGCTGAAGAGGGCCGGGACGAGCCGCCGACTGATGAGGACCGGAGTGGACCGCCGGCTGAGGGGGACCGGAGTGGGCCGCCGGCGGTACCGGGACGCCAGCGGCGCCCGTCGGGGGAACCTGGCCAGCGGGCCCCGTCGACGGACCCGGCTCCGCCCGCCCCACGGCCTCCGCAGGACCCGCCCGGGCCCTGACCTCCGCCGCGAACGGCCCCCGCCCGGATGCCACCGTCACGTCCGAGACGTCACCGACGATCGCGCACCGCACGAGCCGCGTGGCCTGCGCCCGGGCCACCCGGCCCGCCCGTCCACAGGCCGCCGCCTCGCCCTCCGCCCAGTGATCCGCCGCCGCGAGCGCCGCGAGATCCGCGCCCCCGGCCGCACGGTGCCGGGTCACGACGGCCTGCCCCAGGGCGAGTGCGAGGCCGAAGACGACGCACAGGACGGCGATGATCCCGACGCTCCAGACGGTGGCGGAGCCGCGGTCAGGACACCGAACGCCGCCGGCCGACCACCGCTTCCCCAAAATCCCCCTCACGACCCCACCTCCACCGACGCCACGGCCTCCTCCCGCACATCGAAGGGCAGGCCATGCAGGACCGGCGGCTCGGCAACGACGACGACACGGACCTGGTCCGCCTCCTGGCTGACCGTGACCTCCGCCCCGGGCGGTGCCACCTCGCGGGTCACCTCGACGACCGCGCCCGGCGGATCCTGACGGGCCGCCGCACGAGCGCCGGTCCGCGCCGCGTCCACGCACTGGATCTGCGCGACCACCACCAGCAGCCCCCACACCAGCGCCGCCGCGAACAACACCAGCACGGGCAGCACCACGGCCGACTCCGCCGTCACGAACCCCTCATCACCCGTGCCCCCATTCGCATCCGCATCCGCACCGACACGCGCGCCCGCGCCTGCCCCTGCCCCTGCGCCCGCACCGCGCTCACATCCGCGCATCGAGCGCCCGCTTCACGATGTTCTGCAACTCCGCGCTGACCGTGCCGCTCGTGACCACCTTGTAGAGCACCACGGCGAACGCCACCGCCGCCACGATGCCCATCGCGTACTCGGAGGTGACCATCCCCGCGTCCCTGCGCACCGCCGCGCGCGCCTTGCACACCAGGGCACGCAGCCGTGCCCGTACCGCCTGATACATCTCAACCCCCGTAAGGAAGAGTCCCGTTGAAGTGACAAAGGTCCTGTCGAAGTGACAAAGGTCCTGTCGAACTGCTGCTCGCTGCTGCCCACTTGTCCTGCGTGCCGGCGCTCACCGACCCCCGGCATCCCGCTCCGTCATCCACCACCCCCTCCCGACACCCCACCCGCCAGCCCGATCACCAGCGGCAGCACCCCGACCGCGATGAACGCGGGCAGGAAGCACAGCCCCACCGGCGCGGTGACCAGGACGGACGCCCGCCGGGCCCGTGCCGTCGCGGTGCGTGTCCAGTCGGCGCGGGCCTCCGCGGCGAGCCGTGCGACCGGTGTGGCGGCAGGCAGTCCGGAGACGTCGGCCCGCTCCAGCAACCGGGCCAGAGGTCCGGCGCCCGGTGTCGCGGCCAACCGCCGCCAGGCCGCGCCCGGTTCCCCACCGAGCCGCACTTCCGCCGCGCCCCGCGCCAGCACCTCCCCGACAGGCCCGCCCAGGGCCTCGCCCACGGCCTGCGCCGCGATCACCGGACCGGCGCCCGCCGCGATACAGGCCGCCAACAGGTCTGCGGCAAGCGGTAGTTGACGCGTCGCCTCAGCGGCGTCGCAGTCCCCGGCGGGCGTGCCGGTGACCGCCTGCCGCAGTCGCCATCGCCCCAGCGCGACCGCGGCCACCAGCCCCACCGCTACTCCCGCGAGGCCGCCGACCAGCACCCACCCGGCGCATGCCACACCCGCCAGGGGCAGCCATCTGCGCGCCGCGTTCCCCACCGCGAGGCGCGGGGCAGCCGCCGGCGTCTGCACGGCCAGCAGCGCGGCCACGCGCCGCCGCACCCTGCGCTCCCGCCGCACCGCCGACAGCGACCGCGCCAGCCATCCGAGCAGCAGCACCACCCCCACGGCCGCCCACAGCCTGTGGACAACGTCCCCGTTCACGCCGCCGCCTCCGCTCCCCGCACGATGCGCAGCACCCACCACAGCCCCAGTCCCTCCAGCACGCCGCCGGCCAGCAGACAGCCCAGGCCCGCCCCGGTGTGCAGCACCACGTGCAGCGGGTCGACGCCGAGGGCGGTGCCGAGCAGGAGCCCGAGCACCGGCAGCCCGGCGAGCATCACGGCCGTGGCGCGGGTGCCCGCCAACTGGGCACGCAGGTCGGCGCGTTGGTCGCGCTCGGCACGCAGGGCGCCTTCGAGCCGGTCGAGTCCGGCCGCGAGCCCGGCGCCCTGGTCCACGGCCACCCGCCAGCACGCCGCGAGTCCCCGGAGCCCTTCGGCACCCGGTTGCCGTGCCGCCGCCGCGAGCGCGCCCGGGACGTCCCCGCCGAACCGCGCCGCCGCCAGGACCCCCGCCTGAGCCGCACCGAGCCCGTCGGAGTCACGCGCGGCCCGCATCAGCGCCTCACCCGGCTGCCGCCCGGCCCGTACCTCCCCGGCGAGAGCCCCGCACAGCGCGATCACGGCGTCACCCCGGCGCTCCCGATCGCGCCTCGTCTGACGGGCGAGCCGCGCCCGGCGCAGCAGAGGCACCCCGGCCGCCCCCGCGACGACCGGCAGCACCGACGCGCCCAGCACCGCCAGGACCAGCCCGGCCGCCAGCGACCACCACTCGGCCCGCAGCCGCCCCCGCAGCCGCCGCAGCGCACCGGTCAGCTGCGGCCATGCGGGCGGCCCGCTGCCGACCACGCCACCGCCCGCGAGCAGCAACCGCGCCCGCCGCACCCCGGGCTGCCGCCCACCCAGCAGCCAGACCGCCGCCCCGAGGCACGCCACGGCCGCCCCCATCGACAGCTCAGCCGTCTCGTCCATCGCTCGATCCCCCTCCACAGCCGTCGTTCCGGAGCAGCCCCCGCAACCGCTCCCACCCCCGCTCGTACGCGAACGCCGCCGCGCCCCACCGCAGCGCCGGCACCGTCCGCACCAGCCCCGAGGGGTCCCGCTCCAGCACGTGCACCTCGGCGATCCGCCGCCGCCCGGCCCGGTCGCGCACCAAGTGCAGGACCACCGACAGCGCGGCCGCCAACTGGCTGTGCAGCGCCGCCCGGTCCAGCCCGGCGGCCGTGCCGAGCGCCTCCAGCCGGGCCGGTACGTCGGCGGCCGCGTTCGCGTGCACGGTGCCGCAGCCGCCCTCGTGGCCGGTGTTCAACGCGGCGAGCAGATGGACCACTTCGGGGCCGCGCACCTCGCCGACGACCAGCCGGTCCGGCCGCATCCGCAGCGCCTGCCGCACCAGGTCCTCGAGGGTCACCAGCCCCGCGCCCTCCTGGTTGGCGGGCCTGGTCTCCAGCCGCACCACATGCGGATGGTCCGGCCGCAGTTCGGCTGAGTCCTCGGCGAGGACGATCCGCTCGTCCGCCCCGACCAGCCCCAGCAGCGCGCTCAGCAACGTCGTCTTGCCGCTGCCGGTCCCGCCGCTGATGAGGAACGACAGCCGCGCCCGCAGCAGCGCCCGCAGCACCCGGTCCCCACCCGGCGGCACCGTGCCGGCCGCCACCAGTTCGTCGAGCGTGAAGGCACGCGGCCGTACGACGCGCAGCGACAGGCACGTGCAGCCGACGGCTACCGGCGGCAGCACCGCGTGCAGGCGGGTCCCGTCGGGCAGCCGGGCGTCGACCCACGGCCGGGCGTCGTCGAGCCGGCGTCCGGCCACGGCGGCCAGGCGCTGCGCGAGACGTCGTACGGCCGCCGCATCCGCGAAACCGACGGACGTCAGCTCCAGTCCGCCGCCCCGGTCCACCCAGACCCGGTCGGGGGCGGAGACCAGCACGTCGGTCACCGACGGATCGGCGAGCAGCGGCTCCAGCGGCCCGCTGCCGACCAGCTCGGACCGCAACCGCTCGGCGGCACCGAGCACTTCGGCGTCCCCGAGCACCCGTCCCTGCTCCCGCAGGGCCTGCGCCACCCGCGCGGGCGTCGGCTCGGCCCCGCTCTCAGCCAGCCACTGCCGCACCCCGTCGAGCAGCCCGGCACCGTCCGGTCCGGCGAACGCGCTCACGCGGCACCCGCCTCGATGAGCGCCCGCTCCCAGAATTCCCTGCAGAAGCGCGCGAGCGGCCCCCGCGCGGCCGCGCCGGGCGGCTGCCCGCTGTCGTTCGGGGACAGCAGCCCCGCCTCGACGGGCACCGCGCCCGCCAGGGGCAGTCCGAGCAGCCGGGCCACCTCGCGGTCGTCGAGGCCGGGCGCGTACGGCCCCCGGACCGCCACCCGAAGATCGCGCAGGACCATGCCGACGGCGGAGGCGACGCGGCCGGCCGCCGCGACGGCGCGCAGCTCGGCGGGCACCACCAGCAGACCCAGATCCAGCTGGGCGAGGACTTCGGCCACCCCGTCGTCGATGCGGCGCGGCAGGTCGACGACGACCGTGCCGCCCCGGCGCCGGGCCGCCGCGAGCACGGCGCGGACGGCCTGCGGCGGTACGGCGACGCTGTCGCCGCGGTCCCAGCTGAGCACCCGCAGCGAGTGCAGCTTCGGCAGCGACTCCTCAAGGGCACCGCCGCCGACCCGCCCCCGCGAGGCGGCGAACGCGGGCCAGCGCAGGCCTTCGGCCGTCTCGCCACCGAGGAGTACGTCGAGTCCGCCACCGAGCGGATCCGCGTCCACGAGGAGGGTGCGCAGTCCCTCCCGCGCGGAGGTGACGGCGAGCGCGCACGCGAGCGTGGACGCTCCGGCCCCGCCGCGCCCGCCGATGACGCCGACGGTGAGGGCGGGCCGCCCGACGCCCTCGGCGACGTCGGCGATGCGGTCGACGAGCCACTGTTCTCCGTCGGGCAGCATCAGCACGTGGTCGGCGCCGATCTCGACGGCCCGGCGCCAGACCCCGGAGTCGTCCTGGTCCCGGCCGACCAGCACCACTCCGCGCCGGCGCGCGGCCCCGCGTACGCGCCGCGCCGCGTCGTCGCCGACCAGGACGAGCGGGGCGGTCTCCCAGCTGCCTCTGCGTTCAGGCACCCCGTGGTGGACCTCGGGTGTGGCGCCGGCCGCCGCGCACAGGCGCAGCAGGTCGTCGAGGAGTCCGGCGTCCTCGGTGACGATCAGTGGTCCGCTCTGCCGCCCTGAGGCGGCGGGCGGCGGATCGTGTGTGACGGCTCCGGGCACGGTCTGCATCCCCCTTCGCTGCATCTCTCGCGCAGCCCCTGCGGCCCCGCGATTCCCAAACGTGTGAAGAACCGGCAAGCGGTCTCCATATGAGCGGCCGACGGAAACCGGCCATACGCGCCCGGCAAACAGATCCGGCCAGGAACTCGCCGCGAGCGGGCCGCGCAGGAATCACGGTGCAGCGATCCCGGAAATCGTGTGGATCTTGGTCGATAACTGTGGACAACTCGATGGTTGTGAATATCGCCGTCACCCAAACGGGCTAGCCCCGCGCACCCCATGTGCGAGTTCCGCAGAGCAGTCCGACGGCTACGCACAGTGACAGATCATGGGCATCAAAAAGCGGCGGCCGTGGCCGCCTCGAAGCGGCATCCCGGCCGCGCAGACAAGAAGAAAACCCACCCGGACATGCGACGACCCCCGCCGGGGGGGAGAGCGGGGGTCGTCTCCACGGCCGACTCGGGGGGGGAGGAGTCGGACCGGGTTAGCACGGTCGCGAACGATCCGTGACTTCCATGGTGTACCCGAGAGGCCTCTCAGGCAAACCCACGCGCCCACCTTACGCCGAATGGGCTGCCCCTATGCTCAAGGGCGTGGAAAACCACTCCTTGGCCCGCACAGCGGCCTTCTTCGACCTGGACAAGACGGTCATTGCGAAGTCGAGCGCGCTCACCTTCAGCAAGTCGTTCTACCAAGGGGGGCTGATCAACCGCAGGGCTGTCCTGCGTACCGCGTATGCCCAGTTCGTCTTCCTCGCCGGCGGCGCCGACCACGACCAGATGGAGCGGATGCGCGAGTACCTGTCCGCGCTGTGCCGCGGCTGGAACGTCCAGCAGGTCAAGGAGATCATCGCCGAGACGCTGCACGACCTGATCGACCCGATCATCTACGACGAGGCCGCCTCCCTCATCGAGGAGCACCACACCGCCGGCCGCGACGTCGTGATCGTGTCGACGTCGGGCGCCGAGGTGGTCGAGCCGATCGGTGAACTGCTCGGCGCGGACCGGGTCGTGGCGACCCGCATGGTCGTGGGCGACGACGGCTGCTTCACCGGGGAGGTGGAGTACTACGCGTACGGCCCGACGAAGGCCGAGGCGATCAGGGAGCTGGCCGCGTCCGAGGGGTACGACCTCTCCCGCTGCTACGCCTACAGCGACTCGGTGACCGACCTGCCGATGCTGGAGTCCGTCGGCCACCCCCATGCCGTGAACCCGGACCGCGCGCTGCGCCGCGAGGCACTCGGGCGCGGGTGGCCGATTCTGGACTTCCACCGGCCGGTCCGGCTCAAGCAGCGGCTTCCCGCGTTCTCCGTACCGCCGCGCCCCGCGCTCGTCGCGGTCGCCGCCATAGGCGCGGCGGCGGCCACCGCGGGCCTCGTCTGGTACGCGAACCGGCGCCGGACTTCGGCGGCCTGACTGCTCGCCCGATTGACACCCCCTGGCCTGCTCGCCCGCATTGACACCTCTTTGAACCTAAAAGTAAAGAAGTACAGCGAGGGGTTCCGCTTACCCAGGTTCCGGAGTACAAAGGACTCAACGGCCCGCGAGACCAAGGGCATCCGAGAGGATCACCTTCAAAACGCAACTGGCCCCACGGACCGAGCATGAACACCGGGCACCCACGCGACGTCGACCCGTCGATTACGGGCCAGCCGCACCAGGTACGGGCAAAAGTCCCCGGCCTGATGGGCACATATCGAGGACGCTTGGTAACTCGGTGGACATGCCAGCGGCGGTACGAGAACTCGTACCGCCGCATTTTGCTGAGGCCGACTGCGGCCCGTATTTCGATGAGGCCGCTTTACGCCGCCCCGCGCTGCAGCGCCTCGCACACCGCCGTCGACTCGCGCGCGCCGAGTTCGACGGCCCTGCCGCAGTGCGCGATCCAGGCGGCCATCCCCTCCGGGGTGCCGGAGACGTACCCGTCGAGGGCCGTGAGGTAGGCCTCGCGGCCCAGCTCGGCGTGGCCGACCTCGGCCGGGCACACCGACTTCGGGTCCAAGCCGCTGCCGACCAGGACGATGCGCTCGGCCGTGCGCGCGACCAGGCCGTTCTGGGAGGCGAAGGGCCGCAGCGCCAGCAGCTCGCCGTGCACGACGGCGGCCGTCACCAGGGCGGGGGCCGAACCGCCCGCGATGATCAGCTCGGCGAGGCCCTCCAGCCGGCCGTGCATCTCCGCCGCGCCCGGCAGCGGCAGCCCGATCAGCGGCTCGTCGACGGGCTCGCCCTCCTGCCGGGGCCGCCCGACGTGGTCGGCCTTGTCCGCCGCCGCCACCAGGTGCAGCCGGGCCAGCACCCTGAGGGGCGACTGCCGCCAGATGGACAGCAGTTGGCCTGCCTCGGCGGTCAGCCGGAGGGCCGCGCCCATGGTGCGCGCCTCGTCGTCCCCGCTGAAGTCGCTGCGGCGGCGCACCTCCTCCAGCGCCCAGTCGGCGCCGGCCAGCGCGGCCGAGCCGCGGGCGCCGCGCAGCGCCGCCTCGGAGGTGATCGCGTTGCTGCGGCGCCGCATGATCCGGTGCCCGTAGACCCGGTCCACGGCCTTGCGCACGGACTCCACGGACTCGGCCACGCCGGGCAGCGAGCCCAGGGTTGCAAGGGGGTCCCCCGCGCTCGAGCTCTTCCGGGAGCTCGGGGGAGGATCGGCGGTCGCGCCTGTCGTACTCATGAGTACGACAGTACGCACCCCGGGCGCCCGCCCCACGATGGAGTGGTCTTCTTCACGCCCGCGTGCCACGGAAAGCGATCACTCCACTACCCTTGGTGAACATGAAAATTGCTTTCGTGGGCAAGGGCGGCAGCGGCAAGACGACCCTGTCCTCCCTGTTCATCCGTCATCTCACGGCCACCGGCGCGCCCGTCGTCGCGATCGACGCCGACATCAACCAGCACCTCGGTGCCGCGCTCGGCCTCGACGAGGCGGAGGCCGCCGCACTGCCCGCGATGGGCGACCACCTGAGGCTGATCAAGGACTACCTGCGCGGCTCCAACCCGCGCATCGCCTCCGCCGAGACGATGATCAAGACGACGCCGCCCGGCGAGGGCTCGCGGCTGCTGCGGGTGCGCGAGGACAACCCGGTCTACGACGCCTGCGCCCGGCCGGTGGAACTCGACGGCGGAGCCGTCCGTTTGATGGTCACCGGCCCCTTCACGGACGCCGACGTGGGGGTCGCGTGCTACCACTCCAAGACAGGAGCGGTGGAGCTGTGCCTGAACCACCTGGTGGACGGGCCGGGCGAGTACGTCGTGGTGGACATGACGGCAGGCTCTGACTCCTTCGCCTCCGGCATGTTCACCCGCTTCGACATGACGTTCCTCGTCGCCGAGCCGACCCGCAGGGGGGTGTCCGTCTATCGCCAGTACAAGGAGTACGCCAGTGACTACGACATCGCCCTGAAGGTCGTCGGCAACAAGGTGCACGGTCAGGACGACCTCGACTTCCTGCGCGCCGGGATCGGGAACGACCTGCTCGCGACGGTCGGGCACTCCGACTGGGTGCGCGCCATGGAGAAGGGCCGGCCGCCCCGGTTCGACCTCCTGGAGGAGCCCAACCGCCACGCCCTGCAGCTGCTGCACGCGACCGCCGACGCGACGTACGAGCGGCGCGACTGGGAGCGCTACACACGCCAGATGGTGCACTTCCACCTGAAGAACGCCCGGTCCTGGGGCAACGAGCGCACCGGGGCCGACCTGGCGGCGCAGGTCGACCCCGAGTTCGTGCTCGGTGAGGGTGTCGTGGCGACCGCCTGACACCCAGGTGTGTCAGGGCGACCGCTTGGCCGCCGGCACCCCGGGCGCCCCCTTGGGGGCCGGGGCGGGGCGGTCGGCGAGGAAGGACGCCCAGCCCTGCTTCGGGGCCTCGCCGACCTTCAGGGTGCGCAGCTTCTGAAGCGTCTTCGGGTCCTGGGCGTCCAGCCAGTCCACGAGCTGCCGGAAGGAGACGCAGCGCACCTCGGCCTTGGTGCACACCTGCTCGATGACCTCCTCGACGGCCCGCATGTACGTGCCGCCGTTCCAGGACTCGAAGTGGTTGCCGATGATCAGGGGCGCGCGGTTGCCGTCGTAGGCCCGCTGGAAGCCCTGGAGCAGGCCGTCCCGCATCTGGTCGCCCCAGTGGTCGTACTTGGCGGGGTCGCCCTGGGTGGTGGTGCCCGACTGGTTGACCATGAAGTTGTAGTCCATGGTGAGCTGCTCGAAGGAATGCCCGGGGAACGGCACGAGCTGCAAGGACACGTCCCACAAGCCCTGCTTCTTCGTGGGCCAGACCTGGTCGCTGACGCCGCTGGTGTCGTAGCGGAAGCCCAGCTCACGGGCGGCCTTCAGGAAGTTCGTCCGGCCCTCCAGGCAGGGGGTGCGGGCGCCGATGAGCTCCTTGTCGTAGTCGAAGGGCAGCGGGGCCGCGTCCTTCAGGCCAGCGTTGGTCTTCCAAGTCTTCACGAACTGCTTGGCCTGGGCGATCTCGTCCTTCCACTCCTTGACCGACCACTCGCCGACCCCGCCGCCGCTGCCGCAGAAGTGGCCGTTGAAGTGGGTGCCGATCTCGTTGCCCTCCAGCCACGCCAGGCGCAGCTGCTCCACGGTGGCGGCGATGCCCTTTCGGTCGTTGAAGCCGATGTCGGAGCGGCCCGGGGTGTGCTGCGGCGGCCGGTACAGGTCGCGCTTGTCGTCCGGCAGCAGGTACACGCCGCTCAGGAAGTACGTCATCGTCGCGTTGTTCGCCTTGGCGACCTTGCGGAAGTGGGAGAAGAGCCGCTGGCCGTCCTCGCCCGCGCCGTCCCAGGAGAAGACCACGAACTGCGGGGGCTTCTGCCCGGGCTTGAGCCGCTCGGGCCTGGGCAGATGCGGCTGCGCTCCGGTGTAGGCGGTCGAGCCGTCGCCGATCAGCCGGAACGCACTCTTCGGCGCCGGCGCCGGTTGTGCCTGCTGCGGGCCGTTCGCCCCCTGCCGCGAACCGTCGGAGCCGAACGCGCAACCGGCGAGCGATGCGGCACAGACCGCGGCGACCGCGGAGCCCGTAACGATCCTGTGGGTGGCGGCCATCCGCCCACCTTCTTCCTTCTCTCGGGTGCCGACAGCGCCGCCAAGGTCGCACGGCAGAAAGAAGGAATTAGTACGACGAGCCGATTGAAATCTCTGCTTCACCTCTGCGAGTGACTTATTGGGCCATTTGCCCGGAAATCCTATGCTCGCCCTTTACTCTGCATTACGATTCGTTTACTGATTGTGATGCATCCCGCCGCTGTACGCCGTGACCCACGGCCGCGACCGAACCCCGCCCCCGAGCGGGGGACCACCAGATACGCGACCGCGCAGCCCCGGAGGAGACGGGAAACATGTCAGCCTGCGTCCCCGCCCGCGCCGCCGACTCGACTCGGACGACGCGCTTCCACCCGCCCCACAGTCCGCCACCCAGCGGCCCCCGCCGCTTCCGTGTCGCGGGGGCCGACCTGTCGGCCTCGATCACGGTCTTCCTGATCGCCCTTCCCCTGTCCCTCGGCATCGCCCTGGCCACCGGAGCGCCCCTGCAGGCCGGCCTCGTCGCCGCCGCCGTGGGCGGACTCGTCGTCGGGTGGCTCGGCGGCTGCCCGCTCCAGGTCAGCGGCCCGGCCGCCGGGCTCACCGTGGTCACCGCCGACCTCATCCAGCGCTACGGATGGCGGACCACCTGCGCCATCACCGTCCTGGCCGGTCTCGCCCAGCTGGGCCTCGGCTGTCTGCGCGTGGCGCGCAGCGCGCTCGCCGTCAGCCCCGCCATCGTGCACGGCATGCTCGCCGGCATCGGCGTCACCATCGCCGTCGCGCAGCTGCACATCGTCCTCGGCGGTACGCCGCAGAGCTCCGTCCCCGACAACTTGCGCGCGCTGCCCGCCCAGTTGGCGGACCTGCACCCCGCGGCCGTGTCGGTGAGCGCGCTGACCCTGGCGCTCTTGCTGGTCTGGCCGCGGCTCCCGGGCCGGGTCGGGGGCATCCTGCGCAAGGTCCCGGCCGCGCTCGTCGCCGTCGCCGGGGCGACCGCGGCCGCCGCCCTGGCGGGCCTGCACCTGCCCAAGGTGGACCTGCCGTCCTGGAGCAACCACGCCCTGGCCGGACTGCCCGAGGGCCCCGTGCTCGGCCTCGTCGCGGCCGTGCTCACCACCACGCTGGTGTGCAGCGTGCAGTCACTGCTCGGCGCGGTCGCCGTGGACAAGCTGGTGGCCGCACGCCCCGGCCCGCACATCCGGCGCTCCGACCTGGACCGTGAACTGCTCGGTCAGGGCACCGCGAACATCGTCTCCGGCACACTCGGCGGCCTGCCCGTGGCCGGCGTGGCCGTACGCAGTACCGCGAATGTGCACGCGGGTGCCGTCAGCCGGAACTCCACGATGCTGCACGGCGTTTTCGTAGTAGTCGCCGCGCTGCTGATGGTCCCGATCCTGGAGCTCATCCCGCTCGCCTCGCTCGCCGCCCTGGTGATGGCCATCGGCATCCAGATGGTGTCCCTGCACCACATCCGCACGGTGACCCGCCACCGGGAAGTGCTGGTCTACGCCGTCACCACCCTCGGCGTGGTGTCCTTCGGTGTCCTGGAGGGCGTGGCGCTGGGGATCGCCGTCGCCGTCGGCGTCGCCCTGCACCGCCTGACCCGCACCCGTATCACGCACGAAGAGAGGGAAGGAGTCCATCATGTACACGTACGAGGGCAGTTGACGTTCCTCGCGGTGCCCCGGCTCAGCAGGGCCCTGCATCTCGTGCCCCAAGGGACGGACGCCGTCGTGGAGTTGGACGGCTCGTTCATGGACCACGCCGCGTACGAGACGCTGCAGGACTGGCAGAACACGCACACCGCGCGGGGCGGCACCGTCCAGATCACCGGCCGCCGCGCGGCAGTCAAGATCGCCGAACCCGCGGCCCTCCGCGAGCACGACCCGCAGGACGGAACCGACGGGACCGACGAAACCGCCGGCTCCTCCTCCGGCTGCCGCTGCCGTCCCTGGACGCCCTGGCGCAACCACCAGCGCGAATGCCCGCAGTCCGCACCGTCCCCCGAGCAGCACCACGAGGGGTCCGTCCGGCCCGAGCCCACCGGAGCCGGCACCAGCGGGCACGAACTGGCGCGTGGCATCAGCGCGTTCCAGCGCAACACCGCACCCCTGGTGCGCGGCGAGCTGGCCCGGCTGGCACGGGAGGGACAGCGGCCGTCCCAGCTCTTCCTCACCTGCGCCGACTCACGGCTCGTCACCTCGATGATCACCTCCAGTGGTCCGGGCGACCTGTTCGTGGTGCGCAACGTGGGCAACCTCGTGCCGCAACCCGGTGAGGAGAGCGGCGACGACTCGGTGGCGGCGGCCATCGAGTACGCGGTGGACGTACTGAAGGTGCGGTCCATCACGGTGTGCGGGCACTCCGGGTGCGGGGCCATGCAGGCGCTGCTCAGCTCCGAACCGGACGGCGCGCGGACGCCGCTCAGGCGGTGGCTGCGGCACGGGCTGCCGAGCCTGGAGCGCATGACCGACGACAACCGGCCGTGCCCGCGGCTGGCCGGGCGGGCGCCCGCCGACCCGGTGGAGCAGCTGTGCCTGACCAACGTCGTCCAGCAGCTGGAGCACCTGCGCGCCCACGACTCGGTGGCCCGCGCCCTGGGGGAGGGCGACCTGGAGCTGCACGGGATGTACTTCCACGTGGGCGAGGCCCAGGCGTACCTGCTCACCGAGGCGGACGGGGAGAGGATCTTCGACCGGGTGATGGCGGCGGACCTGACGGCGTGACGCCGAACGCGTCCGGTGGCGCGGCCCCGCCCGGTGCGGGGCCGCGCCGCGTCCTCAGGGGCCGGGTGTGAAAGGCGTCAGACAGGCTGAACTTTGCCTGGTCGGCGTCCGTGACTACGGATGACCCGGGCCACGGGGCAACACGACCGAAAGGTCTACACCAATTGCCCGACGACCCTTGTCAGCGGACCCCCCGGTCTGATGAGCTGTGGCCTGGGACACAACGGACACCCTGGGAAAGGCAGATGCCGTGAGCAACGAAAGCCTGGCCAACCTGTTGCGCGAAGAGCGCAGGTTCGAACCCCCCGCCGACCTGGCCGCGAACGCCAACGTCACCGCGGAGGCGTATGAACAGGCCAAGGCTGACAGGCTCGGCTTCTGGGCCGAGCAAGCCCGCCGGCTGACCTGGGCCAAGGAGCCCACCGAGACCCTGGACTGGTCGAACCCGCCGTTCGCCAAATGGTTCAAGGACGGCCGGCTCAACGTCGCGTACAACTGCGTGGACCGGCATGTGGAGGCGGGTCACGGTGACCGGGTCGCCATCCACTTCGAAGGGGAGCCCGGCGACAGCCGCGCCCTCACCTACGCCGAGCTCAAGGACGAGGTCTCCAGGGCCGCCAACGCGCTTGAGGAGCTGGGCGTTCAGAAGGGCGACCGGGTCGCCGTCTACATGCCGATGATCCCGGAGACGGCGATCGCGATGCTGGCCTGCGCCCGCATCGGCGCCGCGCACTCGGTCGTCTTCGGCGGCTTCTCGGCGGACGCGCTCGCCACCCGCATCCAGGACGCCGACGCCAAGGTCGTCATCACCTCCGACGGCGGCTACCGGCGCGGCAAGCCGTCCGCGCTCAAGCCGGCCGTGGACGAGGCGATCGAGAAGGCGGGCAACGTCGAGCACGTCCTCGTGGTCCGCCGCACCGGCCAGGAGGTCGCCTGGACCGAGGGCCGCGACGTGTGGTGGCACGACCTCGTCGGGCGGCAGTCCGCCGAGCACACGCCCGAGGCGTTCGAGGCGGAGCACCCGCTGTTCATCCTCTACACCTCCGGCACGACGGGCAAGCCGAAGGGCATCCTGCACACCTCCGGCGGCTACCTCACGCAGGCCGCGTACACGCACTGGGCGGTCTTCGACCTCAAGCCGGAGACCGACGTGTACTGGTGCACCGCCGACGTCGGCTGGGTCACCGGGCACTCGTACATCGTGTACGGGCCGCTGGCCAACGGCGCGACCCAGGTCATGTACGAGGGCACGCCCGACACCCCGCACCAGGGCCGTTTCTGGGAGATCGTGCAGAAGTACGGCGTGACGATCCTGTACACCGCGCCGACCGCGATCCGTACCTTCATGAAGTGGGGCGACGACATCCCCGCGAAGTTCGACCTGTCCTCGCTGAGGGTCCTCGGCTCCGTCGGTGAACCCATCAACCCCGAGGCGTGGATCTGGTACCGCAAGCACATCGGCGGCGACCGCACCCCGATCGTGGACACCTGGTGGCAGACCGAGACCGGGGCGATGATGATCACGCCGCTGCCGGGCGTGACGGCGACCAAGCCCGGGTCCGCACAGACCCCGCTGCCCGGCATCTCCGCGACCGTCGTCGACGACGAGGCCAACGAGGTGCCCGACGGCGGCGGTGGCTACCTGGTGCTCACCGAGCCGTGGCCGTCGATGCTGCGCACCATCTGGGGCGACGACCAGCGGTTCATCGACACGTACTGGTCGCGCTTCGAGGGCAAGTACTTCGCCGGTGACGGTGCGAAGAAGGACGACGACGGCGACATCTGGCTGCTCGGCCGCGTCGACGACGTGATGCTGGTGTCCGGCCACAACATCTCGACCACCGAGGTCGAGTCCGCTCTCGTCTCCCACCCGTCGGTCGCCGAGGCGGCCGTCGTCGGCGCGGCGGACGAGACGACCGGGCAGGCGATCGTCGCCTTCGTGATCCTGCGCGGTACGGCCGCCGAGACCGAGGACCTGGTCGCCGAGCTGCGCAACCACGTCGGCGCCACGCTCGGCCCGATCGCCAAGCCGAAGCGGATCCTGCCGGTGGCCGAGCTGCCGAAGACCCGGTCCGGCAAGATCATGCGGCGCCTGCTGCGGGACATCGCCGAGAACCGCCAGCTGGGTGACGTCACCACGCTGACGGACTCGACGGTGATGGACCTGATCCAGGCGAAGCTGCCCAAGGCGCCGAGCGAGGATTGATCACCGCACGGCAGGGCACCCGGCAGCGGACGCGCCGGGTGCCCTTTCGGTGCCTACATGTGAAAATCGCCGGGTAGGGCCTGACGCGCGTTGGCCAAAACCCAACACCGTTAGCTAAACTAAGCAAAACAACAGTCTCCAACCGTCTCAAGGTGTGCCGGGAAGTCTGGTCGGCAAGCGCTCTGTGCTGCCCACCGACTGGAGGTCCTTCCGTGCCCGCGCCCCGCACCACCAGCCCCCGCAAGATCTTCGGACGTCTCTCCCTGCCGGAGCGGACCTTCGTCGCGGACGCGCTGCGCACCGAGACCGTCGGCGGCGTCCTCCTGCTCGTCGCCGCGATCGCCGCGCTGGTCTGGGCGAACATACCGGCGCTGCACGACAGCTACGAGAGCGTCGCCCACTATCACCTGGGCCCCGCCTCCCTCGGCCTGGACCTGTCGATCGCGCACTGGGCCGCCGACGGGCTGCTGGCGATCTTCTTCTTCGTCGCCGGCATCGAGCTCAAGCGCGAGCTCGTCGCGGGCGACCTGCGGGACCCCAAGGCCGCCGCGCTGCCGGTCGTCGCCGCGCTGTGCGGCATGGTCGCGCCGGCCCTCGTCTACGTCCTCACCAACATCACCGGCGGCGGCTCGCTGGCCGGCTGGGCCGTGCCCACCGCCACGGACATCGCCTTCGCGCTCGCCGTGCTCGCCGTCATCGGCACATCCCTGCCGAGCGCGCTGCGTGCCTTCCTGCTCACGCTCGCCGTCGTCGACGACCTCTTCGCGATCCTGATCATCGCGGTGTTCTTCACGGCCGACCTGAACTTCGCCGCGCTCGGCGGCGCCGTCGTGGGCCTCGCCGTCTTCTGGCTGCTGCTGCGCAAGGGCGTACGCGGCTGGTACGTGTACATCCCGCTCGCCCTCGTCATCTGGGCCCTGATGTACAACAGCGGCGTCCACGCCACCATCGCCGGCGTCGCCATGGGCCTGATGCTGCGCTGCCACCGGCAGGAGGTCGCCGGGCCGAATGGGCGGGAGATGGAGAAGCACTCCCCCGGCGAGCACATCGAGCACCTCGTACGCCCCCTGTCGGCGGGTCTGGCCGTTCCGCTGTTCGCGCTGTTCAGCGCGGGCGTGTCCGTCTCCGGCGGCGCGCTCGGCGACGTGTTCACCAAGCCGGAGACCCTTGGCGTGGTCCTCGGGCTCGTCGTCGGCAAGGCGCTCGGCATCTTCGGCGGTACGTGGCTGACGGCCCGCTTCACCCGGGCCTCGCTCAGCGACGACCTGGAGTGGGCCGACGTGTTCGCGGTGGCGACCCTCGCGGGCATCGGTTTCACCGTCTCGCTGCTCATCGGCGAACTCGCCTTCGAGGGCGACGCGACCCTGACGGACGAGGTCAAGGCCGCCGTCCTGCTGGGCTCGCTGATCGCCGCCATCCTGGCGACCGTGCTGCTGAAGATACGTAACGCCAAGTACCGCCGCCTGTGGGAGGCGGAGGAGCGCGACGAGGACCTCGACGGCATTCCGGACGTCTACGAGGAGGACGACCCGGCGTACCACCTGCGGATGGCGGAGATCTACGACCGCAAGGCCGCCGAACACCGCAGGATCGCCGAGGAGAAGGAAGCCGAGCGACGCGCGCTTGCCGAAGTACCGGGCGGGGCAGGCGAGGACCGCGACGGTCGGGCATGATCTGACGAGACGGCACAAAAGACGGGACCGTACGCAGTCAGGCACGCAAAACGATCGATCACGGAACCGCACGCAACAGCAGAAGAGGGAGACCGCGATGAGCGCACCCGACGGCAGCCCGGTCGGCGCCGAACGCAGCATCGGCCAGCTGTTCGCCTCCGCGACGGCGGACATGTCGGCGCTGGTGCACGACGAGATCGCGCTGGCGAAGGCGCAGCTCAAGCAGGACGTCAAGCGCGGCGCGACAAGCGGCGGCGCGTTCACGGTGGCCGCAGCGATCCTGCTGTTCTCCCTGCCGATGCTGAACTTCGCGCTGGCGTACGGCATCCGCACCTGGAGCGACTGGAACCTCGCGATCTGCTTCCTGCTGTCCTTCGCGGCGAACGTGCTGATCGCGCTCGTCCTCGCCCTGATCGGCGTGGTCTTCGCGAAGAAGGCCAAGAAGAGCAAGGGCCCGCAGAAGGTCGCCGCCTCGATGAAGCAGACCGCGGGCGTGCTGCAGAAGGCCAAGCCGCACCCGCGGCCGGAACTGCCGAAGGACCGGACCCCCGAAGCCATCGAGGCTGTGGCACGCTCATCCTCATGACGGGCTCCTCCACCCCTTCGGGGCAATCCCCCTCCGCGCAACCCGCTTCGGTCGTACGGCCGGAAGGCCCCTGGAGCCACCGCGATGTCGCCGCCAACGGCGCGCGTTTCCACATCGCGGAGCTCGGCGACGGCCCGCTGGTACTGCTGCTGCACGGCTTCCCGCAGTTCTGGTGGACCTGGCGGCACCAGCTCGTGGCGCTCGCCGACGCGGGCTTCAGGGCCGTCGCCATGGACCTGCGGGGCGTCGGCGGCAGCGACCGCACGCCGCGCGGTTACGACCCCGCCAACCTCGCGCTCGACATCACCGGCGTGATCCGCTCCCTGGGCGAGCCGGACGCCGCGCTGGTCGGTCACGACCTGGGCGGATATCTCGCGTGGACGGCGGCCGCGATGCGCCCCAAGCTGGTGCGGCGGCTCGCGGTCACCTCCATGCCGCACCCGCGGCGCTGGCGCGCGGCGATGCTGAGGGACGTCAAGCAGACGCGCGCGGGGTCCTACGTCTGGGGGTTCCAGCGCCCCTGGATCCCGGAGCGGCAGCTGACCGCCGACGACGGCGCGCTCGTCGCCGAGCTGATCCGGGAATGGTCGGGGCCGCGCCTGCCGGACGAGAAGGCGCTGGACACCTACCGGCGTGCCATGTGCATCCCGTCCACGGCGCACTGCTCGATCGAGCCGTACCGCTGGATGGTGCGCTCCCTGGCCCGCCCGGACGGCATCCAGTTCAACCGCCGTATGAAACGGCCCGTGCGCGTGCCGACGCTGCATCTGCACGGCTCTCTCGACCCCGTGATGCGCACGCGCAGCGCCGCCGGCTCCGGCGAGTACGTCGAAGCCCCGTACCGCTGGCGGCTGTTCGACGGACTCGGCCACTTCCCGCACGAGGAGGACCCGGTCGCGTTCTCGTCAGAACTGATCAACTGGCTGAAGGATCCCGAACCCGATCGGTGACCGATCGAGCGCGCCCGGTGTCCGCACCTGAACGCCCGTCCTACGAACGGCCAATTGCCCGGCGCATAGGCCAATTGAGTGCCCTGGAGGCGGTTATCGACCATGGGGCAGGGGCACACGTCGGGGTATGGGCTGGACGCACGACTACAGTGACGCAAGCCGCAATCGCCGCTCGGCGGGCGGTGCAGGATCCCACCAGCGAAGCGGTCCACCGCAGATGGCGAGCACGGACCCGAGGGTGGGGATCCCGCGGATTCTCCGCCGCCGGGCCCGCTGGGTCTCGGTACGTCTGCGCCACCCGCGCGGCTGACACGCCTGACGCTCTAGGCCCAGGGCCTAGAGCGCGCAGCTGTCGCTGCCCACCTGCTGGTTGGCGGTACGCCCCTTGGCGATGTCCTCCTGGATCTCGTCCACGGTGAGCGCGTATCCCGTCTCGGCGTCGTCGAGGGACTTCGCGAAGACCACGCCGTAGACCCTGCCGTCCGGGGTGAGCAGGGGGCCACCGGAGTTGCCCTGGCGGACGACCGCGTACAGCGAGTACACGTCACGGCGGACCGTGCCGCGGTGGTAGATGTCCGGGCCGTTGGCGTTGATGCGCCCGCGCACGCGCGCGGCACGCACGTCGTACGCCCCGTTCTCCGGGAACCCGGCGACGATCGCGCTGTCGCCGCTGCTCGCGTCCTTGGACGTGAACTGCAGCGCGGGCGCGTCCAGGTCCGGCACGTCGAGTACGGCGATGTCACGCCGCCAGTCGTAGAGGACGACGGTGGCGTCGTATTTGCGGCCCTCACCGCCTATCTGCACGGTCGGCTCGTCGACGCCGCCCACCACGTGCGCGTTGGTCATGACGCGGCGGTCGGCGAAGACGAAGCCGGTCCCCTCCAGGACCTTGCCGCAGCTCGGCGCGGTGCCCATGACCTTGACGATGGAGCGCTGGGCGCGGGTGGCCACCGCGCTGTCGGCGAGGGCCGGGTCCGGGGGCCGTACGTCGGTGATCGGCTCGTTGGCGAACGGGCTGAAGACCTGCGGGAAGCCGTTCTGCGCGAGGACGGAGGAGAAGTCCGCGAACCAGGTGTCGGCCTGGTCGGGGAGCGCCCGGGAGACGCCGAGCAGCACCTTGGAGCTGCGGACCTCCTTGCCGACCGTCGGCAGCGTCGTACCGGCGAGGGCCGAGCCGATCAGCCAGGCGACCAGGAGCATCGCGACGACGTTGACCAGGGCGCCGCCGGTGGCGTCGAGGGCGCGGGCCGGGGACCAGGTGATGTACCGGCGTAGCTTGTTGCCGAGGTGGGTGGTCAGGGCCTGGCCGACGGAGGCGCAGACGATCACGACGACGACCGCGACGATGGCGGCGGTCGTGCTGACCTCCGCGTTGTCCGTCAGGGCGTCCCAGATCACGGGCAGCACGTACACGGCGGCGAGTCCGCCGCCCAGGAAGCCGATCACCGACAGGATGCCGACGACGAAGCCCTGGCGATAGCCGACGATCGCGAACCATACGGCGGCGACCAGCAACAGGATGTCCAGCACGTTCACGAGGGCCACCCTGTCATGACCGCCAGTCCAGCGGGACCTGCTTCTCTCTGTCCCAGGGCCGCTCCCAGCCCGCGAAGTGCAGCAGCCGGTCGATGATCCCGGCCGTGAAGCCCCACACCAGGGCCGATTCGACCAGAAATGCCGGACCTCGGTGGCCGCTGGGGTGGATCGCCGTGGCTCTGTTGGCGGGATCCGTGAGATCCGCCACGGGGACTGTGAAGACCCGGGCGGTCTCGTTGGGATCGACGACCCCGACCGGGCTCGGCTCGCGCCACCAGCCCAGCACCGGGGTGACGACGAAGCCGCTGACCGGGATGTACAGCCTGGGCAGGACGCCGAAGAGCTGGACACCGGACGGGTCCAGCCCGGTCTCCTCCTCGGCCTCGCGCAGGGCGGCCCGCAGCGGACCGTCGACCTGCGGGTCGCCGTCCTCGGGGTCGAGGGCGCCGCCGGGGAAGGACGGCTGCCCGGCATGCGACCGCAGGGAGCTCGCGCGCTCCATGAGCAGCACCTCCGGCCCGCGCTCGCCCTCCCCGAAAAGGATCAGGACGGCGGACTGGCGCCCGGCGCCGTTCTCCGGCGGCAGGAAGCGGCTCAGCTGCCCCGGCCGGACCGTCTCCACGGCCCGCACCACCGGGTCCAGCCAGCCGGGCAGGCCCTCTTTGCTGAGCATCACCTGGCCGCCCTGGGTATCACTCGCGCGCGTCATCGCCACCCCCGTCGTCCTGCCCGATCCAACGCCCGACGGCCCGTAGATCGTTCCTGGGCCGTGGCCGGCGTTTGCCGGGATCGCTGCTGAGATCGCTGCCGGCGCCTGGGTTCGTCCGACCGCCCGTCATCCGGCCCCCAGCGGCGGGGCCGGCTTGCCGCCCGCGTCCAGATAGGCCTGCGGGGGCTTCAGGCGCTGGCCCGGGAAGCCGCCTTTCTCGTACTTCAGCAGCTTCTGCGCCTTCTCCGGGTCCGTCTCGCCCTCGCCGTACGCCGGGCAGAGCGGGGCGATGGGGCAGGCCCCGCAGGCGGGTTTGCGGGCGTGGCAGATACGGCGACCGTGCCAGATCACGTGGTGCGACAGGTCCGTCCAGTCGCTCTTCGGGAACAGCGCCCCGACGGCCGCCTCGATCTTGTCGGGGTCGGTCTCGTCGGTCCACTGCCAGCGGCGCACCAGGCGCTGGAAGTGCGTGTCCACCGTGATGCCGGGGCGGCCGAAGGCGTTGCCGAGCACGACGAAGGCGGTCTTGCGGCCGACGCCGGGCAGCTTGACCAGGTCCTCCAGCCGGCCCGGGACCTCTCCTGAGAAGTCCTCCACCAGGGCTTTGGACAGCCCTATCACCGACCTGGTCTTCGCCCGGAAGAAGCCGCACGGGCGAAGGATCTCCTCCACCTCCTCCGGGTTGGCGACGGCCAGGTCCTCGGGGGTGGGGTATTTGGCGAAGAGCGCGGGGGTCGTCTGGTTGACGCGCAGGTCGGTGGTCTGGGCGGACAGCACCGTGGCGACCAGCAGCTGGAACGGGTTCTCGAAGTCCAGCTCGGGGTGGGCGTACGGGTAGACCTCGGCGAGCTCGCGGTTGATACGGCGGGCGCGGCGGACCAGCGCGGTGCGCGACTCGTTCCTGGGCGGCTTGACGACGGTCTTCGCCGGAGCGGCGCCCTTGACGGCGGCGGTGGCCTTCTTGGGGGCGACGACGACCTTCTTGGCGGGCGGGGCCTTCTTCACGACCTTCACGGCCGGCCGCGCCGCGGTGACCTTCTTCGCGGGCGCCTTCTTGGCGGGCGCCTTCTTGGCGGGCGCCTTCTTCGCCGTCGCCGTCTTCGGTGTCGCCGTCTTCGGTGTCGCCGTCTTCGCCGTGGCCTGTTCGGCGGGCGCGGCCTTCTTGGCGGGCGCCTTCTTTACCGTCGCCTTCCCGGCAGCTGCCCCCTCAGCGGGCGCGGCCTTGCTGGCGGGCGCCTTCTTGGCCGTCGCCTTCTTGGCGGCCGTCTTCTTAGCGGCCGCTTTCTCCGCCGCTGCCTTCTTCGCAGGCGTGGCCTTCTTCCCGGCCGCCGCATCCTTCACCGGCGCCTTCTCTGTCGCTTTCGCCGTTTTCCTACCGCCATCAGGGCTCTGTTCGCCCACAGCGGAATCGCGACGTACAACCACCCGCGCAGCCCCCTCGGCCTGTGCTCTCACCGGCGATTTGGACACCCGGCCAGCCTACGACCCGGCACCGACATCCGCCCCGGCCCCTGAAGATCGGCCCCCAATTGGACCCCTGCCGCGTACCCCGGGACACCTGTACGGCATCCTTGTGACAGATCACACTGTTTGGACCGTCCGGCAAAATGGGCACCACGGTCCCCTGGTACACGGGGGAGCAAGATCCCCTGAGCAGGTCGACAAGGAGAGAACTCGTGGACGACGTTCTGCGGCGCAATCCGCTCTTCGCGGCTCTCGACGACGAGCAGGCCGCGGAGCTTCGCGCCTCCATGAGTGAGGTGACCCTCGCGCGGGGCGACTCCCTGTTCCACGAGGGCGACCCCGGAGACCGGCTCTACGTGGTCACCGAGGGCAAGGTCAAGCTCCACCGCACGTCCCCGGACGGCCGCGAGAACATGCTGGCCGTCGTGGGCCCCGGCGAGCTCATCGGCGAGCTGTCGCTGTTCGACCCGGGCCCGCGCACCGCGACCGCCACCGCGCTGACCGAGGTCAAGCTGCTCGGTCTCGGCCACGGTGACCTCCAGCCCTGGCTGAACGCCCGCCCCGAGGTGGCGGCGGCGCTCCTGCGCGCGGTCGCGCGCCGACTGCGCAAGACCAACGACGCGATGTCCGACCTGGTCTTCTCGGACGTCCCGGGCCGGGTGGCCCGCGCCCTGCTGGACCTTTCCCGCCGGTTCGGCGTGCAGTCCGAGGAGGGCATCCACGTCGTCCACGACCTCACGCAGGAGGAGCTGGCCCAGCTGGTCGGCGCGTCCCGCGAGACGGTCAACAAGGCCCTTGCCGACTTCGCGCAGCGCGGCTGGCTCCGCCTGGAGGCCCGTGCCGTGATCCTGCTGGACGTGGAACGCCTCGCCAAGCGCTCGCGCTGACGTCGCTCTGCCGGCCGTACGCATCGGGCCCCGTCTCCTCTCGAGACGGGGCCCGACGTCGTACCGGCACCGGCACCGGCATCGGCTCAGCCACCCGGCGTCAGCGCACCCCGGCTAGATCAGTCCGTGCTCCTCCAGATAGTCCAGCTGCGCCCGCACCGACAGCTCCGCCGCCGGCCACAGGGAGCGGTCCACGTCCGCGTACACGTGGGCGACGACCTCGGCCGGGGTGCGGTAGCCGTCCTCGACGGCCGTCTCGACCTGGGCGAGGCGGTGGGCGCGGTGGGCGAGGTAGTACTCGACGGCGCCCTGGGCGTCCTCCAGGACCGGCCCGTGGCCCGGGAGCACCGTGTGCACCCCGTCGTCGACCGTGAGCGACCTGAGCCGCCGCAGGGAGTCCAGGTAGTCGCCGAGGCGGCCGTCGGGGTGGGCCACGACGGTCGTACCGCGGCCCAGGATGGTGTCGCCGGTCAGGACCGCGCGGTCGGCCGGGAGGTGGAAGGAGAGGGAGTCGGCGGTGTGCCCGGGGGTCGGTACGACCCGCAGCTCCAGGCCGCCGACGGTGATCACGTTCCCGGCGGCCAGGCCCTCGTCGCCGAGCCGCAGCGCCGGGTCGAGGGCGCGCACGCGCGTGCCGGTCAGTTCGGCGAAGCGGGCGGCGCCCTCGGCGTGGTCGGGGTGACCGTGCGTCAGCAGGGTCAGGGCGATGCGCCTGCCGGCCTTCTCGGCCGTGTCGACGACGTGCCGGAGGTGTCCCCCGTCCAGCGGGCCCGGGTCGACCACGACGGCCAGGTCGGAGTCGGGTTCCGACAGGATCCAGGTGTTCGTGCCGTCCAGGGTCATCGCCGAGGGGTTGGGCGCCAGGACATTGACGGCCCGGGGAGTGGCGGGGCCGGAGAGGGCTCCGCCTCGGGGCTGGCCGGGAAGGGCTGCTGCGTCCGTCATGCGGGGGCTCCACCGGTGGGGAGGTTCGGGATGTGCTTGGTGAACTCGTCGTGCCCGGGCCAGGAGAGCACGATCTCGCCGTCCTCCAGGCGGGCCGTGGCCAGGACCGGGGTCAGGTCGCGCTGCGGGGCCGCGGCGAGCGCGTCGGCCGCCGTGGCGTACGGCATCAGCTGGCGCAGGGTCGCGATGGTCGGCGGCATCATCAGCAGCTCGCCCTTGTCGTACGCGGCCGCCGCCTCGCCCGGCGCGATCCACACCGTGCGGTCGGCCTCCGTGGAGGCGTTGCGGGTGCGCTGCCCCTCGGGGAGCGCGGCCACGAAGAACCAGGTGTCGTAGCGGCGGGGCTCGAACTCCGGGGTGATCCAGCGCGTCCAGGCACCCAGGAGGTCCGAGCGCAGGGCCAGGCCGCGGCGGTCGAGGAACTCGGCGAAGGACAGATCGCGGGCCACCAGGGCGGCCCGGTCCGCCTCCCAGTCCTCCCCCGTGGTGTCGCCGACCACCGAGTCCGGCGTCGGTCCGGCCAGGAGGACGCCCGCCTCCTCGTACGTCTCCCGCACGGCCGCGCAGACGATCGCCTGGGCGGCCGTCTCGTCGACGCCGAGCCGGTGGGCCCACCACGCGCGCGTGGGGCCCGCCCAGCGGATCTGGTGATCGTCGTCACGGGGGTCGACGCCGCCGCCCGGATACGCGTACGCGCCCCCGGCGAAGGCCATGGAGGCGCGTCGGCGCAACATGTGGACGGCGGGACCGGCGTCGGTGTCCTTCAGGAGCATGACGGTGGCCGCGCGCTTCGGGGTGACCGGGGTGAGGGCGCCCGCCGCGAGCGCGCGGATGCGATCCGGCCACTCCGGGGGATACCACTGACCATTCGCCATGGCCGGAGGCTATCCCGTGGTGAGCGGATGTTCGAGAGGGGACAGTGGGCTAGACGAGCTCCACCTGGATCTCGACCTCCACCGGCGCGTCCAGCGGCAGCACCGCGACGCCCACCGCGCTGCGCGCGTGCACGCCCTTGTCGCCGAGGACCGCGCCCAGCAGCTCGCTCGCACCGTTGAGGACGCCCGGCTGGCCCGTGAAGTCGGTGGCCGAGGCCACGAAGCCGACCACCTTCACGACGCGCGCGATGCGGTCCAGATCACCGGCGACGGATTTGACGGCGGCCAGGGCGTTCAGCGCACACGTGCGTGCCAGCTCCTTGGCCTCCTCGGGCGTGACCTCCGCGCCGACCTTGCCGGTGACCGGAAGCTTGCCGTCCACCATCGGCAGCTGCCCGGCCGTGTACACGTACGGCCCGGACTGCACGGCAGGCTGGTAGGCCGCGAGCGGCGGAACGACCTCGGGAAGGGTCAGCCCGAGTTCGGCCAGCTTCGCCTCGACGGCGCTCATTTCTGCTTCTCCCGCTTCAGGTAGGCCACGAGCTGCTCGGGGTTGTTCGGCCCGGGCACGACCTGGACGAGCTCCCAGCCGTCCTCGCCCCAGGTGTCCAGAATCTGCTTGGTCGCGTGGACGAGCAGCGGCACGGTTGCGTATTCCCACTTGGTCATGCGGCCGACTCTAGCCGCTGCCGGTCACGGCTCCGGTGGCCGACCACGACCCCTGTTGTCCACAGCCTCCTGCTTGGACCGCGCCCGGACTGGTTACGCTCGAATACGTGAGCAGGCTCCAGGTCGTCAGCGGCAAGGGCGGTACCGGCAAGACCACGGTGGCCGCGGCCCTCGCGCTGGCCCTGGCCACGGAGGGGAAGCGGACGCTTCTCGTCGAGGTCGAGGGCCGCCAGGGCATCGCGCAGCTCTTCGAAACGGAAGCGCTGCCTTATGAGGAGCGGAAGATCGCCGTCGCTCCCGGGGGCGGGGAGGTGTACGCCCTCGCCATCGACCCCGAACTGGCCCTTCTGGACTACCTCCAGATGTTCTACAAGCTGGGGGGCGCCGGACGGGCCCTGAAGAAGCTCGGCGCGATCGACTTCGCCACCACCATCGCGCCGGGCCTGAGGGACGTACTCCTGACCGGCAAGGCGTGCGAGGCGGTGCGCCGCAAGGACAAGTCCGGGCGGTTCGCGTACGACTACGTCGTCATGGACGCGCCGCCGACCGGGCGCATCACCCGCTTCCTCAACGTCAACGACGAGGTCGCCGGGCTCGCCAAGATCGGCCCGATACACAATCAGGCGCAGGCCGTGATGCGGGTGCTGAAGTCGGCGGAGACGGCCGTGCACCTGGTGACGCTGCTGGAGGAGATGCCCGTCCAGGAGACGGTGGACGGCATCGCCGAGCTGCGCTCCGCGCGGCTGCCGGTGGGCCGGATCATCGTGAACATGGTGCGGCCCGAGGTGTTGGACGCGGCCGATCTGGAACTCGTGCGGACGGTCCCGCGTTCCTCTGTTGCCCGGGCACTGTCGGCCGCCGGGCTCGGCGGGGCGCGGCGCGGCGGGCACGCCGAGCGGCTGGTGGACCCGCTGCTCGCGCAGGCCGAGGAGTACGCCGAGCGGTACGCGCTGGAGCAGGAACAGCGTGCGGTGCTGGGCGAGGTGGGCCTGCCGACGCACGAACTGCCGCTGCTCGCCGAGGGCATGGACCTGGCGGGCCTGTACGAACTGGCCCGCGAACTGCGCGAGCAGGGCGTGTCGTGAGGCCGGCTGTCCAGGAGACGGGGCTTGTCATGAGTCGGAAGCAGGGGATGTCATGAGTCGTACGGACCCGGCGCACACGCACGACCCGGCCCGCCACCACCTCACCCCCGCGCGCGCACTCGACCTCGATCCGCTCATCGAGGACCCGAAGACCCGGATCGTGGTGTGCTGCGGCGCGGGCGGCGTCGGCAAGACGACCACCGCGGCGGCCCTGGGCCTGCGCGCGGCCGAGCGGGGCCGCAAGGTGGTGGTCCTCACCATCGACCCGGCCCGCCGGCTCGCCCAGTCCATGGGCATCGACTCGCTGGACAACACCCCGCGCCGGGTGAAGGGCATCGACGACTCCGCAGGCGGCGAACTGCACGCGATGATGCTCGACATGAAGCGCACCTTCGACGAGATCGTCGAGGCGCACGCCGACCCGGAGCGGGCGGCGGCGATCCTGAGCAACCCCTTCTACCAGTCGCTCTCGGCGGGCTTCGCGGGCACGCAGGAGTACATGGCGATGGAGAAGCTGGGCCAGCTGCGGGCCCGGGACGAGTGGGACCTGATCGTGGTCGACACCCCGCCGTCCCGCTCGGCGCTCGACTTCCTGGACGCGCCCAAGCGCCTCGGGTCGTTCCTGGACGGGCGGCTGATCCGGCTGCTGACGGCTCCGGCGAAGCTGGGCGGCCGCGCGGGGATGAAGTTCCTGAACGTCGGCATGTCGATGATGACCGGCACCCTCGGCAAGCTGCTCGGCGGACAGCTGCTGAAGGACGTCCAGACGTTCGTGGCCGCGATGGACACGACCTTCGGCGGGTTCCGTACGCGCGCGGACGCGACGTACAAGCTGCTGCAGGCGCCCGGCACGGCGTTCCTGGTGGTGGCCGCCCCGGAGCGGGACGCGCTGCGCGAGGCCGCGTACTTCGTGGAACGCCTGGCGGCGGAGCAGATGCCGCTGGCCGGTCTGGTGCTCAACCGGGTGCACGGCAGCGGCGCCGACCGGCTGTCGGCCGAGCGGGCGCTCGCCGCCGCGGAAAATCTTGAGGACTCCCGCATTGTGGATCAGGAGGGCGGGAAAGCTGGACTTCGTAACTCCCCCGACACGTACGACAGTTCAGACTCTCCCGCATCCTCTCCCGCGTCCGGTGCACCAGCTCCCGACGATGGCTCCCCCGCCACGACGGATCTGCCTGCGGCTACCGATGCGCCCGCCGACGCCACGGACGGTACGGACGGGGAGCGGTCCGTGGACCGACTCGCCGCAGGCCTGCTGAGGCTGCACGCGGATCGTATGCAGTTGCTCGCCCGCGAGCAGCGCACGCGTGACCGCTTCACCGCGCTCCATCCCGAGGTGGCGGTGGCGGAAGTGGCCGCGCTCCCCGGCGATGTGCACGACCTCACGGGACTGCGGGACATCGGAAACCGGCTCGCGGACAACCGGCCGGAGCTGCCCCAGGCGAGCGCCTGAACGCAGGCACGCCTGAGGAGTGTCCGGCCCGACCGAGGAGGTCACGGACCGAGAGCCCGACGAGGAGGTCACGGACCGAGAGCCCGAGGAGGCCCGGAGGGGACCCCTCAGCTCACCGCCGCGTAGTTCTCGTACACCTCGTCGTCGCCCAGGGGCACGACACCGGTGCCCCGCTCGTACTCCATGCGCGCGGTCTCCAGCAGCCGGCGCCAGGAGGTCACCGTCGGCCGCCGGCGCAACAATGCGCGGCGCTCGCGCTCCGTCATGCCTCCCCACACGCCGAACTCGACGCGGTTGTCCAGCGCGTCGGCCAGGCACTCCGTGCGCACCGGGCATCCGGTGCACACCGCCTTGGCCCTGTTCTGCGCTGCTCCCTGAACGAACAGTTCATCCGGATCGGTAGTGCGGCAGGCCGCCTGCGCACTCCAGTCGGTTACCCAGCCCATACCGGCGCCGTCCTCTCCCGAATCGAGGCTCCCCCACGGCGGCAGCGGCATATTCACCGCCGCCAGTTGAGGACGTTACGGAAGGTGGGCACAGCGCAACACCCCCAGCGGGCCCAATCTTGAATGGTCCGAACGGACTATGGGTAAGCGGCAGATCACCCGGGGGAGTGAGCTGACGACATGTGCGACATCCCTGGCAAACCGGGACAGTTCTCTTGCGTCACAACGGACGCCGGATGACACACAAGGCGGATTCGGACACGCCCCCGCCGAAAAAGTTGGGGAACACCCGGAACGTTTCGGGGTCGCCGGACGTATTGATACGTGGCCTCACTGCTGTGACAGTTGAGAGCAGCTTAGGCCAAGGCCTGTGGGCCTGTCCGGCGAATGCGAAGGTAGCCGCAGGACTCTGTCATGCCGTCATGCGGGGGGCCGGATGCCTTCATCCGGGGGGCAGATGCCTTCATCCGGGGTGGCGCCTGCTGTCATCCGGGGTGGCGTTGGTCCCACGGGTCGGCCGCCCTTAGGAACGTTCACCGTCACGGATTAGGCTGCCTCCATGCCAAAGAAGCGCTCGGGCGGGGGCCTGTCTCCCACGCAGCAGGCCGCCAAGTTCCTCGGTGTCAGTGTCCTCGCGGGAGCCGTGCTGGCCGGCATCGCGCTTCCGGCCGTCGGCGCGCTGGGACTGGCGGCGAAGGGATCGGTCGAGAGCTTCGACGACCTCCCGGCCACCATGAAGACCCCGCCGCTCAGTCAGCGCACCACGATCCTCGACGCCGACGGCGGCCTGATCGCCACGGTCTACTCGCGCGACCGCACGGTGGTCGGCCTGAAGAACATCTCGCCGTACATGCAGAAGGCGATCGTCGCGATCGAGGACGCGCGCTTCTACCGGCACGGCGCGGTCGACCTGAAGGGCATCCTGCGCGCCCTCAACCGCAACGCGCAGACCGGCGGCGTCGCCGAAGGCGCGTCCACGCTGACGCAGCAGTACGTGAAGAACGTCTTCGTGGAGGAGGCCGGCGACGACCCGACGAAGGTCGCGCAGGCCACCCAGCAGACCCTCGGCCGCAAGATCCGCGAGCTGAAGTACGCGATCCAGGTCGAGGAGGAGCTCGGCAAGAAGAAGATCCTCGAGAACTACCTGAACATCACGTTCTTCGGCCAGCAGGCCTACGGCGTCCAGGCCGCCGCCCAGCGTTACTTCTCCAAGTCGGCCAAGGACCTCAACCTCCAGGAGTCGGCCCTGCTGGCCGGCATCGTCCAGTCGCCCAGCCGGTACGACCCGGTCAACGACGAGGCGGAGGCCATCAAGCGGCGCAACGTCGTGCTGCAGCGCATGGCCGAGGTCGGCGACATCTCCCAGGCGGAGGCCGACCGGGCGAAGCGGACGCCGCTCGGCCTGGACATCAGCAAGCCGAAGAACGGCTGCATCACGGCGGTCAAGGGCGCCGGCTTCTTCTGCGACTACGTGCGCGAGGTCTTCCTGAACGACCCGGTCTTCGGCAAGACCAAGGAGGCCCGTGCCAAGGTTTGGAACCAGGGCGGTCTGACCGTCCGTACCACGCTCGACCCGCAGGCCCAGGAGTCGGCACAGGACTCGATCAAGGAGCACGTCTACAAGAGCGACGACGTGGCGACCGCCGCCACCATCGTCGAGCCCGGCACCGGCAAGATCCTCGCCATGGGCCAGTCGCGTCCGTACGGCTTCCGCAAGAACGAGACGCAGATCAACCTCTCCGTGGACCAGCGGATGGGCGGCGGCATGGGCTACCAGCCCGGTTCGACGTTCAAGCCGATCGTGGCCGCTGCCGCCATCGAGGACGGCATGCCGGCGACGAAGGTGTACCCCTCGCCGTACGAGATGGCGTATCCGAGCCCGGTCTCGGCCTGCGGCGGCAAGATCTGGAAGAACGACCCGAACGACCCCGCCAAGCTCGAGAACGAGAACGAGACGGAGGTCGGCCCGTACGACATGAAGGAGGCGACCGCCAAGTCGGTCAACACCTACTACGTGCAGATGATCAGCGACATCGGCATCTGCCCGGTGACGACGATGGCGAAGAAGATGGGCGTCGAGCGGGCCGACGGCAGGAAGATGGACCAGGCTCCGTCCATCGCCCTGGGCACCCAGGAGATGTCCCCGCTGACCATGGCGAACGCGTACGCCACCTTCGCCTCGCGCGGGATGTACTGCACGCCGGTCGCCATCGAGTCGGTCAGCCAGCGGATCGGCGACAAGACGAAGTCGCTCCCGGTTCCCAAGTCGACCTGCTCGCGGGCGATGTCCGAGACCACCGCCGACACCATCAACACGCTGCTCAGGGGCGTCGTCGAGGACGGTACGGGTCAGCAGGCGGGCCTCGGCAGCCGCCCGAGCGCAGGCAAGACCGGTACGACGGACTTCCGCTACGCGGCCTGGTTCGTGGGCTACACGCCGAACATGGCCGGCGCCGTGTGGGTCGGCGACCCCGCGCACAAGCGGAAGATGGTCGACATCACCATCGGCGGCCGGCCGTACGGCAAGGTCTTCGGTGGTGAGGTTCCCGGTCCGATCTGGCGCGACATGATGTCGGGCGCGCTGGAGGGCAAGCCCGCGCCCGACTTCACCCTCGTCGACATCCCGGACGCCCTCGACCGCGACCGCGACCGCGACCGCGGTGACGGCAACGGTGACGACGACGGGAACAACGGCGACAACGGGAACGGCAACGGCGGCTTCATCGGCGGCACGGGCGGCGACACCTTCCCGACGCCCTCCTTCTCCATCCCGGAGGACTTCTTCCAGGGACAGGGCAACGGGGGGAACGGTGGCAACGGCGGCAACGGGAACGGTGGAGGACGCGGCTGAGCGGGCCACCGAACCAGCGGACCAGCGGACCAGCGGACCAGCGGCTGAACGACTGAAGAGCTGAACGGGTGAACGGCTGAACGCGCCATGAGATCGGCCCCTTCCTCCGTACGGGTTCGTACGGAGGAAGGGGCCGACTGTCGAGCCGGGCCTTCGGCGGCCTGTCAGCCGGCCAGCATCTTCTTGACCGCGGCGGCGACGCGGCCGCCCTCGGCCTGGCCGGCCACCTTCGGGTTCACGATCTTCATGACCGCGCCCATGGCCCGCGGCCCCTCGGCGCCGGCGGCCTTCGCCTCCTCGACCGCCTGGGCGACAATCGCGTTCAGCTCGTCGTCGGACAGCTGCTTGGGCAGGTACGCGGCGAGCACCTCGCCCTCCGCCTTCTCCCGCTCCGCCTGCTCTGCGCGGCCACCCTGCGCGAAGGCGTCCGCGGCCTCGCGGCGCTTCTTCGCCTCGCGGGTGATCACCTTGAGGACCTCGTCGTCGGAGAGCTCACGCTTCTCCTTCCCCGCAACCTCCTCCTTGGTGATCGCGGCGAGCGTCAGCCGGAGCGTCGAGGAGCGGAGCTCGTCGCGCTCCTTGATCGCGGCGTTGAGGTCATCCTGCAGCTTCGACTTGAGCGTGGTCATGGGTGCGATTGTCGCAGGTGCGGGAGGAAGGGCGCCTGCTGATTTGGGTGGCCTGTTTTCAAGGCTGTTTTAGGTCGCTTGTGCGCAAGGGGCGTTGGAGGGGGGTCGCCCGGCACGCGATACCGGCCCGGTCTGACACGATGGAGGTATGCGCGCGCGATACGGAGTGCCCCTGGGAATCGCGGCGGCTGGCGCCGCCGGTCTGTTGTACGCGGCGGGCTTCGAGGTCCGCTCCTTCCGCCTGCGACGGGTGACGGTCCCCGTCCTGCCGTCCGGGATGCGCCCCCTGCGCGTGCTGCAGGTCTCCGACATCCACATGGTCGGCGGCCAGCGCAAGAAACAGCGCTGGCTGCGCTCGCTGGCGGGCCTGCGCCCCGACTTCGTGATCAACACGGGCGACAACCTCTCCGACCCCGAGGGCATACCGGAGGTCCTGGACGCCCTGGGCCCTCTGATGGAGTTCCCGGGCGCGTACGTCTTCGGCTCGAACGACTACTACGGCCCCAAGCTCCGCAACCCCGCCCGCTACCTGCTCGAGAAGGCCCAGGGCCGCCACGGCCTGAACGGCAACCCGCCGGCCGTCGGCGTGGTCCACAACCCGTGGGAGGACCTGCGGGACGCCTTCGACGCGTCGGGCTGGCTGAACCTGACGAACACCCGGGGCCTGCTGAAGATCGACGGCCTGTCGATCGAGCTGACGGGCCTGGACGACCCGCACATCAAGCGGGACCGGTACGCGGAGGTCGCGGGCGGCCCCTCCGGGACGGCGGACTTCTCGATGGGCGTGGTGCACGCCCCGTACCTGCGCGTCCTGGACGCGTTCACGGCCGACGGCTACCCCCTGATCCTGGCCGGCCACACGCACGGGGGGCAGTTGTGCATACCGTTCTACGGGGCGCTGGTGACCAACTGCGACCTGGACACGGAGCGGGTGAAGGGCCTGTCCACGCACACCGCCGAGGGCCGTACGGCGTACCTCCACGTGTCGGCGGGCTGCGGCACGAACCGGTACACGCCGGTGCGGTTCGCGTGCCCGCCGGAGGCGACGTTGCTGACGTTGGTGGGGCGGGAGTAGGGACCCGGCCGGGCTGGACTGGGCCGGTCGGGGCCAGGCCAGGCCGGCAGTAACGGCACCCGGCCGGAATGACGGACGGTAACCCACACAGCCGCACCCACAGCGCCCGATATGCACCGTTCTGCCTAGCGTGAGGGCATGACCGCCCCGATACCCAGGGACATCCCGGACCTCCCCGCGCTTCCGCGCAGAGCCGCGCTGCTGCCCTCACCCGTCCCCGCCGCGGCCGTGATGCCCCCCGTCCGCCGCCCCCTGACCGCCGTCTTCCGCCTGCTGACCGCCCTGGCGGCGGCCGCGGGCGTGACGGTCGAACTGCTCCTCGACAGCCCGGCCCGGGTACTGAGCCACTTCACGGTCCAGAGCGCCATCCTGCTGGCACTGGTCCTCACACTCTCGGCCCGCCGCGCCTGGACGGCCCGCCGCCCCCTGCCCGGCGCGCTGACGGGCGCGGCGCTGCTGTACGTCGTGATCGCCGCCCTGGTCCACCACCTGCTCCTGGCGCATCCGGCGAGCCCCTTCGCCCTGCCGGCCGAGGCCGCCCCCACGGGCTGGGCGGCGACGCTCGCCGACCACACCCTGCACACCGTCGTCCCCCTGGCAGCGGTGCTGGACTGGCTCCTCCTGACCGCCCCCGGCCGCCTCCACCTGCGCCAGGCCGCCTGCTGGCCGCTCTACCCCCTGGCCTACCTGGGCTTCTCCCTGGCCCGCGGCGAACTGCTCCTCCCCGGCACCCAGGCCCGCTACCTCTACCCCTTCCTGGACGTCGACCAGCACGGCTACGAGAGCGTCCTCGGCAATGCCCTCCTGCTGGGCCTGTCGATCTACGCCCTGGCCATCCTCCTCGTGGCCCTCGACCACGCCCGCCCGGACCCCACCCGTCACCGCGGGAAAACCGGATTTCGTCTCGAGCCACCAGTGGGCTAAAGTAAACGACGTCGCCGCGACGAGCGGCGACGATCGGGGTGTAGCGCAGCTTGGCAGCGCGCTTCGTTCGGGACGAAGAGGTCGTGGGTTCAAATCCCGCCACCCCGACAGAGAAACACCAGGTCAGGCCCGGTGCTGAGAGATCAGCACCGGGCCTGATTTGCTGTGCGGCCCCGTTTTGGGAGCCATTTGGGAGCCAACTGGGTGTGATCTTCGGGATGCGGCTCCCGGCGGCTCCCAGCGAGGGGCGTTCCGCCTTCGAGCGCGCTGTGCGCCGGGTGCACCCCGGGAGAGCCCTTCCCCACGGCTTGTGCCAAAGAGCCCACGGACGGTACGACGATCGCCATGCACCCATGGTCTCCGTTAAATGACCGGCAGCTCGCGCTCCTCACCCGCATCGGTGGGGACGGAACCGACCCTGTCACGTCGGACAGCCCCGAGCTCGCGACCACGGCCCGCGCGCTCAAGGACCGGGGGTCGGCAAGACCACCCTGGCCCACCAGGTGGTCTTCGCTGCTTGTCACGCAGACGGCGACGCGACGCAGACTGGAGCGGCACGGACGTCACCGTCGATGACGAGCGGCTGCGGCCAGCGCATCATCACCCCGGCCACGTCCTGCCGGGACGGCATCCTCAGGTCCGAGGGCAGGAAGTCGGGCGCCACCGATTCCTCCGTAGCCGGAGCCGGTGCGGTCGGATCGGGGGTAACGGGCCACGGCTGCGTGGCCTGCAGAAGCAGAGCGAAGCCCGCACGCTGGGCCTCGCGGAATGCGCGGTCCTCACGAGCGCGTCGAAAGAACAAGATCTCTTCCTCTCTGTAATCCGGCGGGCACGGGAAACGTGCCTCTGCTCGGGGAGACTGGCGACGAGCCGCACACCAGCGGCTCCAATGGGGCAGGAGTCGTCAGCTGCGGCGGACGACGGTGAGTCGGCCCTCGGCGCTCTCGGGCACAGTGCGGCGGGGCACCGGGACCGGCGAGGCGAGCGAGGAGGCGAACGCGGCGACCAGGTCGTGGGGGACGCTGGCGCTGAAGCTGGCGCACCACAGGTACGGTGCGCCGGGAACGGGGTCCGCCCACGCCTGCCAGCCCACCAGGTCAGGACGCGGGTCGGCATCCTCGATGAACGGCGGCAGCATCTCCAGGGACACGCTGCAGGAGAACCCGGGGTCCACCGCGGTGGTACGAGGACGATCCAAATCGCGGACCCAGCCACGGGCACAGAGCGCGTTGAGGACGGCCTCGGGCCCCGCGAAGCCGACGTCGGGCGTCTTATGGCTGTCGATCTCCACGAGGAGGTCGGCGAGCGCCTCGTACGGAACGCCGGCGGTGAAGTACGCATTCCACTCCGTCATCACGGACGCGGCATGCGAGCGGGCGCTCAGCTGCCAGGCCACCGGCAGTCCGCCCAGCTCGAACGGGTAGGCCGCGAGGACCCATTCGGCGCCCCGCAGCCCGTCCGGGCTCCCGTACAGCAGGGTGTGGCGGGCGGTGGGCCACACGCGCCAGCCGAGGCTGGTCAGGGTGTCGCCGATCCGCTCGGCGAGCGCGTCGTCATCGCCGGCCAAGTGACGCGGGGTGACCCAGTACACGGGGTCAGGCGAGTCAAGATGGGAGGGTTCGCTGGGGTGGTGCGGGTGCAGGGGCGCCTCCGGGCGAAGGGGGTGGTGTCCAACAGGGCGTTGTACGTTGACATGGCTTGCCGCACGTGCACCAGCCCTTCGAGGGTCTTTCCTGTCTGCCTCCGGCGAACTTGTCCGTCCACGAGTGATCTTGACCGTTTATCAGGTGCGTTTGATCGCCGTGTTTCCGTTTTTCCGGGTCTGCCACCGTCGGCCATGCGCGTTGGCTACCGTCCCCTAATGAAGTCACAGGTCGCCGAAACCACTGAAGCTTGTACCTGCCCCGCGAAGGACAGCGTCTGTCAGGACTGCAGAGGCGAAGGGTGGGTGACGCCGCTGCCTGAAGACGGGCGTCGGCGAGACGCCACTGGCCGCTGCACTTCGTGCGCTGGGCGGGGAGGCCACCGCCTGCCACACGAACCGACGTGCCCTGTGATGCAGAAGCATCCTGGGCTTGAATACTTCGCACCGCAGCTCATCAGTGACTCGGGCGACATCACGTTCTTCAGTACCGGCAACGCACTCGCTCGACCAGAGGTACGGCAGCGTCTCGCGCAGATTCTGTTCGGGCCGCGTCCCTGACGACCGGAGCCGCGCCGTGAGCAGAGTCCTCGGACAACTGGTCAAGATCACTTGTCAGCGGGGAGAACTGACACCGGGCGCCCTACAGGCGCATCTCTTCTTCGATAGCCCGAGCGATCTCTGGCCACGGTGCGCGCAGGACGCCGAAGATCGACCAGTAACCGTACATGTGCCGTACCAGGGCCCCGACGCCAAGGCGTGCGGCGTCTCGGTCGATGGTACCTATGACCCGCCGGGTGATTCCTCCCGCTCCTCGGGCGGCTGGGGTGATCCCGTGCCCGAGGAGGAGCGTGCCCGTTCGGATGGCATCCAGTGTGGTCGGTGGCGCAGCTCCAGAAAAACTGCCGTAGATCAGTTGGTGCCAGGGCTCTTGGGTGCGGGCCCAGGCCAGGCGTTCCAGGCCGCTGCCGAGGTCTACGGCCATGCGGTCTGGGCGTTCGGTGTTCCACAGAAGGACGATGTCGCCGAGGGTGCGGTCCAGATGGCGGAAGCGCAGCGTGATTCCCTCGACCTGTCGCCGCCGCCACGAGACCAGCTTGCCGTTGATGCTCAGGTGCCTTGCGTGGAAGCCGAGTTGGGAGAGGACCGTCAGCCAGCCGTCAAGGACGGCGCCGTACTCGTCCAGGCCACCTATGGGTTGGACCCGGGAAACGTTGACGAAGGAGGTCAGGAAGCCGTCCTTCAAGTGGCCGGTGGCATCGCGCTCGCCTGTGAAGCGGACGACTGGCTGGGGAAGGAACCCGCTTCGGTACGTGCGGAGTTGGCCGTCCTTGAGGAGTGGGTCGAGTGCTTGGATGGCGGAGATGGTCAGTTCGGTCTCCCGCCCCCAACGGAGGGGAAGGCAGGCATCACGTGCGACCCCAGCCCGGGCGAAGCCGGTCTCCAGGGAGTCGAGTAGGTCCCTCCAAGAGGGTGGTTTGCGTGGTGGCCTGTAGGGGGTACCGCGGTTCGGGTGGCGGACCTCGATGTGATGGTCGTCGCCCGTGAACTCCCAATGAGGGCCTAACGCGGTGCGCATAGCGACCGGTATCTGCTTGGCCAAGATGTCTCCGGCCGTGCTTTTCGCGCGGGTCAGCACGGCCGCGTTGCCATCGCCTTGAAGTGGCGTGCCGGGTCGAAGCGCCGCATCCCGATGTCTTGGACCCTGCGGTGGTCGAGACCTTCCGCCTGCGCGATTGCGTCGGCGAGCCTCCGTGCCGCCGTCTCATCGTCTTCCCGCGGGTCGACGACGGCGATCGCGCCCGTCTCGTCACACAGGGCGGCCTGGGCGCATGTCCCAACCCGCCAGGTCAGAGCGGCCATGGGAGTGCCGGCGCGGAGGGATTCACCGAAGACGGCGGCCCCGGCTTCCACGTACGCACGGGCGTACGTGTAGACGAAGACGGACGCTTCGGCGATCGCGGCGGTCTTGTCGGGGCCGCCGAGTTCCCCGATCCACTTCACGTGGTCGGCCATGAGGAGCCGCTCGTGCCGGCGTACGTACTCCTCGTCGAAGACGGGACCGACGATCCGGATGCGACGGCCAAGGATCTGCGCCGCCCGCACCGCGATGTGCGGGGCCTTGTCCTCGTCGACCCGGCCGAGCCAGACGAGGTCGGTACCAGCGATGGCGGGAGGCTCCTCCTCGCGGAGGCCCAGGTGAACGGCGAGTTCGGGGATCGGCCGGTGGTCGACGTACCGCTCGATCATCTCGGGCGAGTAGCAGTAGAGCCGCAACCGCTGGCCATCGAAGGCCGTGGCGGTGTGTTGGAAGACCGGCGAGTGCTGGAACGTGGCGACGTCGCAGTCCAGCTCGCGCCACGTACGGGTCCAAGCCGGAAGCGACGGGTACTCGTGGCCCACGACCAGGAGGTCGTACCCGCTGTCGCGTAGCTCGCGCTCGGCGAGCGTTCCGGGGGTGACGTCCTCCAGGCGGACCGGCTTGCGGACCCAGTCGTGTTCCAGGTCCGTGAGCCAGCCCGGCCCGAGGAGGTGTACGTCGGCGCCTGCGGCTCGGGCGCCTGTGGCGACCGCCCACAGCCATCGTTCGATTCCGCCGTATCCGGCAGGTGGAAAGGCGTAGCTACCAGGGAAGTCGCAGACGCCGACGAGCACTATGCCTCCGGTGTTCCGTCCGCCGAGATCCGGCGGAAGCCGAGGTACGGGACGAGGGATTCGGGCAGGAGGATGGAACCGTCCTGCTGCTGGCACTGCTCAAGGAGAGCGGCTAGGGTGCGGCCGATGGGCAGGCCGGAGCCGTTGAGGGTGGCGACGAGCTTGGGCTTGCCGTCCTCGCCACGAGTCCGGATGTTCGCCCGGCGAGCCTGGAAGGTGCCGAAGTTGGAGACCGAGGAGATCTCGCGGTACGTGTTCTGGCTAGGGATCCAGACTTCGATGTCGTAGGTGAGCTGGGCGGAGAAGCCCGTGTCGCCGGCGGCCAGCTTGATGACGCGGTAGGCGAGGCCGAGCTCCTTCAGGCACGCCTCGGCGTGTCCGATCATTTTCTCCAGCTCGGCGTCGGCGTCCGCGGGGTCGACGATGCGGACGATCTCGACCTTGGCGAACTGGTGCTGGCGGATCAGGCCGCGGGTGTCGCGGCCGTACGAGCCGGCCTCGGACCGGAAGCACGGGGTGTGCGCGGTGAGTGCGAGCGGCAGCTCGGCCGGGGGGATGATCTCGTCGGCGTAGAGGTTGGTCAGCGGGACCTCGGCCGTCGGGATGAGGAACAGCTCGCGGTCGGCGACGCCGGTCTTGAACAGGTCTTCCTCGAACTTCGGGAGCTGGCCGGTGCCGGTCATGGTCTTGCGGCTGACCAGGTAGGGGACCGCGTACTCGACGTAGCCGTGCCGACGGGTGTGGAGGTCGAGGAAGAGCGTGGCCAGGGCGCGCTCCAGGGCGGCACCAGCCCCGCGGGAGACCGCGAAGCGCGGGCCGGACAGCTTCGTGGCCCTGCCGAAGTCGAGGATGCCGGTCGCCTCGCCCAGGTCGACGTGGTCCTTCGGCTCGAACGGGAACGCCGGGGGCGTGCCGACGCGCCGGATCTCCACGGCGAACTCCTCGGAGTCGCCGTCGGGGGCCGAGTCGTCCGGCAGGTTCGGGATGCTGAGGAGCAGGTCGCGGAGCTGGGCCTCGATCTGCTCCTGTCCGGCCTCGATCTCGCGGATCTGGTCCTTCAGCTCGCGGGCGCGCTCCTTGAGCTTGGTGATGTCGCCGCCCTGCCTGGCCGTCTGCTGGACCTCGCTCGCCACTCGCTTGGACTCTGCCCGCATCTCGTCGGCCGAGCGGATGTTCTGGTTGCGCCGAGAGTAGAGGGACTCCAGCTCGGACAGGTCCAGGGTGTAGCCGCGACGAGCGAGCCGACGAACCGCTTCGGCACCCATGTCGATCAGGGCGCGGGCATCATGCATGAGGAAGATCCTTCTGATCTTGCGAGTGGGATGGGGATGCGGAATCGACGGTAGCAACCGCCGAGTTGTTCCCGTTCCGGAATATCCCACTGTCGCCGGTATCGGCGGCAAGGCGCTCTGGGCCGACTTCAAGATCGTTCATCAGTGTCCCGATGAATTCCGGCAGCTCCTCGTCAGGGATGGCGATGGGCTCGACGTACGGCGCCTCAGGGAAGAACAAGGGCATGGCCTGCCCCGGAGTCCGGGCGCTGTGCCACAGGAGTACGGAGAGCAGTAGGCCGTGGGCCACGAGGACGCGGGGGCCGGGGTGGTCCAGGGATGCGAGGACCCCCGTGAGCATCCTGCGGATGCCCTCGCTCTGCGATTCGGCACTGCCAGGCGGTCGCTCGTCGGCGCTGTGTCCGTCGAGCCATGCGGCGTATTCGAGGAACGGGCCCCCTTCGAAGTCCCCGTAGTCGAGTTCGTTCAGCCGCGCGTCGATGATCAGTTCCGGTCCGGGAACCCCCATCAACAGGTTCGCGGTCTGCTGGGCGCGGGGGAATTCGCTCGCCACCCACGCTCTCACGCTGTGGAGGGGCAAGGTGCTCCATCCCCTGGTCAACGCGTGCCGACCGTCCTCGTTCAGGTGGATGGGTTTGGCCGGGTCGCCGTTGACGAGATAGCGCCGGCTGTAGTCTGTCGGCCCGTGGCGGAGGACGTAAGTCGTCATGGTCGGGTCCCTGGGGTTGGCGCCGACAGCCACGCGAGGACGTCGGCCATCCGTGGCACGCGTGGATCGGCGGTTTCGAGGTAGTAGAGGAGACCGTCCAGTGCCAGGGCTCGGCACCACGGTGCGAGCACGGGGACGGGGATGCGGGCGATCCGGGCGGCTGTTGCCAGGCGAGTGTCCGTGTCGTGCCCGAGGTCGTAGTACACGGTCCAGAAGGCCCAATCGAAGGCGGCGTCACCGACCATCGGAAGAGGATCGATGAACCTTGGGTGCCCCAGCCAGTCGAACAGCACGTTTTCGCGGTAGAGGTCTGTGTGCAAGACCGTCGCGCGGCCGTCGTCCTCCTCCAGGGCCATGAGCTCGGGGAGGATCGCGCTGGCGAGGTCGCGCCACGGGCCAAGATCGACCGACTCCAATCTGCGCCAGATCCGGGGGCGAATCCCCTGGTGCAGGTATGTGGCCAGAAGCGGGATTTCACGCTGTCGGCGACGGAGACGGCCGAAAGTGTGGAGGCCCTGAAGGGCGGCGGCCACCGTTTGCAGCTCCCGTGGTGGCCGCTCGCCGCCGCCCGGCTGGCCATTGACCATCTCCAGGGCCGCCACGGCGAGGTCGTCCGCCACCTCGACAACGTCCGCCGTGGGTCCGCCCGCCCAGAGGCGCAGGGCGGTCACCTCGTTGTGGAACCGTGCGGGGTCGGCCCATGCCTTGAGGAGCAGCGGACGCCCGTCGAGGGTGTCGGCCGTGGCGATCACGGAGGCGTGTCCGGCGTCGTGGTACCCGCCGAGCGTGAGCTTCCAGCGCTCCGCCGCCTGATCCAACAGAGCCGGCACAGCATCGAGCCACCCGGAGACCTCGGTGCCATAGTGGGTGATCAGGCGCCGCCGACACTCCGGGGAGACCTCTCCAAGCGTCCGCTTCACCATCAGCTCAGCACGATCCCGTCGGAGACCAGCTCGTCGGTGAGGGCGGGAAACTCTCCCAGCGCCTCCTCCACCAGCGCCTGCACCTTGTCCACCTCGGCGTCCGGAGACGACAGGCGGACGAGAACACGCCACGGCTGGTCGAGCCGCTGCCCGGTAGCACTCACCAGGTGGACCTCGGCGTACTCCCCGGTCGCCTCGTGCAGCCGCTCGGCGAGCCGTCGCGCGGCGATGTTGTAGAGCTTGCCCACGTGATACACGGGGTTCTTGCCGTTGGCGCCCTCCAGGTTCATCGGTCGCAGCGGCGTGATGAGCCCGTTGACACGGTTGCCCCGGCCGACGACTCCTTCGTCACCGGACTCGATCGAGCTGCCGGTGTAGGTCAGATACAGCTCGTCTTTCTCGGGTACGTCGCGCGCATTGAGTCGGAACCGCGCCCACGCACCAGCGAGCCGGAGGCCCGCGAGCCTGTGGCACTCGGCGAGCACGCTCTCCGCGTTCAGCACGTACTCGGCCCGGCTGGCGACGAACCGCGACTTCTGCGGGACGCAGAGCACGACGTCAGCCTGCTCCCCATCCCAGTAGCCCATGAGCTTGACGTCCGACCCGCACCAGGCGTGGGTACGGGTGAACTCGCTGTCCCCAGAGAAGTGGTTCACCAGCTCGCGGACGAACGACTCGAAGCTGTTCTCCGGTGCCCAGCCCGTACCCAGTGAGGTGTCGTTGGACAGCCGCACCCGCCGCTCCCGCAGGTCCTCGATCGAACGCGGGTTGAACCAACGCGTCCGGTCAGGCACCGCGTCGCCCGTGAGGACGGCACCCGGGCTCGAATTGCTGGTGATGTTGAAGACGATGTCGAGGTGGTCCGAGACCTCGGGGAGCCGCTCGGCGAAGAACGCCCGCACCTCGGCCTCCACGATCTCCTCAACGGGAATCCGCTCCCCGCCGCACATGGGCGCGGCACGGCCGTTGACGAGCACCCTGACCGGGGAGGTCATCCGGCCCGCGCCGTACCGGACCTCGCTCGCACCGCCGAGGAGGGCGAGCTTGTCGAAGTTGTGGTGCAGCACGGCACCGAAGCGCTCGACGGTGTGGTGGCTGTAGGCGCGGGAAAGCCGCTCGGCGAGGTGGTCGGCCAGGGTGTCCGGGTGACCGAGGCCCTTCCGTTCGACGATGGACGTCGCGTCCGGTCTGGCCATGGCTGTGTCGATGACAAGGTTGCTGTTGCCGATGATCGTGCTGGTACGAGGCATGACGAACTCCCATTTGGCGTGGACGAAAGGTGGATGAGTGCACGCGTCGACGCGCCTGGTCGAGCAGTGAGCGAGGAGTCAGCGCGGGACGCCGGCGGCACGCAGGGCAGAGACAGCCCGAGCCAGCGACGCGTACGCGGCTGGGGCCTGGTCCTCAGCGGCCAGCCGGTGGACATCGCGGGCCGCGATGAGGTCGATGTCCTCAGGGCGACGGCGATCAAGCCAGAGCAGCAGGCGCCAGGCCAGAGCAGGACCGCAGAACGGCAGGCGGATCATGAGATCGATCGGGACACGGCCTGGCTTCACGCCCGCGTACAGCAGGTCACGCACGAGGTGGAACACCACGTCGGCGTAGTCGACGACGGCAGGCCCGCGGGCACTGGCCTCCCAGTCAACGACGCTCAGCCGGTGGCCATCGACCAACAGGTGCTCAGGCTTGAGATCACCGTGAAGGTAGACGACGGGATGCGATTGAAGAGGCTGGAGTGACGCGGCCAAGTCTGCCCACCACGGTTGTGGTCGGCAGCGAGGAGAGAGCTGGTTGAGCAGGAAGTGGTGGAGCGCAGGGTGCCCTCCTTCATCGGTCCAGCCGGAACCAGGCGTGAGCCCGGGCGTAGGCCGGTGAAGCCTCTCCGCCAGACCAAGGACGTGGCCGACGTACTCCTCGACCGCCTCGCCCGAACGGACGCTGCATGGCACCCCCGGCAGCACACGGAACACCGACCACGACTCAGCGTCGCACCTGCCCGTGGCCAGGACTTCTGATACGGACAGACCCCAGTGAGCCGCACGCCGGACCGTGTCTGCTTCACGGCGCCGCCGGCCCTCGGGATCGACCCCCACGTAGACCTTCAGCAGAGAATCGCCGTCGGCTGCCCGCTGCGTCCTGGAGTACGGCTTGACGGTCGCACAGCCGAAGGGACCGTACCGGAGCTCGGCCGTCCGTAACGTCACGTCGCCCTCGGGCACAGGTCGCCTCCTGTCAGGGGAGTCATTCCAACGGTCGGACGAGTGCGAATCCGCCGGCGCGCTCACAGCCTCAGCCCCGATAGCAGGTTCGCGACCGAAGCCGTGACGTCCTTCACGAACGGGCCGACGTTGCGGGTCCCAGCGAGGTAGAGGCCGAAGACCGCACACACCAAGGCATGACCCGCCTTGAGCCCACCTCCTCGGCACAAGAAGACGATCACGATGCCGAGGAGCAGCAGGACAGCGACATCGACAGCCACCGCGGAGCCCCTTCCGATCTCGTACGGACACTGGAGACCGAAGCGGACTATGTGGTGCGCGTCGGTGTGACCATGACAGCGGCTTGGAGCTGTGCGGAGTATCACAAGCTGTTGCCGAAGCTAATCATCAGCAGCTCATGGCCGGTTGGTCTGACTTTTCAACATCCGCTTACACACGGGTTCATGACAGGCAGACTTAGGCTCCGGATCATGACCAGGGATGGGCAGGCGGTAGGAGCAGTGGGGAAGAGTCGCCCGGGGTGGCGCCCGGACAGGCTGAGGCAGCAACGCGAAGCCCACGGCCTGACGCTCGAAGGCGCGGGTGAGCAACTGCGCGAGGTGGCCCGGGCAGCCGGCCTCACGGTGCCAGCCGCCAACTTCCAGACGCTGTGGCAGCACGAGCAAGGTGAGGTCTATCCCGGACCGCACTATCGCCGCGCCTACTGCCTGCTGTACCGCGCGACCGAGCCTGAGCTCGGCTTTCGCAATGCCCTACCCGACGAGGCCAGGAAGCTCAAGTTCACCGCGTCGAGCGAACAACACAACGGCGCCCATGTGCTGGCAGTAGAGCGCGCCTTGCTCCAACTCGCTCCCGGTACTGAGGACACCGACGGACAGGGCGTACAGCAGCGGATCCTCGACGCCTGGAAGCGCCGCCACACCGGCGGCGACCCGAACAAGCCGACCCTGATGATGGTCGGCGGCTACGCGGGCAGCGGGAAGTCGGAATTCGCCCGCTTCATATCCCAGCTCACCGGCTGGCCCGTCCTCGACAAGGACCCGATCACGCGCCCCCTCGTCGAGCGACTCCTCGTGGAGATGGGCAGCGACCCGAATGACCGGCACACTGACCTCTACCGGGAGAAGGTCCGCCCGCTGGAGTACCAGTGCTTGCTGGAGACCGCGTACGCGAACATCGACTGCGCGATCAGCACCGTACTCTCCGCCCCGTTCATCGCCGAAGCCACAGATGCCCGGTGGATGCGCCGCCTGATCAACCGCTGCGAAGCACGCGGGGTCACCGTCGTTGTCGTGTGGATCCAGTGCGACATCGAGACGATGCACGAATACATCAGCTTCCGGTCCGCCGCCCGGGACAGCTGGAAGCTCCAGAACTGGGACACCTACGCCGCGGGTATAGATCTCGAACTGCGACCCGTCGTACCGCACTTGGTTGTCGACAACCGGCTTGGGGCCGCGATCTCGCTCACAGACCAGGTGCGCCAGGTCTTCGGGACGGTGTTCCAATGAGGCAGGGCATTCTGCTGTACGGGCCGCCGGCAGCAGGCAAGGACACGATCACAGACGTACTCCGTGAACTCGATGCGCGATACGTGCCGTTCAGCCGCCTGAAGATGGGGACCGGGAAGACCAAGGGCTACCGGATGGGCACACCGGAGCAGCTGGCCGACCTGGAGGCACGTAGCGACGTCATCTACCGCAACGAGCGGTACGGCAACATCTACGTCGTCGACCGCCCCGGCCTCGACCAGGTCATGGAGGGGGAAAAAATCCCCATCGTCCACCTGGGGCAGATGGTGGGGATGGAGCAGGTGACCGCCCGCTTCCCGGCGAACTGGGTGCGCGTGCTGCTGTGGTGCTCCAGAGAGACCACCGCCCGACGCTCGCCACAGCGGGGCGACACCGACACGGCGGCTCGGCTGGCCGCGTGGGACGTCACCGAGGCCGATCTTGCGGCTCATCTCCAGGCTCAGTGGGAGCTGCGCGTGGACACGGATACGACGCCTCCCCCTGAGGCAGCGAAGAGGATCGACGACATCGTCCGCGCCACGTCACATCGTGCCTGACAGCCAGGACGCCAACGACCCAGCGGATGCGATCTAATCAACTCGGACCGTCCAGGTCCCTCTCACCACGTAGGGCCTCCAGTGCCTCGGCGACATCGAGCCGCTCGTCCCTCTTGCCATCCCATCGGGCGAGCGTCGAGGCAGCGGCATGCATCAGGGAGTCCGGCAGGTCGGCGTCTGCCAGCAGAGCCGCTGCGTCCTCGAGCTCCGGGCCCCAACGCCAGGCGCGAGCTGCGGTCTTGGGGATGTAGTCGGTCTCCAGAAGGTAGCTTCGGGTGCGCTTGGCCGCGATCACCAGCAGCTCGTCCGCTACTCCGTACGATTCGGCTGCTCCGTACGCCACAGCGGCGAGGACGCGGGAGACCTTCTGGTAACTGGAGTACGCGAGCTTGAGCGCGGACGCTTGGCCGATGCTGTCGCCCAGCACGTGGGTCCGCACATCGGTTCTCGCGAAGAGTTCGACGATCCGGTCGGCCTGCTTGCTAGGGCCGGAGAGGTACAGCGTGGGAGTCTTTCCGCCCACCGGAGGCGATCCGACCACTGCGGCATCAATGACCGGCATGGGGGCCAGGCGGTCGGCGATGCGCTGGACGCGCGGCGGCGCGACGGCGTTCGCTTCGACATAGATCCTGCTCGTGTCGAGCACGCCCTGCTGGGCCACCTGGGCGGCAACGTCCTCCGCAGCGGCCGGCGGGCAGAGAGTGAGCAGCACGTCGGAGCGGGAGACGAGCTCGGGCAACGTCCCGGGTTCGAGGCCCGCCTGCTCGGCCCGGTGGCGGGTTGCGTTGCTGCGCCCATCGGGACACCACAGGACCGTATGGCCTCCGGCGCGCAGCTGGGCGCCGAAGGCACATCCCATGCTGCCGGGGTGCAGCAGTCCAACGGTGTACGTCATGCCCTGGTCCTTGCGCGGTTTGCGGTGTGTAGAAGCAGGTGGTCGATGGCGGCGCGTGCGTGCGGCACCGTGTGGTCGGGCCCTGGGTCGTCCAGCGGCCAGGAGCGGCCGTTGCTTACCCAGATTGTGCGCAGACCCGCGGAACGTCCGCCGTCGATGTCGTTTACTGGGTTGTCGCCGACCATCCAGCCGCCGTCGCCCAGCACAGCGCCGCAGCGGGCCGCAGCCAGGGCGAAGTGCTGGCGCTGCGGTTTGCGGGCGTCAGCCTCCTCGGAGACGAAGACGCCGTCTACACGTTCGGCAACACCAGTTGCCCGCAGCTTGGCGCGCTGGATGTCCGACGCACCGTTGGTCGCCACCCCGACCCGCCAGCCGACCGCACGCAGTTCGTCCAAGCCGTCGAGGGTCTCGGCGGGGCACGACACCATGGCCGCGATGTCGGCGCAGTACGCTCGCCACAACTCCGCAGCTGACATGGGTAGCCGGTACCGGATGCGGATCGCGTCAAAGGTGGATGGATATGCTCGCACAGCCACCCTGCTCAGGATATACTCCCTCTCCTCATCCCCCAGGTCGTGGCGGGCGGTGAACTCAGCCGCCCAGTCGGCGAGCGTGCCTCGCCGGTCCACGAGTGTGTTGTCGAGGTCGAAGAGAACCAGGAGGCGCTGCACATCCCGCACCCTAATGCGAGAGGGACAGCGCTATGAGCAACCCTGGCCTTCGGGCAGCGAACGGCCTGCCCGCGTGAGGTGCAGGCGCCGGTCATCCTGGCTCATCCAGCTCGGTGACACCCGGCGGCCGTCGAGTTCACGCAAGGTCCAGGTATGTCTCGGTGGCTGGGTGCGGCCACGGCAGTTCGTCGTAGTCGCTCACCTGCTGCGCGATGTGGGCCTCGACCTCCACGACCAGCTTGTAAACGTCGTGGACGATGCCACCGTGAGTACGCCGACGTCCGTCATGCACCGTGTCCCACTTACTCTTTTTGCTCTGGCGGGTCGTCGCCCCCTGCTCTTTGCTACCGAAGCCCTTGAGCTTGCTGTTCCAGACCGGCGTGTATCCAACGCGCAGCGCGTTCTCTCCCAGATCGGCGTGCACGTCAGGCAACAGGAGAGCCCGGAACCGGAACTCGGCGATCGGCAGCCCACCCTCCATGATCGACAGACGGTGTTGCTTGAGCCTGCTATGGAGGGGGTACCGCTCCCGAACCCTTTCCCCGGTAGCGCTGTTACTGGAAAGCGCCTGCCCCGCGTAGACGGGGATTTGAAGGCCGGCAAGCGGGAGGTACAGGTCTACGCTCGAACCGCGGTAGTACAGGGCGTAGAGCCCGGAGCCCTCGAACCTCGGGATCTCGTGCGTCATGGAGACCAGAGGTTGCCGCTCGAAGGTCTCACAGATGGTGATCGCGATCTGCTCGGTCGACAGAGGGTCGAATTTCGCGGGGGTGTACTCGGCGGGCATGGCTTCCTGATCCTTGATCGACCCACCCTGGGAGATGTCTACCGGGGGAGGGCCTATGTACGGCTACTGCGGTTTCCGGTCACTCATCGGCGTCAAAAAGATCATCCTGGGTGATCTCCTCGAGCGACGCCTCGGGCTCGCTCTCGACCACCTCGCCAGACCGGTAGTACCGCCAGGCACTCTTGTACTCGTTCGGGGAGTCCGAGTACATGATCACGTACCCCATGAGGGCAGTGATCTGCCACTTCTCTGGAAGCGTCGCGGAGACCATACGGAACGCCTGGTCAGCGGAGAGGCCAGTCTGCGGCACTGTCAAGAAGGTCGCCTTGGAGCGCGGCGGTTCGAGGTACCGGAAGTTGTAAGACAGCCCGTTCTTGAGCGCCTTAAGGAAGGAACTCAACGCGATCTGCCCAGGTTCCAAACCCTCGACGGGACGATCCAGGTCAATCGGATATAGAACGTCGAAGTGGTTCTTCTTCAGGACCGTGCTGTCACGCTGACGCCCCGGGTCCTTATTGCCGAACCCGTTGTTGTTCCACGGTATGTTGCCCATTTCCTTGTGGTGGCTTATGAGCAACTGCTCGGGCGCCAGGGCGGAGAAGTCCTCATCGACGTACAGGCAGGAGAAGGTGACGTCGCGGAGGTCGACGTTACGCCGACCCGAGAGCTTCCGTAGGTGGTTAGCCAGTCGACCGGGCAGGGATTTGTCAGCCTTGCCTACGTAGACGAACTCACCGTGCAGGTAGAGCTGGTATACGCCGGGCCGCTCATCGAGACTGGCGAGGTACTGATCGGCGAGCGGGGCCCGACCGAGGTGCTTCAATGCCTTGGCCAGTTGATCGCCAAGGGCCTTGGTGATGCTCAGTCGGAAGTCATCGTGATAGGTGCCACGGCCGTCCGACCTGGCCGCCTGCGTCATGCTCTTGAGCCCCTTCTGCCGCGTTGATCACTGAGAACCCTATGGTCTTGGTCACTTACGAGCGACTCGTTCGAGTGAAAAGCCGCCGTGATCACTAACTCCGCGGTATGGTTTCCCCATGGTTGACCTGCCTGAAGAACCGAAGAAGCCTCGGACCAGCGTCGAACTGTTCGCGGGTGGAGGCGGCCTTGCCATGGCGGTCCACCAAGCGGGCTTCCGCCCACTCCTGTTCAACGAGTTCAACAACCGAGCCTGCGAGACGCTCATCGCGAGCGCGCGGAAGACCCTCGGCGTCGACGGCTTGGAACTCACCGAGGACAAGAACCCCAAGCCGCCGCAGCCGGGGCAGCCCGCCCCCCTCTACCCGGGAGACGTGCGCGACCTAGACCTGAGCGCCTTCCAGGGCGAGGTCGACGTCCTCGCCGGAGGCCCTCCATGCCAGCCGTTCAGTGCTGGCGGGGTCGCCAAGGGCGATGAGGACAAGCGCAATATGTTCCCCGCCATGTTCAAGGCCGTGCGGGAGATGCGACCGAAGGCGGTTATCTGCGAAAACGTCCGCGGGCTCCTGCGGCCGTCGTTCGCCGAGTACTTCCAATACATCCAGAACGAACTGTGCCTTCCGTTTGAGAAGCGCGTGGATGAGGTCAAGTGGCAGGACCACAACGCCCACCTAACGCGCATCCTCGACCAACTATCCGATGAGGACAGTGACCCGGATCACTACAAGGTCGTGGTGGTGCCGGTCAACGCCGCCAAGTACGGCGTCCCACAGGTACGTAACCGGGTCATGATCGTGGCCTTCCGGGCAGACCTCGGCGTGGATGTCGATGCCTTCGAGAAGTACGTCAAGACGGAAAGGTTCTCTGAGGCGGCTCTATTCCGGTCCATGCGCGACGAAGACGGCCCCTACTGGAAGCGCCACCCAGACGTGGAGGACCATGTTCGCGACCGAGTGCGCGCACGCCTCCCCAAGGTGATCAAGGAGGATGACTGCCAACCGTGGCGCACATTGCGTGACGCCATCCAGGGCTACGGCACAGACGTGGAACTTCCGGCGCTGCCACCTGTCGACCTGGATCGCCTCCACGAGAAGCCCGACTTCGGCCGAGAGATCGATGTCGTAGGTCACATTGGATGGCCTGGGGCCCGAATCTATAAGGGTCACACCCCAAACGAACTAGACCGTCCCGCGAAGACGGTCAAGGCCGGCGTTCACGGCGTGCCGGGCGGCGAGTCCGTGATGCTGCTCGACGACCGCATCCCCGACACCTCGTCGCCGGATGGCTGGAAATACTTGCACCGCTACATGACCGTGCGCGAGACGGCTCGAGTGATGACGTTCCCAGACGAGTGGCACGGCTCAGGCCCCCGCGGCGAACAGATGCGGCAACTGGGCAACGCGGTTCCGGTCGTCCTGGGCGAGTTCTTCGCGAAGGCCGTCGCCGACGCCCTGGCCGCAGCGGGACACTAGATTCATGCCGCAGACAGGGGTCGGAGGGCACTGGAAGGACAGGCTGCCCCCGGAGCGTGCGTACAAGCGTCGAGCTGGCGCGGCCGCGCCAGCAATCGAACAGGACCGCGCCGCCGGCGGTCGCAATCGGCGCAATGTCGACCTGGGCGACGGGCGCCTCGCACGCGCCTCGATCACCCTCCGCTTGTACCGGAGCACACGGCGCATTCGCGCCTATCTACGCTGGTCAAAGGACGGCAAGACCGAGGAGAGGTACGTCTGCGAGGTCGAGTCCGATTCACGCAAAGAGAATCTAGCTGAGGCATGGCGGCAAGCGCGGGCGAAGGGGCTCCTAGCAGAAGAACAGCTGCCTCCCGAGTCAACCGCGTCGTCGCTCGACGTGCGGGCCTCGATGCGTGGCAACCGCGGCAAGGACACCAAGCCGGAACTACTACTCCGCAGCCTGCTCTATCGCCGCGGCATGCGTTACCGGGTCGACATCCGGCCAATCGCTGATGTCCGGCGCAGGGCCGACCTCGTCTTCCCAGGCGCCCGCATCGCGGTGTTCATGGACGGCTGCTTCTGGCATGGCTGCCCGGACCACTACCGGCCCGCCGTGAAGAACGCGGACTTCTGGCGGGAGAAGATCAACAGCAACAAGGCAAGGGACGTTGAGACCAACGAGACGCTGGCGGCGGCCGGATGGACAGTCATCCGCGTATGGGAGCACGACGACCCGGCCCGAGCAGCAGCTCAAATCGAGAACGCCGTCCGGCGAAAGCGTGGCTCAGCGCACCTCGTCGCTACAGCAGACGCCCACTCATCAGGTCACTGACAGCGTCATCCAAACGGCGAAGGACGATTCTGCCATCCCCGTCACTGTGAGCCAGCAATGTCTCACCCGGGTTAATCCCAGCCTCGGCCAAGATGCTCATGGGCAGGGCAACCGTGCCGTCGGCGCCGACGGTGACTTCGGATGGGCTTTGAATCATCACCCCAGTCTTTCATGTATGGAGAGGGAGAGGGCCGGACGCAAAGGGGTGCAGCGATGGTGAGGCAGTTGTTTAGCCGTGTGGTGTGAGTCGACGCGGGCACGACATCTGGCTACGGAGTCCGCCGAGACGTGGGCACGGGGCCAGTGAGGCGAGCGACCGTTGCTGGCCGGCGACGACCAAGCGACTTCTGGCAGGTCAAGATCGCCGCACCCTGATCCGGGACGTCGAGATGGATCGGATCCTCGCTGACAGCGCTGAGAAGTCGTGCGGCTCTGGGAGCGCGAGGACCCTGATGTCGCTGTGGAACGCGTCGCGGACCTGGTGCGCGAGAAGGCCGCGGCCGCTACAGCCGCCAGCTCTGCCACACCATCCGGGACCGGATTATCCCTGTTCACACGGGTTTGACGCCTTCTTCCCCGTCCCCGTAGCCACACGATTCGCCGGGGTCCGCAAACTACGGCCGGATTGTCAGTGGCACCCCCTACTCTCGAGATCGAAAGCTCGGCTCATGAGAGTCGGGCGGCTTCGCCGTGCCTACGCATGCCGCGGCCACCGTGACAGCGTCCCGATCCGCCAGGAGGGTTCCGCCGGAGTGAAGATCACCCCTTCCGCCCGCGTGCTGAGCATGCTGGGCGAGATCGACTTCGATGAGTGGCAGTGCGTCGCCGAACTCGTCGACAACCCTTTCGATGACTTCCTCGACATCATCCGCGCGGGGACGGAGTGGCCGGACGGCTTCACGGTGAGCGTGACCCTGCCGTCGTCCCCGAAGGGGATCCTGGAGGTCCGCGACACGGGGCGGGGCATGTCGTACGACCGGCTGGCGCGCGCAGTGCGGGCCGGCTGGTCCGGGAACGACATGCACGACAAGCTCGGCCTGTTTGGCATGGGCTTCAACATCTCGACCGCCCGCCTCGGCAGGCGCACCCGCGTCCTGACGACCCGCGCGGGCGACACGGAGTGGATCGGCGTCGAGATCGACCTCGACCAGATCAAGGACGACTTCGAGGCGAAGGACATCACCGAGCCGAAGACCGACCCGTCCCAGCACGGAACGAGGATCATCGTCGACCGCCTGCACAGGACGCGCGCCGAGTGGCTGCGCCGCAACGGCGCCTCGCTGCGCAACATCCTGGGCTCCGTGTACTCGTGGATCCTCACCGAGCACCCTTTCGAGCTCTACGTGGGCGGGACCCGCGTCAAGCCGGTCCGCCACTGCCGCTGGGGCGACGACCGATATGTGCTCTACAACGGCAAGGAGCGGATCCCCGCCTACATCCCGATCGACGAGAAGCTCCAGGATGGGATCGCCTGCCGGGACTGCGGGGAGTGGCAGATCGGTTCGGGCGAGATTTGCTCGGTCTGCGGCAGCGGCAATCTGACCGTGCGCGAGCGCCGGATCCACGGCTGGCTCGGCGTCCAGCGCTATCTCGACAAGACCGAGTACGGGATCGACTTCCTGCGCAACGGCCGGAAGATCCTGCGCTGGGACAAGCAGCTCTTCACCTGGAACAACCCTGACGGGATCGCGGGGAACGAGGAGCCCGAGTACCCGGTCGAGCTCGCCCACCAGGGCGGCCGTCTCATCGGTGAGATCCACCTGGACCACGTCCCCGTCACCTACCAGAAAGACGCCTTCGAGTACGGGGATCGCAGCTGGCTCACCGCTGTCGAGCTGCTGCGCGGCCTGGCTCCGCTCCAGCCCCAGCGCGCCCGCAAGCTCGGCTACCCGGAGAACGAGAGCCCGCTGGCCCTGCTGTTCAAGGGCTTCCGCCGCAATGACGCGGGCCTGCGCTGCCTCGTCCCCGGCGACGGCCACAAGCCGATCCACGCGGATACCCGGGACTGGGGCCGGAAGTTCCAGGCAGGTGTCTCCGAGTTCCAGACCGACGAACACTGGTGGCAGGCGGTCCTGCGGCACGAGGAAATCAAGAAGCGAGGCAAGGAGGCCAAGACGGCGGCCAGTGTGCCGGCGCAGCCCGACGAGCAGGCTGTCCTGGGCGCCCTCGGCCTGCCCGCCGACATCCCCGCCTCCGGCGCCGCCAAGCCCGAGACCGAGCAAAAGACTGTCACCACTCTGCCCGCCCCGGCTGCTGTGGCGGTCAAGGAGAAGACGGAGACCCGTGGCGAGCGCCTGGCCCGGTACGAGAGCGCGGCGTCGCCGCACACCTACCTGAGCCGGTCGTTCGGGCACCCCGAGCTCGGTTACGTGAAGGTGCGGACCCTGCTGCTGAAGCCGGGCGAGCGGCTCCTCGACGACAACGGGCTGCCCGTCCCGGTCCTCCTCGACCAGCGGTCCGGCAACGAACTTACCGCCCTCGTCGACCCCGAGCACGATGCCTTCCGGCGGTTCGGCGCGGACTACGCTGACCTCCTCCTGGTCGAACTGGGCGCCGTCCTGAAAGTGCGGGCGCGCTCCGACTGGAGCCCATCTCAGCTCGTTGCCGCGATTCGCGCCGAGTCCCTGCAGGACAGCGTGCTCGACGGCACGACAGTCGGCGCGGAGGCCCGCGACCTCCTGTCGGAGATCCGCGAGCGCGTGGCCGAGGCCCTCGATGAGAGCGGCAGCTGCACTACGGCCTACGGTCATCTCTCCGACGAGGAGGAGAACGCGACCGAGGAGGCGGTGATCGCCGCCGGACGGGTCGGCCTCGTCGGCCGTCTCGGCCAGGACTCCGGTTTCGTCCACCACATGCCCGCACTGGCCCTGGTCCGGCTCGTCCAGGCGATGCCGGAGTCGTTTATGGACGGCGCCGTCTTCCGTGGCCCGTACGCCGGGGTGTCGTCGCCGTCCGGGAAGGCGCTGAGCCTGGCCCGAGTCACGGGCTGCCTCGCGGACGTGGCGACACTCGGCACGTTCGCGGGTGGGGCGACCACCCAGCAGCTGCGGCGGGCCCGCCTGAGTATCGCCTTGCTGCGCGACGAGCTGGCTGGCGAGGGATGAGCGCCGTGTTCCTGACGGCCGCCGAACTGCGTGACGGCGGCCCGGAGGGATTGACCAAGGCGCTCGAGCGGACCCTGTGGCACCTGGGGTTTCAGGACGTCCGCGTCATCGATGGCGCTCACGACCACGGCGCCGACCTGCTCGCGGTCCGTGCCCGGGAGCAGTGGGTGTTTCAGAGCAAGTGGAAGGCGCACGGCACGGCCGACCATGCGGGCGTCGACGACCTCGAACGCGCGCGCACCCACTACCGGGCTGACAAGGCCGTGCTGGTGACCAACACGGACATCACCGCGTCAGCCGAGGCGCGGCGCCAGGCGCTGGCAGGGATCGGCGTCGACATCGCCCTGTGGCACGGGGCCACCCTGGACGCGATCGGTCAGAGGATGCCCGATCGCGTGCCCGCCCCCTACTCCCTGCGGCCGTACCAGGAACAGGCCGTGGCCGCGATCGAGCGGGACCTCGGCACCGAGGGGACGGCGTTGCTGGTCCTGGCGACAGGGCTGGGAAAGACGGTCGTCGGCGGCGAGGTCGTCGGGAACCTGCTGGCGTCGCGGCCGGACGCGCGCGTCCTGGTCGTCGCCCACATGCGCGACTTGGTCGGTCAGCTGGAAAAGGCGCTGTGGCGGCACCTCCCGAAGAGCGTGCCCACCCGCCTCCTTACCGGAGAAAGCAAGCCCCGGGCCCTCGACGGCGTCGTCGTCGCGACGGTCGAGTCGGCGCTATCCGCCGTGCGCGCGGGCTACGAACCTGACCTCGTCATGATCGACGAGACCCACCACGTGGCCGAGACCGGCAGGTTTGCGGAACTCCTCGATCTGTGTGGGACTGCGGGACGATTCGGAGTCACCGCCACCCCTTGGCGCGGCGATAAATTCGACATCACCGCCCGCTTCGGCCGCCCCAGCTTCAAGATGGGCATCGCCGAGGGCATGGCAGCGGGCTATCTGTCGGCCGTCGACTACAAGCTGTACGCGGACGGTGTCGACTGGGATGCCGTCCAGGACATCAGTCGTCACGGCTACTCGATCAAGGACCTCAACCGGCGTCTGTTTCTCCCCCAGCGGGATGAGGAGATCGTCGAGCATCTGCGGGCGGCGTGGCGGGAGACCGCCGAGCCCCGCGCCATCGTGTTCTGCCAGACAATCGAGCACGCCGAGCACATGGCAAATCTCCTCGCCGTCTCGGATCCGGCGTGGGCCAATGCCTCCCACCTGCACAGCGGTTTGCCGAAGCGTCACCGTGACGTCCTGCTTAACCAGTTCCGTCTCGGCCGCGTCCCGGTGATCACCTGCGTTGACGTGTTCAACGAGGGCGTCGACGTGCCCGACGTGAACTTGATCGCCTTCCTGCGCGTCACCCACAGCCGACGGATCTTCGTGCAACAGCTCGGCCGAGGGCTGCGTTTGAGCCCCGGCAAAAAGGCTCTGAAGGTTCTCGACTTCGTGACCGACATCCGTCGGGCCGCAGCGGTGCTGAACCTTCGCCGGACGCTGGAGGCCGAGGAGACCGAGCACTTGGAGCTCCCGCACGTCTCCCGGATCGACTTTCAGGACGAGACGGTCGGCTCCCTGATGGACATGTGGATCCAAGATGCCGCCGACCTTGAGACCGCGGCGGACGAAGTCCGCCTCCAATTCCCCCTGCCGAAAGGAATACTGTGACCGACTACAGGATCCCGCCCTCCGTCGAGAAGGCCGTGGTCACGCGGATCTACGCCCAGGCTGACGAGGCACAGTGGCCGCACCTCCAGGACGCGGACCGCACCCGCCTGTACCGGGAGTGGACGGAGGATCCGGAGATCGGCGGCCGCCTCCTTGACTTCGTGGGGCAACGGGCCAATATCCGCCCGTGGTTGAAGGACTGTCCCATGAAGGAGTACGAGCGGGCACGGCGCGGCGAGGGCAAGTACGCCAAGTACGTGACCCGGCCGGCCGCGACGCTCGAGCAGATGGTCGCGGCGACCCTTGGCCCGGGCTGGGAGGTCATCCCGGGTACCACCCAGCAGAAGCCGATGCGCGCGAGTATCCGCGAGGTCGGCACGGAGGACGAGGAGCGGTACTTCGTGGCCGGCACGGCGGCGAATCTCAAGCACCTCGTGTGGCCGGCCATCCTCGACCGGTCCAACGGGGAGACCTGGCCCTGGACGATCTGCGTCGTCGATCCGTTCCGCGCTCCCGTACCGCCCGAGAAGAAGGAGGAACACCGGCGCGTGGCCGAGTTCCTCGGCGTGCAGGTCGTCTATTTCAACGAGATGTAGGGGGAACTATGGGGGACGAGTGGCTGGTCAGGGCGTGGGAGGTCTTCGACGAGCGTGAGCGGGCCGTCGTCGCGGGCCGTTCCCAGGGCCGGACGCTGGACGAGGTCGGGGCGGCACTTGGGCTGAGCCGCGAGCGCGCGCGCCAGATCCAGAACCGAGCGCGGAAGCAGCTCGCGGCGATGGCGGACATCGTCCAGGACGGTTGGCGGGAGACGGCCCGCACTGCGGGCGCGGGCCCGGCCGCCCCGCGAGAAGCCTTCGCCGCGGCGCTCGGGATCGTCGACCACGTGGCGCTGGACGAGCTGCTGGCTGCGGCGGGGCTGGACGCGCCGCGGACGTGGGCCGGGCCCCTGCGCGGCTGGTGGACTGCCAACCCCGGCGCGCTGGACAGCGCCCTGCGCCGTCTCGTTGACGCCGCGCCCTTCCGCGGCGACGACCTCGGCCAGGCGGCTTCCGAGGCCGGACTGCCTGCGGGTCTCCCCCTGGCGCGGCTCCTGAGCCACTCCGAGTCGCGGCTCGCCCTGAGCCCCGACGGGCACTGGGTCCGCCGCAAGGCACGGGGGCGCGACGCCGCGTACCTGTGGCTGCTGGAGACCGGGCGCCCGGGCCGGGCCGACGAGTTGCTCGACCCGATGGCCGCGACGACCGTCGCGGCCGTGCGGGAGGCGCTGCGCCGTGACGACCGGTTCCGGCAGATCCGCCCCGAGGGCACCTGGGCCCTGACTGAGTGGACGCACCTGCGGGCGTCCACGTACGCCACTGCGGAACAGGCGATGGTCGCGGTGGTCACCGAGTCGGGCCCCCTCTCCCGGGCGCAACTCTTCGCCAGAGTGACGGAACTGTACCCGGTCACCCCGTGGCGCCTGAAGCAGTGCCTGCTCAGTGACCAGCTCGGTGAGACCCCCGACGGCCTCGTCGACCTCGTCTCCCGCGGTGCCCGCCCCTTGGAGGAGGAGGAACCAGTCCGGCCGGACACGATGGCCGTCGAAGGCGAGGTGCTCGGCGTGCGGATCCCCGTGAACCGGGACATCCTGCGCGGCAGCGGCGTCAACGTGCACACCTGGTTGACCTGGCGGCTGGGGCTGCGCCAGGCCCCGATGACCCGCACGTTCACGACGCCCGGCGACCATTCACCGCTCGTCGTCCGCCGCGGCACCAGCAGCGCCCAGATTTCCAGCCTGCGTCGCCACGCGCTCGAACTCGAGGTCGTCGACGGCTGTCTGCTCGCCGTCCTCCTCCGCCTCGACGACGGCACCGCGCGCGTCGGTCACGGCTGCGCGCCGGACACCTGCCCGGCGCGGCGGACGCAGGCCGCCGCGCCGCCGACAGTGAACGTCTGACGCGGCGTCGGCATCAGCGTTCCTTGGCCAGCCCAAGGCCATTTGCACTGGCCCATATAAGGGAGGAGCCGCAGACTTGCTGGCTACCTCACACGAAGACTCCTGATACGAGGGGGACATGAACCAGTTCGAACTGCGCCGTGTGGAGCAGCAGCTCCGCGAAGCACTGCAAGATACCGCCCTGAGTTGGGTGCTCGACGACGTCGACGCGGCAATCGCCGCGGGAGTGCCTGAGGAGAAGATCCTCCGCCGGCGCCAACAGCGCCGCGATGATGACTCCCCTGGCGCGAGCCCGGCCGCAGCAGCGCTTCGATATGAGGTCGTGGACCGCAGCGTGCTTGGTCTCGTCGAGTTCGAGGCATCGCGCAAGCGGGGAACGCTGGTCATCGCAACGCGAGCCATGACGGATGAAGAGCGTGTCCAGCTCCTCCTGGATGCGGTGAGGCGAGTACTCGTCGAACTGCCTGAAATGGAACTGGAGGTGCTGAAGACGCTCCGGACCGAGCCCGAGGGCGATGTCGGCAGCCGGAGCATCGCTGAGGCGGTCGTGTTCGAGCCGGACGAAAGCGCTCGATCGCGCCGTAGCCGAACGGAGTTCCGGGGCGATCGGATGCCGACTGAGCGACGTACACGCGTCAGTCAACTACTGGCCGATGTGACGAGGGAGGTCGTCAGTTGAGCACGGTCGATGACCTGGTCAACGAGATCAAGAGCCTTCTGGCGGCGGGGGCAGTGTCGTACGACTCCGCTTCGAAGCCGTCCGACGTCTACGAGGGCTTCGTCTTCTCCCTAATTGTCGCCACTGCGAGTCGGCACGGTGCCACCGTCACCTACGAAGACGTCTACGGGGCGAAGGCCAGCAGCCTTGTCTTCCGGACGGGGCCCGGTCATTTGTACAGCAACAGCCAGCCCTTCACCCACGCCTTGATCGAGTTCGACGGTGCTCCCGCCCTTGAGGTCCATCTCGGCGTGTACGTGACCGGCTCGTCGGGCGTCCTGCACGAGTGCGACGTGCTGGTGTTGCCGGCCGAGGAAGCCGCCCTGAGTCGGGCGCAGGGCGTCGCACCACGAGGCAGTCAGTGCGTCCTCATCGTCGAGTGCAAGTACTACATCTCCAACCTCGGCATCGGCCTCGCGCGGAACTTCGAGGGGCTGCGCGCCGATATTCGCACCCAGAACGAGCTCTTCGTCTCCAACACAAGGTCATCGAGCATCGTGCGGTACCTCGACGCCCGAAAGAGAGGTTTCGAGCCGGACGTGGTGCCCAACTCACCGCAGGCAGGCTATCTCCAGGCGGAGATCAGGAAGACCTTCAAGGGCTACCTGAGCAAGCACGCGCCCTCAACGGTGATCTGAGCCCGCTGGTCAAGTGCCACGGCGCCGAGGATTTCGTGTGAGCCAATACGGCAGGCGGCTGGACTCGGCGGCCGTTGGCCAAGGCCCCGCTGGGAGCCATCTGGGAGCCAACCCGCTCCCCAAGCCCCTTCCAGACCACCCCAGACCACCGCACCCCAACACCCTGACCAGGCAAAACACCAAACGACCCGGCACCAATCCCGCCCGAACCTCATTCGGGACGAAGAGGTCGTGGGTTCAAATCCCGCCACCCCGACAGGGAAGTACCAGGTCAGGGGCCTGATCCGCGAAAGTGGATCAGGCCCCTGGCTCGTTTCGCAGGCCTCTGGGTGTCAGCTGGGTGTGATCTTCAAAGACCGTCAGCGGGACGCGGCCCGCTCCTGCAACAGCCGGTCCAGCACAGGCACGGCGGACCTGGGGGCCAGGGCCAGGCGCTCATCGAGTGAGCGGAGCCACAGCGTGGTCAGGCCCTCCATCAGCTCGATGCGCATCGCGTCCGTTACGTGCGCGTACCGCGCCGACACCGACCCGTCGAGATGGCCCATCCGTTCATCCATCAGAACGACGGAGGCCGTGCCGGGTGAGCCGGTCCTTGATCGGTAGCCAGCACGCCTCCGCCCGGCCGGCCGCACCCCGGCCGCGCACCCGCGACGCCCTCACCATCGACATCTCCGTCGACCCTCGGTCCCTGGACCACCTCAGCCCGCACCCGAGCCCTACCCGAGTACGCCACTGGGTGTCACGGGCGCCGAGCTGCGCCGCATGGACCCGGTCGACGTCGTCCTCCTGGTGCACGCCGCGCAGCCCGACGCCCCGCCCGCCGAGCTCGCCACCCTGTGCACCGAGTACGGCGTACCTGTGTCCGAGGCACAGGTACGCGTCGCCCTGCGCCTCGCGCCCAAGCAGCCGACCCAGCCCGTACCCGCAGCACCCCAGCGGCCGCAGATCACCGCCGTCCCCGAGCAGGCTGACCTACCCGCCCCCGCCGTCGGCCGCACCGAGTACGCCTCCGGTGACCTGCACCTGGACCTGGTCTCCAGCCCCCAGGTACACCGGCAGGTCGCCTGCGCTTGTCGAGAGAAGGGGGACGTCGTGGCCGGGGCCGGTCGGCTCCACGGCTTTAGCCACCTCCCCGGTCCGGGCCCCGCGTCGAGCAAGACCAGGGGGCCACTCGTGCACATTGCGGGCAGGTCCAAGCCTGCCCGAGTTACCAAGCAGCGTACGGCCCCCTGGCCATGCTCGACCCCAGACCGGGCAGGCCACCGGCCAAACCCGCTCCGCCGACCTTGGGAAAGGTCTGCTCGCATCTGCGCTCTTTACACCAACTAGCAGGAAGGCCCACGCTGACCATGGTGCTTCTCGCCGAACACAACGTCACCGCCACCCCCGGCCGCCGTGTGCTGGAGGTCTACGACGCGGACGCCTACCTCGGCGACGAAGCAGCCCTGGACGCCGCAGAGACACAGGTGGTGGCCGGCAACGGCTACCACCTGTACCTCCTCAGCCTGCAACCGGACATGAAGGTCCAGGTGACGATCCGCATCTGGGACACACCACCGGCCCCGCCCCCCGAGGCCGAAGGCCACACCGACATCAGCCTCGAATCCGAAACAGGCATCCTGGTCGTCGGCCAACTCGACCGCGGACCCGCCGACGAGATCGCTCTGCCCCACCCCGGCGTCTACGAAGGCCACGCCTGGTGGCAGGGCCGTCAAGCAGCAGGCGACTACTACAACGCCACCCTCGACCAGCTCACCGACGACTTGCCCGAAGACCAGCTCACCGAAGCCTGGAACAACTGTCCCGTCACCGAACGCTACGTCCTCGATCTCGCCTACACCCGCGAACCCGAACCCATCGACGACGAAGATCAATAAGAGGCGCTCCGCCGCAGCGACCTCGCCGGAGGGCAGCGAGGCCGACTGTGCGACGGCTACAGGTGCGACGGCGGAACGAAATAGCCCCGCCGCGGCGTGGGTTCACGCGGCGAGGCGACTCTTTGCTGCGGTCAGCAGGATTCCCCGAACTTCACCGCGGTGAAGGTGACCGGCTGCCCGTCGAGCGTGTCCCCGGAGGCCGGCTCCTGGCTGCAGACCTGCCAGTTGGACTCGACGATGATGAAGCGGTCCTGCCCGGAGGCGTCGTTGACCGTGATGCTGGTACCGCTGTCGAGAGCCTCACGAGCGACGTTGACAGACTCGCCCGTGAAGTCAGGCATCGTGGAACCGGCTGCTTCCGGCTGGGCTCCTGCGTCCTCGGCCGGGCAGGTCTCCTCCAGCTTGACCGTCGCGAAATCGACGGTCGTGTCTGTCGAGTGCTCGCCCGCCTCAGGCGACTGCGAGCAGACCTTCCAGTTGCGGTCAAAGGCCTGCATGCGGCCGCGGCCGGAAGCGTCGTGCGAGGAAAGCGCGTAGAAGCCGGCTGCCTGCGCCTGGTCCTGAGCGGACTGGAGACCCTTGCCCGTCATGTCGGGCAGGGCTGCGGTCTCGGCCTTCCCGGTGTCGTTCTCGCTGCCGGCCGAGGCAGTCACTTCCGGGACAGTATCGGGCTGGCTCGTGCGGGACGCGAGGGCGCTGGGCTTGCTCGGAGTGCTGCTCGTGTCGGTGTCTTCGCAGGCGGTGAGCGCGCACAGCGCTGTGACAGCGAGTACGGCGGCGGTGATGCGGCTGTCCATGGTCCCCCCACAGATGGTGCTTGAGTTGTGGATGCATCATGCATCAACCAGTGGACCTGTGGGGATCGTGTGACGTTTCCGTGATGCATTCGGGTGGGGACGTGACGAGGCCCCGCCGGACGGGAGTTGGCGAGGCGAGGCGTGCGGAAGTATCAGCCCTCGTTCGTTCGGCGAAGTCGCCGGTGGGCTGCGGCCAGAGTCAGGAACGCTTCTCGGAGCCTGTGTCCGGCCAACTGTCCAAGCTCTCGCGTCCGTTGCACGAGCTGAGCACTGTCGGGGCAGCCGGCCCTGCCCCAGTGCCGGGTGAGGACTCAGTCCGAGCCAATCTGATGAGCCGCCATTTTCCTTGCTTCGCAAGGGTGTTGGAATCATGCCTGTGATTCGTCTGTGAACTCCTGATTGTCTGGAGGACATCCTTGCCGTCCAACCCCCCACTGGCACCGCGCGCGAGACGACGCGGGAGGCTGGCCGTCGGAGTTCTGGTCTCCGCGCTGTTAGGCCAGTTGCTGGCCGGGACCGCCGTCGCCGTCCCCTCGGCCACGACGTCCCCGGCCACGACGTCCTCGGCCACGACCCCCTCGGCCACGACCCCGTCGCCCGGGCGAATAGCCTGGAAACCCTGCGCATCGCCCTCCGGCGAGGGCACCTTCGAGTGCGCCACCGTCAAGGTGCCCGTGGACTGGAAGCGGCCGCGTGGTGCCAGCATCGATCTGGCCCTCGCCCGCCACCCGGCCACCGACCCCGCACGCAGGATCGGCTCGCTCCTCATCAACCCCGGCGGCCCAGGGGGCTCCGGCGTGGACTTCGCGTTCAGCGCGCCCGGCAGCTTCTCTCCCGAACTGCTGGAGCGGTTCGACATCGTGGGGTTCGACCCGCGCGGCGTCGGCCTCAGCACCCCGGTCAAGTGCGACGAGGACCGGGTGAACGCCCAGGAGGCGCTGCTCTACCCGGACAGCGCCGCCTCCTTCGCCGCCCTCCGCGCGGCGAACCGCGCGCTCGGCGAGAGTTGCCGCGACCTGACGGGACCGCTCGTCGACCACATGGACACCGCGAGCGTCGTCCGCGACATGGAGGCGATCCGCGCCGGCCTCGGCGAGCAGCGGATCAGCTACTACGGCGTCTCCTACGGCACCGCGATCGGTCAGCAGTACGCCGCGCGCTACCCGCACCGCGTCCGCGCGATGACGCTCGACTCGAACATGGACCACAGCCTGGGCAGGTGGGGCTTCCAGAAGACCGAGGCCATCGCGGTGGAGGAGTCGTACGGCCAGTTCGCCGAGTGGTGCGCCCGTACTCCTTCATGCGCGCTCCACGGCCGGGACGCCCGCGCCCTGTTCGATTCCCTCTACAAGCGCGCGGACGCCGGTGAGCTGGTCCTGCCGGGCGACCCGCCCCAGACGGTCACCCCGCAGGACCTCCAGGCCGCCGCCTTGACCTACATGTACGACCCGGCCTCCTGGTTCCGGTTCGCTCAGCTCCTCGCCGACGTGGACGCCGCCGCCCCCGCGGCGGCACGGTCCCTCAAGACATATGGCGAGCCGACGGAATTCCCGTTCTTCCCGGTGATGTGCCAGGACTACGACTTCGGCGTTCCCTCGTACGCCACCCTGGCCCGCTTCGAGCGCGAACTCGCCCGCCGCGCCCCGGTCACCCGGTTCAGTACGCTCGCCTGGACGGTCCAGACCGGCTGCCAGGACTGGCCGGCCGAGGTGACCAACCCGCAGCGCAGGCTCCGTGTCGACGGCACTCCCCCGATCCTGCTGACCAACAGCCGTTACGACCCGGCCACGCCGCACTCGTGGGCCTCCAACGCGGCCCGCCAGATAGGACGCGAGGCCGTGTTCCTCACGTACGACGGTGTCGGCCACGGCGACTACTGGCTGAGCCCGTGCGCGCGGGACGCCATCGACACCTACCTCCTCACCCTGAAGACGCCCCGCAACGGCACCCACTGCCCCGCGGTCTGGCCGACCGGGCCCTCCGCCCAGCGGCAGTCGCCGACCGGCGGCCTCGTCAACCCGCTGCCCGAGCTGCTGGGCACGGGGACGTACGGGTGAACCGCGTGACGCTGCCCGACCGGACGCGGTCCTGAGCGGGGGAGGTCCCTCTCACACTCGAACGGAGGGTGAGGGGGACCTCTTCGCGAGGACTCCTGGCCTGCGCGTTTCAACGCCTGACGCCCTCTCCGGGGGACTGAAACCCGGCTGAAGCCGTTCTGAACCGCCTCGGTCGCAAGCTCTGTGGCATGACGACGACGCACCGCGAACCCGCGATCGCAGCCACCGGGCTGCGGAAGTCCTACGGGGACAAGACCGTCCTCGACGGCATCGACATCCACGTGCCCGCCGGCACGGTCTTCTCGCTCCTCGGGCCGAACGGCGCGGGCAAGACCACGGTGGTCAGCGTCCTGTCCACCCTGATCTCCGCCGACGGCGGACAGGCGCGGATCGCAGGGCACGACCTCACCAGCGAGGCCCAGGCGGTACGGGCCGCCATCGGTGTCACCGGCCAGTTCTCGGCCGTGGACGGCCTGATCACCGGCGAGGAGAACATGCTCCTCATGGCCGACCTGCACCACCTGCCCAAGCTCGAGGGGCGGCGGGCCACCGCCGAGCTGCTGGAGCGCTTCGACCTGGTGGAGGCCGCGAAGAAGCCCGCCTCCACCTACTCCGGCGGCATGAAGCGCCGCCTCGACATCGCCATGACCCTGGTCGGCAACCCGCGGATCATCTTCCTCGACGAGCCCACCACCGGCCTCGACCCCCGCAGCCGCCACAACATGTGGCAGATCATCCGCGAGCTCGTCGCGGGCGGTGTCACCGTCTTCCTCACCACCCAGTACCTGGAGGAGGCCGACCAGCTCGCCGACCGCATCGCCGTGCTCAACGGCGGCCGGATCGTCGCCCAGGGCAGCGCCGAGGAGCTCAAGCGGCTCGTCCCCGGCGGCCATGTGCGGCTGCGCTTCTCCGACCCGGTGGCCTACGAGCGGGCTGCGACCGCCCTGCGCGAGACGACACGCGACGACGAGGCGCTCACGCTCCAGATCCCCAGCGACGGCAGCCAGCGCGAGCTGCGCGCCATCCTCGACTGGCTCGACACCGCCGGCATCGAGGCCGACGAACTGTCCGTGCACACCCCGGACCTGGACGACGTGTTCTTCGCCCTGACCGGCAGCTCCGCCCCGGCCCAGTCCTCCCAGTCCTCCCAGTCCTCCCCCTCGTCCCCGTCCTCCCCGTCGACCGAGTCCAGCCGCAAGGAGACCGTCCGATGAGCGCCGCACCCCATTCCCTGCGGACCCAGCCCTTCCGCGACAACCTCACGATGCTGCGGCGCAACCTTCTGCACGCGCGCCGCTACCCCTCCCTCACCCTGAACCTCCTGCTCACCCCGGTCATCCTGCTGTTGCTCTTCGTCTACGTCTTCGGCGAGGTGATGAGCGCCGGCATCAACGGCGGTACCGCCGACCGTGCCGACTACATCGCCTACCTGGTCCCCGGCATCCTGCTCCTGACCGTGAGCATGACCTCGCTCGGCACCGCGGTGTCCGTGGCCACCGACATGACCGAGGGCATCATGGCGCGGTTCCGCACCATGGCCATCTCCCGCACCTCCGTGCTGATCGGCCACGTGACCGGCAGCGTGATCCAGACGTTGATGGCTCTGGTGCTGGTCCTGGCCATCGGAGTGGCCATCGGCTTCCGGCCCGACGCGACGCCGGTGGAGTGGATCGCGGCGGCCGGGCTGATGGCTCTGGTCAGCCTCGCGCTGGCCTGGCTCGCGGTCGGCATCGGTCTGGTGAGCCCCAACGCCGAGGGGGCCAGCAACATCGGGACGCCGCTGGTGATGCTGCCGTTCCTGTCCAGCGCGTTCGTGCCGGTGGACGCCATGCCGAGCTGGTTCCGCTGGTTCGCCGAGTACCAGCCGTTCTCGCCCGCCATCGAGACCCTGCGCGGGCTGCTGCTGGGCAGCGAGATCGGCACCACCCACGCGGTGCTGGCCGTCGCCTGGTGCCTGGGCCTGACCGTGCTGGGCTACCTGTGGTCCAGGGCGCGGTTCAACCGCGAGCCGAGGCGGTGAGTTCGCGCAGCGCCGCGGCCCGCAGCTCCTCCCGCCCCAGGGTGGCGTACGCCGACCTCGCCTCGGCGTACGCCGCCCTGTCGGCGTGCTCGGCCGCCTGCCGGGACCGGGCCGCGGACAGGGTGGGGAACTCCCGCACCGCCGGCATGCGCTCCGCCAGCGCCACCAGCCGTACGGCGGCCGTCTCGCCCCCGGCCAGCCCGGCGAGTCCGAGCGCCAGCAGGACCGTGCCGTACACGGGCAGTTCCACCGGAGACCTGTCGTCCGAAGAGCCCGACAGCATGCCGAGCAGCCGTTCCCGCAGCTGCCCGGCCAGCCCTGCCACCGGCTCCAGGCGGCCGTGCAGCGCGTGCGCCGCCACCGCGGCCGACTGCACCTGAAGCGACCACCGCTCCACGAACGGGTCGCCGGCCTGCAGCAGGCTGTCCTCCCGTATCCGCTCCACCGCCCGGCGCCACAGCCCGAGCCCGACCTGGGTCAGCCCCCGGGCCAACGCGATCTCCGCCCGGGCCGGCAGATCGGGCAGGTAGATCAGGGCGGACTCCGGCAGCCGGTCCGGGGCCGCGAGCCCCAGCCAGTACTCCGCCTCCTCGACCTCCCCGCGGTGCAGACAGGCGAGCACCAGCCCCCAGCGCACCCCGATCGTGTCCAGCCAGTCGCCGCACTCATCGAGCGCGTCCAGCGCGGCCCGCAGATGGTCGTACGCCTCGGCCCCACGCCCGGACTGCAGGCACAGCTCGCTGATGCGCCCATGACTGAGCAGTTGCATGGCCGGATTGCCGAGCGGATCCAGCGCGTCGACCATCCGGCGGGCACACTGAAGCGCGCGCTCCGTCTCGTGTTCGGATTCCCACACGTAGCTGGCGACGCCCGCCGCGACGCCCGCCAGCAGGGGCTCGTCGGCATCGCACAGCTCCTGCAGCCGCGCGTACCCCGGCGGGTGCATGTCCGGTACGGCGCACAGCACGATGGCCTGCGCCCTCATCAGGGTGTCCGGCGGAGCGGGCGGCAGCCGGCGCAGCGTGACCAGGTGGCGTACGGCGTGCGGGCCGTAGCCCATGAAGAGGCTGGCCGTGCACACCGTCGCCGCGCTGCGGGCCGGCTCGACATCCTCGGGTCCGGGGCGGAAATGGGACAGCGGCCCGCCGGTCTCGGCGGCGAGCGCGACGAGCCGGGCGTAGTTGGAGTCGGTGGCCCACAAGGAGGACAGCACCGCGGTGAGCGCCGCGGTGGTGGGCCCGTCGGCGCGGGCCAGCGCGTATCGCAGCGCCAGGAGGAGGTTGTCCTGCTCGGCCCGGATGCGGTTCCAGGAGGACAGCGGATCGCCGCGGAACAGCACATCGTGGTGGGCACGGCCGAAGTCCCGCGCCCAGGAGAGGAACCGGTCGGTCACCACCTCGTCCTCGCCCGCCTCGGCACGCCGGGCGGCGCTGAACTCCCGTAGCGTCTCCAGCATGTGGAAGCGCAGCCCGGAAGGGCTGTCGCCCACATTGATCATGGACTGACCGGCCAGCTGCTCCAGCAGGTCCAGCACGTCCCCTCTCTCGCCGAGCACCCGCTCCGCCGCGTCCTCGGTGAAGCCCCCGGGGAACACCGACAGGGCGCGCAGCGCCGCCTTGCCGTCGGGCTCCAGCAGATTCCAGCTCCACTCGACCACGGCCTGCAGCGTGCGATGCCGCTCGGGTGCGTCGCGAGCGCCGCCGCGCAGCAGCGCGAAACGGTCCTGCAGCCGACGCGAGATGTCGGCCACGGAGAGCACCCGCACCCGGGCCGCGGCGAGCTCCACGGCCAGCGGCAGCCCGTCCAGATGACGGCAGATCTCGGCCACCCGGTCGGCGGGCAGGTCCACGCCGGGCCGGGCGGCCCGCGCCCGCTGCTCGAAGAGCTCGACCGAGGCCGCCAGGGACAGCTCCGGCAGGGCGTACACGAACTCCGAGGTCAGCCCCAGCGGAGCCCGGCTGGTGGCCAGCACCCGCAGCTCCTTGGACCGCGACACCAGCTCCTGTACGAGACCGGCCGCGCCGGCGATCACGTGCTCGCAGTTGTCCAGCACCAGCAGGACGGGGCCCTGACCCAGCGCGCCGACGATGCCGCTCACCACGTCCTTGTCCGTGCCGCCGGCGAACTGCCGGCCCTCCCCGGCGCCGACGGCCGAGGCCACCTCACCGGCCACGTCGTCATCGGCGGTCACCCCGGCCAGCGGGACGAAGTGCACGACGGGCTGCTCGGCCGCCCGGCTCACCGCGTGGGACAGGCGGGTCTTGCCCAGCCCGCCGGGACCGACGACGGTGACCACCCGGGTCTCGCGCAGCAGCCCGGCCACGGCGGCGACGTCGGCGTCCCGCCCCAGTAGCGGGTTCGGCTCGTGCGGCACGCCGTGGCGGACCGGCGGCACGTCCGCGCGCAGCAACTCCTGGTACACGGACCTCAGTGCGGGCCCCGGATCGGTCCCCAGCTCCTCCCGCAGCCCGCGGCGATAGGCGTCGTACCGGCTCAGCGCCGCGGCCCTGCCCGCCGTGGCCGCCTCGCAGCGCAGCAGCTCCGCCAGCACCTCCTCGTCCCGCGGCAGCTCCCGGACCAGCTCGGCCAGGGGTGCCGCGGCCTCCTCCCGCCGCCCCACCCGGGCGAGTGCGAGCGCCCGTAAGCGGACCAGCGAACGCAGCACCCGCACCCGGTCGGCACGCAGCGCCACCACCGGATCGCGCAGTTCCTCTCCTGCCCCGCCGCCCACGCTCCCGTCCCACAGGGCCAGACCCGCCTCGGCCTGCGCCAGGGCGCCTTCCTGATCCCCCGCCCTGGCCCGCTCGGTGCTCGCCGCCTCGTACAACAGCAGCGCGGAACTGTCGACCTGCGTCTCCTTCAGCGCCAGCCGGTATCCCGTCGGTGTGCTCACGATCAGGTCCGCACCCAGCTGCGCCCTGAGCCGCGACACCAGCACCTGTACCGCCTTGCCCGGCCGCTCCGGCAGCTCGTCCGGCCACAGGCCCTCCACCAGCCGACCCGTGCTGCAGCCGGTGCGGAGATCCTCCGCGAGCAATGCCAACAACCCGCGCAGTCGGGGCGCGGTGATCTCCCGGCCGCGCCAGGCGACTCGGGACAGCAGGGTCAACTCGGTCGTCACGCGTGCAGACTAGCCAGCAGGGTGCCGGACGTACCCCCGGGACCGCCAAGCGGCCACTCCACCCCACCGCCCCACCGCCTCGGTACCGGTCCCTCCCCTCGTGGGGACCGGTACCGAACGGTGGGGCGGTGTCGATCCGTGCCGTGCGATGCCGGTGCGGATCGGGAGAGGGTGGACCGTGGTGGACAGGGGCAGACAGGGGGCGGGAGGGAAGTCCGGGCGGGGCGGCTGCGCGGATCCCCTCGGGATCACGCGTCGGGATCACGCACCCCTCGGGATCACGTGTCCTTGTGGATCACGTGTCCTTCCGGTTCGCGGCGTCATGAGTGAGGTCTCCGAGCGCTGAGCCGGTGGCCGTCCGGGGATGCGCGGTGGCCGCGCGAGTGCGTCACGATCCTGCCCGCTGCTGCTCACCCCGAGGAGGTTCCGGTGTCCGGACACCGGCTTATCCGCAGGTCAGCCGTATAAAGTGAGTTTTCCGGTCCGGAAGCGCAGGCGCGGGGAGGTAAGGGGTGGAGACCTCGGGTTCCGGCTCAGGGGCACGTACGGCCTTCGCGGAACGTCTCGCGCTGCTGTACAAGGAGGCCGGCAACCCACCCCTCAAGCGCGTGGCCGAGGCGGTCGTACGACTGCAGCGGGTCGACGAGCGCGGGCGGCCCGTACGGGTGTCCGCCCAGCGGATCAGCGACTGGCGGCGGGCCAAGAACGTGCCCGCGCAGTTCGCCGCGCTCGCGGCGGTGCTGCACGTCCTGATCCCCCAGGCGCGGCGCGCGCGGCCCACGCCCGTGTCCCCGGGGCTGTACGACCTGGCCCAGTGGCAGCGGCTGTGGGAGCGGGCGGTGGCCGACCCGGTCGGCGACCGGGCCGCGGCGGCCGCGGATGAGGAGGAACGGGCTCCGGCCGAGGCAGCGGCCGTGCCCGGGGGTGTGTGCCCGTACCGGGGGCTGGCCTCCTATCGGCAGGAGGACGCCCGGTGGTTCTTCGGGCGGGAGCGCAGTACGCAGGCTCTCGTCGCCCAGCTGCGCTCGGTCGAGGAGACGGGTGGGCTGGTCATGCTCGTGGGCGCCTCGGGGGCCGGGAAGTCCTCCCTGCTGAACGCCGGGCTGGTGCCCGCGCTGCGGGCCGGTGCGCTGGGCGAGGGCGGTGCCGGGCCGAGCGAGGTGGTGCAGCTGGTGCCGGGTGCCGATCCGCTCGGCGAGCTGACCCGTCGTATCCCCGAGCTCGCGTCCGTCGTCTCCGACGGCATCCGGCCGGAGGAGTCCGGAGGTGCCGGGTTCGGGGAGGCGGTGCGGGAGGCCGTGGCCGCCTGGGCGCGGCGCTCGGGGGGCTCCGCGGGGCGTCCCGTCGTCATCGTGGACCAGTTCGAGGAGGCGTTCACCCTCGGCTCCGACGAGGCGGAGCGGCGTACGTTCGTGCGGGTCCTGCACGCCGCGTGCTCGTCCGCCGGTCCCGGCACCCCGGCGCCCGTGCTCGGGGTCATCGGTATACGCGCCGACTTCTTCGAGCAGTGCCTGGCGTATCCGGAGCTGGCCGACGCGCTGCAGCACCGGCACATGGTGCTCGGCCCGTTGAGCACGGCGGAGCTGCGGGAGGCGGTGACCGGGCCGGCCAGGGCCGTGGGGCTGGAGCTGGAACCGGGGCTGGCGGAGCTGATCGTCCGGGAGGTGGGCGCCGACGGCCCGCGCGGGGCGCACGACGCGGGCGTGCTGCCGCTGCTGTCGCACGCCCTGCTCGCCACCTGGCAGCGGCGGAAGGCGGGACGGCTGACGCTGGCCGGCTACCGCGCGGCCGGCGGCATCCAGGGGGCGGTGGCGGCGACCGCCGAGCGGGCCTGGTCCGGTCTCGACCCGGCGGCCCGTACGGCCGCGCGGCTGCTGCTGCTCCGGCTGGTCCGGCTGGGCGAGGACACCCAGGCCACCCGCAGGCGGGGCACGCGGCGGCAGCTGGCGCAGGAGTCGGCGGACCCCGGCAAGACGGAGGAGTCGCTCGAGGCCCTCGTACGCGCCCGGCTGGTGACGCTCGACGCGGAGACCGTGGAGATCACCCATGAGGCGCTGCTGCACGCCTGGCCCCGGCTGCGGGAGTGGATCGACGAGGACCGGCACGGCAACCTGCTGCGCCAGCGGCTGGAGGAGGACGGCCGGGCCTGGGAGGGGTCGGGCCGCGACTCCTCGCTGCTGTACCGGGGTTCGCGGCTGGAGCAGGCGCACAGCTGGGCGCGGTCCGCCGACGACACGTCTTTGACGCGGAGCGCGGCGGAGTTCCTGGCCGCCTCGGTGCGGCTGCGCAGGCGCACGGTGTGGATCAGCCGGAGCGCGGTGGCGGCTCTGGTCGTGCTGGCGCTCCTGGCCGTCGGTTCGGCGGTGGTGGCCTGGCAGCAGCGCAACGACGCGGTGTTCGAGCAGGTGGTCGCCGAGGCCGACCGCTTCCAGTACACGGATCCCTCGCTGTCCGCCCAGATCGACCTGGTGGCCCACCGTCTGCGGCCGGACGACGAGGCGACGAGGAACCGGCTGATCTCCATCGTGAACGCGCCGCTGGCCACGCCGCTGCTCGGGCACACCGGCGCCGTCTACCTCACCTCGTTCAGCCCCGACGGGCGGCTGCTGGCCACGGCCAGTTACGACCGGACCGTCCGGCTGTGGGACGTGTCGGACCCGACCCGCCCGAGGCCCCTCGGCAAGCCCCTCACCGGCCACACGAGCTGGGTGAGCAGCGCGGTCTTCAGCCCGGACGGCCGCACCCTGGCCAGCGCCGGGGACGACGGCACGATCCGGCTGTGGGACGTGCGCGACCCGGGCCGGCCGAAGGCGCTCGGTGCGCCGCTGACCGGGCACAAGGGCACGATCTACCTGGTCGCCTTCAGCCCGGACGGGCACACGCTGGCCTCCGTCGGCGAGGACCGGACCGTGCGCCTGTGGGACGTGACCGACCCGGGACGGCCGAAGAAGCTCGACGCGCTGACCGGCCACACCGCCGCCGTACGGTCCGTGGCGTTCAGCCCCGACGGCCGCACGCTGGCGGCGGGCAGCGACGACAACACGATCAGGCTGTGGAACACGGCCGATCCGCGCCGGGCGAAGCCGGTCGGCACGGTGCTGACCGGCCACACGGACCTCGTGCACTCCGTGGCCTTCAGCCCCGACGGGCGCACCCTCGCCAGCGGCAGCGCGGACGACACCGTCCGGCTGTGGAAGGTGACCGACCCGGCGCGCCCGGCACCGATCGGCTCGCCGCTCACCGGCCACACCGGCCCCATCTGGTCGGTGGCCTTCAGCCCCGACGGAAGCACGCTCGCCGCGGCCAGCGCGGACAGCACGGCGAGCCTGTGGGACGTCGGCGATCCGGCGTACCCGTCCCAGGTCGGCGAGCCCCTCGCGGGCAGCAGCGGCGAGATGTACGCCCTCGGCTTCAGCCCCGACGGACGGACCCTGGCCACCGGAAGCGGCGACAGCAAGGTCCGCCTGTGGTCGATCCCGGCGTCGGACATGATCGGCCGCAGCGGGGCGTTCCGGCCCGACGGGCAGGTGCTCGCCACGGCCGCACGCGACGGCCGGATCCGGCTGTGGGACGTGCACAGTCCCGGCCGGCCCGTGCGGCTGGGCACACCGTTCATGCCCGGGGACGGCGACCAGCGTTCCATGGTGTTCTCCCCCGACGGCCGCACGCTCGCCGTGCTGACGGGAAAGCTGACGGTGCACCTGTGGAACGTCACCGACCCCACCCGGCCGGTCTCCGCCGGGCCGCCCGTCACGCTGCGGACCCGCTTCATGGGCCCCGACGCGCTGGCCTACAGCCCGGACGGGCGCACGCTGGCCACCGCCCACGACGACCGCACCATCCAGCTGTGGAACGTCAGTGACCCCTCCCACGCCGTTCCGCTCGGTGCCCCGCTCACCGGCCACAAGGGCTTCGTCAACGCCCTCGTCTTCAGCCCGGACGGCCGCACTCTGGCCAGCGGCAGCGCCGACGGCACCATCCGGCTGTGGAACGTGACCGACCCCCGCCGCACCACCCGGCTCGGCCCGCCTCTCAAGGGACACCAGGGGCCCGTCAACGTGCTCGCCTACAGCCCGGACGGCCGCACCCTCGCCGGCGGCGGCGACGACGACACGGTCCGGCTCTGGCGCATCTCGGAGTCCGCCGGGGAGACCCGGCTGGGCTCCACCCTCACCGGCCACACCGAGGCGGTCGCGTCACTGACCTTCAGCCGGGACGGCACCACCCTGGCGAGCGGCGGCAACGACAACACCGTCCGGCTGTGGAAGGTCACCGACCCCGCCCGGGCCACGCCGATCGGCCAGTCGATGAGCCCCAACGCCAAGACGGGCAACTTCCTGTCCTTCAGCCCGCGCAGCCACATGCTCGGGGTGTCGAGCGGCGTCGGCACCATCCGCCTGTGGAACCTGGACGTCGACGCGGCCATCCGCCGCATCTGCTCGGTCACCCGGGGCGTTCTGACCCCGGAGGAGTGGCACGCGTACCTGCCGCGTCTCTCGTACGACCCTCCGTGCGGCGAGGAGTGACACCCCTGCGGGGGCGACGGGTGAGGGCACCGATGAGCAGCGGAGCGCGGCCGCGGGCAACCGCTGGCAGCGGCCTGGTGATACCGGTCACAGCCCCTCGCCGCACCTGAGCGGTCGCCTCCCGCCGTACCAGCGGCCTTGTTAGTCTTGGCCACAGCCCGATCGCTGGTGCTTCCCCCGTCGCCAGCGGTCGGGCGCTTCCATGCCCGGGGCCGGTTTCCCCAACTCGTGATGACCTGTTGAGGAGTCGTACGCTGATCCCGTGCCCAAGGCGTACGAGGTGATCGCGGACCACATCCGCCGGTCCCGCCGCGAGGGCCCGCGCCGCCCCCGCACTCCGGTGGTCCGTGACAACAGCCGGCACCAGTGGGAGAAGGACCGCGCCCGCCGCCCGCTGGAGCAGCGGGCCGGGACCGGAGCCACCGAGCACGACACCGGCCTCGACTCCGAAGACCTCGTCTTCCACGCGAAGTACCGCGAGACCAGGGCCCCCAAGGCGCTCGCGGACGCGTTCGGCGTCCCGGAGGGCACCGTCCTGCTGGAGCGCACCTACCGGACGCGCCGCGCGACGGAGACCGCTGCGCTCGGCCTGGTCACGTCCCACCTCGTCCGCGACATGATCGCGGGGAACCCCGACCTCCTGGACGAGGCGAAGGAACCCTGGCCGGGCGGCACGCAGCACCAGCTCCGCACGGTGGGGATCGAGGTGGACCGCGTCGAGGAACGCGTCACGGCCCGCCCGCCGACCCCCCGGGAGGCGAGCGAGCTGGATCTGCCGCCCGGGGCGCCGGTGATCTTGCTGCGCAAGACGGCGTACGACACCGACAACCGCGTGGTGGACATCTGCGAGGTCACCCTGCCCGGGGACCGTACGGAGCTGGTCTTCACCACCGTCCTGGAAAGGTGGTGAGTGCCGCCGTGAGGGGTCGGCGCATCACTGTCGTCACCGCTGTCCACGCCCCGTCGGCGGGCTTCCTGCCGGAGGCGTACACGTCCCTGCGCGCACAGGACCTGCCGCGGGGCTGGGAGTGGCGGTGGCTGATCCAGGAGGACGGCCGGACGGACGAGGTCCGCCCGTACGTCCCCGACGACCCGCGGGTGACCTTCCGTCAGGGCCGCCCCGGCGGCCCCGGTACGGCCCGTACGATCGCCCTGGCCCACGCCGACGGCACGTATGTGAAGGTCCTGGACGCCGACGACCAGCTCACGCCCGGTGCCCTGGCCCGTGACCTGGCGGCCCTCGAAGCCGACCCCGCCCTCGGCTGGGCGACCTCCCGGGTCCTGGACCTGCTGCCCGACGGCTCGACGGCCGGGTTCCCGGGCGACCCCGACCACGGCCCGATCGAGCGCGGCGCGGTCCTCGACTTCTGGACGGCGCACGACTACCGCGCCCAGGTCCACCCGGCCACCCTCTTCGTCCGCCGCGAACTGCTGCTCGCCCTCGGCGGCTGGATGGCGCTGCCGGCGTCCGAGGACACGGGCCTGCTGCTCGCGCTGAACGCGGTGAGCCGCGGCTGGTTCTCGGCGGAGGTGGGGCTCCTGTACCGGAAGTGGGAGGGGCAGGTCACGGGACAGGCGCCGCACGTCGACCCAGCGGAACGGGAAGCGCGGATGGCGGTCGTCGCGGCGCGGGCGAGGGCGTTGGCGGGTTTCCCGTGGCACTGGCCGGCCGCCGGGGACCGAGGGTCGTCTACTCGCTGAGGGTGATGGCCTGCGCCGGGCACTTCTCCGCGGCCTCCCGCACCTGCGGGTCGTCACCGGCGTCCTCGTGTCCCGGGAGGACGGCCCCGAATCCGTCCACCACGGTGAAGACGGAGGGCACCCGGTAGGCACAGTCGCCGGAGCCGTAGCACAGATCGCGGTCCACGGAGATCTTCACGTGCACTCCCGTCGCAAGCGAGCACCGGCCCGTGACGCGGTCGACGGCCGACGCGAACCCAGAGACCTTCACGACGTCACTGCCCTGAGAGCCACCCGTTGAACCGGCCCGCCGAAACGCCTAGCGGCCGCCGCCGGCGGCGGCGAGCCAGTGGGCGATCTGGCGGACGGTGGTCTCGTCGACCCGGTCGACGAGCGTCCGGACGGCCGCCACGTCGTCCGGGTCGAGGTCGTACAGGCCCGCCTTGCTCAGACCCGCCATGAGTACTTGGTGGCGTCGGTCATGCATGCGTTCCGCGAGCTTGCTCGGCTCCTCCGTGCCGCCGGCCGGCCGGTCGGGTGCCGCCGGGGTCGCGGGAGCCGCCGGGGCGGCGGCCGGGTCGAAGCGCTGCCAGGCGCCGTCCCGCGGACCCCAGAGGGCGACCGTCAGCTCGTCCCCGCGGGCCCGCACCGTCTGCGCCATCTCCCCGAGCGCGTACAGCACGGCAGAGCGGTGCGGCGACTGGGCGGCCACGCGCCAGGAGTCCGAGGACGGTGGGCGGACCATGGCGACCCAGCGTGGTTCGCCGGGCGGCTGCGGGCTCTGCGGACGTGTCTCCACTGCACTCACCCCTTTGGACGCGGCACCGCAGATGGGCGCGGCACCGCAGACCTTAACTGACGGGCCGTCAGATCTCCAGAGGGGCGCTGTGGTTGCTGACCCCGGTGCCGTGCGTCAGCTGTTCCAGGTCTCGTCGTACGGATCACGCGGTGTGGGGACGGGCCTGGCCTCCGTGACCCGGAGGTAGGGGATCGGGCCGTTGTTGACCGGGTCGGTGGCCCGCCGGGGGGTGTAGGTGCCGGTGACCTCCAGCCAGGTGTCCGGTTGCAGGACCGGCGGGATCGCGCCGGTCAGGGCGATCTTGACCGGCTGGGCGTCGGCGGCACAGCAGTTGAGGGCCATGCGGACCAGGTAGGGGGCGCCGGAGCGGTCCAGGGCGACGAAGCCGGTGACCTTGACGGTGCGGTCGCGCAGGGAGCGGCCGTGGTCGTAGACCGCGCGGCCCGCGTAGTCGGCCACGCCGAGGCGGAGCGGGCCGGTGGCGGGCAGGTCGGGGAAACCGAACGGCTTCTGCAGGGCCGTACCCGTGTGGGTCGCGCTGTAGGAGCCGAGGGCCGGTGGGGCGACCAGGATGAGGGCGAAGACGGGGAGGGCGAGGAGCCAGGAGACGCGGGGTTCGTGGTGGTGGTGGCCGCCGCCGGGCGGGCGACGGCGCTCGTACCACACCGTCGCCAGCGCCGTCGCGATCAGCACCGCGCCCGCCAGCAGGAGCAGCGGGCGCAGACCCGCCTTGACGTAGCGCAGGTACAGGTCGGTCAGGCCCGCGTGCAGCACGGTGGCCCCGAGCAGGAACAGCAGGGCCGCCTGCGCCTGCCGGTTCACAGCAGCACCGCCCCGGTCAGGGCCGACACCACGACGGCCAGGGCGAAGGTCGCCGGGGCGAAGCGCAGCGCGAAGGCGCGGCCGAAGGTGCCCGCCTGCATGGCGAAGAGTTTCAGGTCGATCATGGGGCCCACCACCAGGAAGGTCAGCCGTGCCGTCAGCGAGAACTGGGTGAGCGACGCCGCCACGAACGCGTCCGCCTCCGAGCAGATCGACAGGAGGACGGCGAGGACCGCCAGGGCCAGGACCGACAGCACCGGGTGGTCGGCGGTCGCGCGCAGCCAGTCGGCCGGCACGACCGCCTTGAGCGTGGCAGCGGCCATCGCGCCGACCACCAGGAACCCGCCCGCGTGCAGCACGTCGTGCCGGACCGAGCCCCAGAACGCCGCGCCCCTGCCCTGCCCTTCGTACGACGTCCGGGCCGGTGGCCGCAGCCAGTCGGTGCGGCCCAGGCGGTGCCACAGCCAGCCCATCGCGCACGCCACCAGCAGGCTCGCGACGAAGCGGGCGAGGACCATCTCCGGGTTGCGGGGGAAGGCGACGGCCGTCGCCGTCAGCACGATCGGGTTGATCGCGGGCGCGGACAGCAGGAACGCCAGCGCCGCGGCCGGGGTCACGCCCCGGCGCACCAGCGCCCCGGCCACGGGCACGGACGCGCACTCGCAGCCCGGCAGCACCGCGCCCGCCGCCCCCGCGACCGGCACCGCCAGGACCGGACGCTTCGGCAGGGCGCGGGCGAAGAAGGACGGCGGTACGAACACCGCGATCGCCGCCGACAGCAGAACTCCGAGCACCAGGAACGGCAGGGCCTGCACCAGCACGGCGACGAACACCGTCATCCAGCTCTGCATCACCGGCGCGGACAGCGCCCGGCGCACCGGGTCCTGCAGCATCACCGCCGTCAGCAGCACCAGGGTGAGCAGGAGGGGCGAGTTGAGGTGGCGGCCGTCCTCCGCCCGCCGCGGCTCCCCGCGCTCGCCGGTCCCCTGCGGGGGTGCTTTGGTGGTGGCCACGGGCGGGGTCCTCCGGTGGTGCGCGGGGCGGGGTCGCTGGGTTCCCTCCCCTCCCCTACGGCCGGAACGGCACGGCCGTTCAACGCGGCGGTGCTCTCTTCTGGAACCAGCCGTCACGGTGCGGCAGTCTCCTCCCTCGTGGGGAGCGTTCCGCATCAGAGTCTGCCGGGTGATCCGGCCACGCACATGGGGCGCCGGCGGCGGGAGCGGGCGGGGGCGTGAACGCCGGGTGTCGTGCGCGGCGTCGCAGGGTGCCCGGCGCTGCTGCCGGCGGGGGTGGGTGCGCCACCCAGCGCAGCGGGGTGCCTCCCCCCGAGCTCTCGGCTCCGCTCGAGCAGGGGGGATCCCCGTCGCCCCGGCGGCACGACCGCCCGCAGCCAGGCGGGCACAGCCCCCCGCACCCGCACCCGCACCCGCACCCGCACCCGCACCCGCAGCCTCAGCCCGCCGCGCCCTTGAGGTGTCTCTCCGCGAAGTCCAGTTCCAGCCTCACCTGCTTGATCCGCTCGTCCACGACCAGCGAACCGTGCCCGGCGTCATAGCGGTACACCTCGTGGACCGCGCCCCGGGCCTCCAGCCGTTTGACGTAGTTCTCGATCTGGCGGATCGGGCAGCGCGGGTCGTTGACGCCGGCCGAGATGTAGACCGGGGCCTTCACCTGGTCGACGTACGTGATCGGCGACGACGCCTCGAAGCGTTCCGGGACCTCCTCCGGGGTGCCGCCGAGCAGCGTGCGGTCCATCGCCTTCAGCGCTTCCATCTCGTCGTGGTACGCCGTGACGTAGTCGGCCACGGGAACCGCCGCGATCCCCAGCGTCCACGCGTCCGGCTGCGTGCCGAGCCCGAGGAGCGTGAGGTAGCCGCCCCAGGAACCGCCGGTCAGGATCAGGCGGTCGGGGTCCGCCAGCCCCGAGGTGATCGCCCAGTCGCGGACCGCCGCGATGTCCTCCAGCTCGATGAGGCCGACGCGGTGCTTCAGCGCGTCGGTCCAGGCGCGGCCGTAGCCCGTCGAGCCGCGGTAGTTGACCCGCACCACCGCGTACCCGTGGTCCACCCACGCCGCCGGGCCCGCCGCGAACGAGTCGCTGTCGTGCCAGGTCGGCCCACCGTGGATGTCGAAGACCGTCGGGAGCGGGCCGGTCGCGCCCGCCGGCTTCTGGACGAGCGCGTGGATGCGCCCGCCGGGCCCCTCCACCCACACGTCCTCCACCGGCACCGACCCCGGCGACTTCATCCCCGGCGGATCCAGGACGACCCCGCCCGCCGTCGAGCGCACCGCCGACGGCTCCGCGGCCGACGACCACAGGTACTCCACGCTGCCGTCGGGGCGGGCCGTCGCGCCGGACACCGTGCCCGGCGGGGTCGGGATGCTCACCAGCTCCCGCCGCGCCAGGTCGTACCGGAACAGCTCACTGCGCGCTTCGAAGCTGTGCGCGATCAGCAGGCCCGAACCGTCCGGACACCACTCGGCGCTCACGTCCCCGGGCAGTTCCAGGGCCAGGTCCGTCTCCTCCCCGGACGCCACGTCCCAGACCAGCGGCTCCCAGCGGCCGCGCCGCTGGTGGCCGATCAGCAGACGCGTGTCCCCGTCGACCGGCGCGAAGCCCAGCACCTCCAGGCCCAGCTCCCGCGTGCCCCCCTTGGTGTCGTCGAGCTCGGCGACCGGCGTGCCGTCGGGGCGCAGGACGCGCAGCGCGGAGTGCATCGCGTCGCCGTGCTCGGTGTGCTCTATGGCGATCAGTGAGCCGTCGTGGGAGAGGTCGCCGACGCCCGCCGACTCGCGGTGCCGGTAGATCTCCACCGGGGGCTCGCCGGTCCGCACCAGATGGATGGTCGTCCCGTCCTCGTCCGTGGAGCGGCCCACCACCGCCGTACGCCCGTCCCTGCCCAGTGCCAGGCCCGCCGGGTACGACGGGTCCAGGCCGGGTGCCGCGAGCTCGTCCTCGCCGCCCTGGAACGGCTGGCGGCGCCACACGCCGAACTCGTCGCCGTCCTTGTCGTCGAACCACCAGATCCACTGGCCGTCCGGGGAGAGCACGCCGTCCGTCGTGCCGTTCGGCCGGTCCGTCACCTGGCGCTGCTCGCCCGTCGACCGGTCCCAGGCGTACAGCTCGTACGTCCCCGTCGCGTTCGACACGAACAGAGAGCGGTCGGGTGCGTCCTGCGCCCAGTCCGGAAGGGAGACTCTCGGCGCCCGGAAGCGCTTCTCCCAGTCCGGCATCTCCTCGACCTGCTCCATGTGCCCACCTTGCTCGTCCTGGTCCCGCCGGTCCGGCTGCTCCCGCTGATCCCGTGCGTCGGACCCGTTGCGCTCAGTCATGGCCCCATACTGCCCGCCCCGTCCGACAATGCGCCGGTGAGGTCCTCAGCCTGTGGACAACCTCCACGGATCCCCCCACTCCTGCAGGTCAGGAAGTCGAGATCCGGTACTCCCCCAGCCCTGCCGACCGGCGCGAGACACGGCCACCCCGCGGCCGGGCGCCCCGCCGCGGCACCGTACCGTGGAGGGCGTGTACCGGTTTCTGCTGACGCCCCGCTGGTGGGGGATCAACGTCTTCGTGCTGCTCGCCATCCCCTTCTGCGTCTTCATGGGGTCCTGGCAGCTGGGCCGGTTCGAGGACCGGGTGCAGGAGGACCGCAGCGCGAGCGAGCAGGCCGCGTCGGCCCGCGGGGAGGCGGCCCGTCCGCTGGCTCAGCTGCTGCCCGTGGACAAGGCGACGTCCGGCAGGCAGACCACCGCGACCGGCCGGTACGGCAAGCAGCTGCTCGTGCCGGACCGGGAGCTGGACGGCAAGCAGGGCTACTACGTCCTGACGCTGCTGCGCACCAGCTCCGGCAAGGCGCTGCCCGTCGTGCGGGGCTGGCTGCCCGGCACGCCCGACCCGGCGAAGGCGCCCGCGCCGCCGACCGGTCAGGTCACGGTGACCGGGGCCCTGCAGGCGTCCGAGACGCCGGGCGAGAACGGCGTCACCGCGCGCGGCGGGCTGCCGGCCGGGCAGACCGCGGCGATCAGCGCGGCGTCGCTGGTGAACCTCGTGCCGTACGACGTGTACGACGCGTGGGTCACGCTCAACCAGGGCGACTCGGGGATGAAGGCGGTACCGGCGACCGCGCCGCAGAACACCGGGCTGGACCTGAAGGCGTTCCAGAACCTGGGCTACACCGCCGAGTGGTTCGCCTTCGTCGGATTCGTGATCTTCATGTGGTTCCGGTTGCTGCGGCGCGAGGTCGAGTTCGCGCGGGACGCGGAGCTGGGATTGGCTCCTCAGGAGGAGGACCGGCAGCAGCCCAGCCCGTCCGGGGTGTGAGGCCGAGGCCGTCCAGGCCGCTCGCCGGGGCCCCGGCGTCGGGACTCCGCGTCGGACTCCGCGTCGGGACTCCGCGTGGGGACTCCGCGTCAGGCCCCCGGAAGCAGCCCCGTCCAGTACACGGTTCCCGCACACGCGTTGGACACCGTGACCGTCGCCGAGCCCGCGCCCGTCTCCGGTGTGTACGTCACCGCCACGCTCCCGTCGACCGTGCCGTCCTCCCGGACCAGCTGGGGGGCCGTGCCCGAGTCGCCCTCGGTCGTGGTGCCGCCGGTCGTGGTGCCCGGGTCCGCGGTGGGGGTCGGGTCGGGGGTGGGCTCACCGCCGCCCGTGCCGCCCCCGGTGGTGCCGCCGGTGGTGGGGCAGGTTTCGGTGGGCACCCAGGCGAACTTCACCTCGTACGCAGCGCCCGGCGCGAGCACGAGCTGGGCGGACTCCAGCGACGGGTCGGGCAGCCCGGCGGCCGCGTCCCCGGCCACATGCCGGGCCGAGCCGACCTTCGCGGGGTCGGCCGCGCCCTGCGGGAGCGCGCTCACCCCGCCGGGGCCGGTGACCGTACAGCCGGCGGCGGAGACGTTGGTGACCCGGAAGGAGCCGTAGACCGCTCCCGTGGAGTCGGGGGCGGCGCTGCCGGCGACCGCGGGGCCGAGCTGCGCGGCCGTGCACACGGGCACACCGGCCGTGCTGCTGGACGAGGGTCCGGTGCCCTGGGACGTGCCTGTGCCGGCGGTCCCGGTGCCCGTGCCCTTGTCGTTCTCCTTCTTCTCGTCCTTGTCCTTGCCCTCGGGCTTGCCCGCGGTGCCGCCGGAGGTGCTCTCGCCGCCGTCCGGGTCCTTGCCCTGGCCGGTGCCGCCCTGGGCCTGCGAGGCGTGGCCGACGGCGGACGGGTTGGCGTCGGAACCGCCGACGTCGGAGACGTGCAGGAGCGCGGGGATCGCCGTGCCGACGAAGAGGGCGGCGGCGGCCATGCCGACGGCGGCCTGCCGTTTGCGCGCCCGTCGGGCGGGCACCGCCCGCCGCAGATACTCCAGGGTGCCGTCGCGCGGCTCCACTTCCTGCACCGCGTGGTGCAGCATCGTGCGCAGGTCCAGCTCGTCCGATTCGAGCCCGTTCGGGCCCTGGTCGTCGGGGCCGTGGTTCACAGTTCCGTTCCCAGCGTGCGATTGGTTCGGCTCTTGTCCGTCCGGCCTCGGCCGCTCCGGCCCTCGCCCGGGCGGCTTCGTCGGCTCGTGCCACTCGAAGGGTTCGTGGCGGTCGCGTCCGTCGCGCCGCGCATCGTTGCCGTCGCTCATGCCGGCGCCCCCATGGCCAGCCTGAGCGCCGCGATCCCGCGCGAGCCGTACGCCTTGACCGAGCCCAGCGATATGCCGAGCGTCTCGGCGACCTGCGCCTCGGTCATGTCCGCGAAGTAGCGCAGGACCAGCACCTCGCGCTGGCGGCGCTGCAGGCCCTTCATCGCCTTGATGAGGGAGTCGCGCTCCAGCTGGTCGTAGGCGCCTTCCTCGGCGCTGGCCATGTCGGGCATGGGCTTGGACAGCAGCTTCAGGCCGAGGATGCGGCGGCGCAGCGCCGAGCGCGAGAGGTTGACGACCGTCTGACGCAGATACGCCAGGGTCTTCTCGGGGTCACGGACGCGTTTGCGTGCCGAGTGGACACGGATGAAGGCCTCCTGGACGACGTCCTCGCAGGAGGCCGTGTCGTCGAGGAGGAGCGCGGCGAGACCCAGCAGCGAGCGGTAGTGCGCGCGGTAGGTCTCGGTGAGGTGGTCGACGGTGGTGCCGGCCGCCGTGGTGTCGTCGGCGCACTCGGCGCCGTCGCGCTGGTTCGGTATGCGGGCCGGCCGCGCTGCGGGCACGGGCGCGATCACCGGCATGCCACCGGGCGTACCGGGCATGCGGGGTCGAAGAGCCGCCGGGCGGGGCCGTAGGGCCGTGCCGCGCGCTGCCACAGTGAAGTCGAGAACCTCTGCCACGCCTGTTGGACACGCGTCCCCCCGTCAGGGTTGTACGTGCCGGGCGTCACGTTCGCGCCGACCGTCGCCGTCGACGGTCTGACCGCGTCAGGCAGCACAACCGACGGTGCATCAAATGCCCTCATGCGTCCCGCTCTTCCCCTATGTCCAGATGTGAACGGACGTCCCCACGCCCGGTTCGCGGCGTCCCCACGCCGCATGAACGCGCTCCCACGCCCCAAAGGGCGCTCGCAAAGACGCTCCCCGCCCTCCGCGCGGTTGCGGAGGGCGGGGAGGAAATCCTCTGAGGCCGAAGGGCCGGGTACAACGGGTACAAGTAGTCCGGACCATCGACGCGCTCACATGTCGTGCATCCTACAAACATTTACTGCGTCGGCCGGGAGTTTTCCGTCACACGTGACGTCTCACGACAACTCCGCCGCCACCAGTTCGGCGATCTGCGCGGTGTTGAGCGCGGCCCCCTTGCGCAGGTTGTCCCCGCACACGAAGAGCTCCAGCGCCGTCGGGTCGTCCAGCGCGCGCCGTACCCGGCCGACCCACGTCGGGTCGGTGCCGACCACGTCGGCGGGTGTGGGGAACTCTCCGGCCGCCGGGTTGTCGAACAGGACGACACCGGGCGCGGTGGCGAGGATCTCGCGGGCCTTGTCGACGGTGACCTCGTCCTCGAAGCGGGCGTGCACGGTCAGCGCGTGCGCGGTGACCACCGGCACCCGTACGCAGGTCACCGCCACGGGCAGGGCGGGCAGGCCGAGGATCTTGCGGGACTCGTCCCGCACCTTCATCTCCTCCGACGACCAGCCGTCCTCGCGCGGCGACCCGGCCCACGGTACGACGTTCAGCGCGACCGGCTCCGGGAACGGCCCGGTGTTGTCCCCGACGGCCCGCCGTACGTCTCCGGGGCTGGTCCCCAGCTCCGTACCGGCGACCAGGGACAGCTGCTGGCGCAGTGTCTCCACACCGGCGCGCCCGGCCCCGCTCACCGCCTGGTACGAGGAGACGACCAGCTCGCGCAGCCCGAACTCGGCGTGCAGCGCGCCCAGCGCCACGATCATGGACAGTGTCGTGCAGTTGGGGTTGGCGATGATCCCGCGCGGCCGCATCCGTACGGCGTGCGGGTTGACCTCGGGCACGACGAGCGGCACGTCCTCGTCCATCCGGAACGTGCCGGAGTTGTCGACCACCACCACGCCCTTGGCGGCGGCGACGGGCGCCCACCGCGCGGCGAGCTCGTCGGGTACGTCGAACATCGCGACGTCGACCCCGTCGAAGGCCTCCTCGGTGAGCGCGACCACCTCGACCTGCTCGCCGCGCAGGGCCAGCTTGCGGCCGGCCGAGCGCGGCGAGGCGATCAGCCGGATCTCGCCCCAGATGTCCGCCCGCTGGGACAGGATCTGGAGCATGACCGTGCCGACGGCCCCGGTCGCACCCACGACCGCGAGCGTCGGCCTGCCGGTGCGCCCGGCCTCTCCGGTCATCAGCGTCCGGTGCCTCCGTAGACGACGGCCTCGTCGCTGTCGGAGTCCAGGCCGAAGGCGGAGTGGACGGCGCGGACGGCCTCGGGCACGTCGTCGGCCCGGGTGACGACCGAGATGCGGATCTCGGAGGTCGAGATCAGCTCGATGTTGACGCCGGCGTCGGACAGCGCGGTGAAGAAGTCGGCGGTGACACCCGGGTTGGTCTTCATCCCGGCGCCGACCAGCGAGATCTTCCCGATCTGGTCGTCGTAGCGCAGCGACTCGAAGCCGATGCCCGCCTTGTTCTTCTCCAGCGCGTCGATGGCCTTGCGGCCCTCGGTCTTCGGCAGCGTGAAGGAGATGTCCGTCAGGCCCGTGGAGGCGGCGGACACGTTCTGCACGATCATGTCGAGGTTGATCCCCGCGTCGGCGACCGTGCGGAAGATCGAGGCTGCCTCGCCCGGCTTGTCCGGCACGCCGACGACCGTGATCTTGGCCTCGGAGGTGTCGTGCGCGACACCGGAGATGATGGCCTGCTCCACCTGCTTGTCCCCTTGCTGAATCGGCTCGCTGCTGACCCACGTGCCCCGCAGCCCACTGAAGGAGGAGCGGACGTGGATCGGGATGTTGTACCGGCGGGCGTACTCCACACACCGGTGGAGCAGCACCTTCGACCCGGACGAGGCCAGCTCCAGCATGTCCTCGAAGGAGATCCAGTCGATCTTCCGGGCCTTCTTCACCACACGCGGGTCGGCGGTGAACACGCCGTCGACGTCGGTGTAGATCTCGCACACCTCGGCGTCGAGGGCCGCCGCGAGGGCGACAGCCGTCGTGTCCGAGCCGCCGCGGCCGAGGGTGGTGATGTCCTTGGTGTCCTGGCTGACGCCCTGGAATCCGGCGACGATGGCGATGTTGCCCTCGTCCAGCGAGTCCCGGATCCGGCCCGGCGTGACGTCGATGATCCGGGCTTTGTTGTGGACCGAGTCGGTGATGACACCTGCCTGGCTGCCGGTGAAGGACTGGGCCGAGTGGCCCAGGTTTTTGATCGCCATCGCCAGCAGGGCCATGGAGATCCGCTCTCCGGCGGTCAGCAGCATGTCGAGCTCGCGCCCGGCAGGCATCGGGGAAACCTGCTCGGCGAGATCGATCAGCTCGTCCGTCGTGTCGCCCATCGCGGAAACCACCGCCACCACCTGGTGGCCGTTCTTCTTGGCTTCCACGATCCGCTTGGCGACGCGCTTGATGCCTTCGGCATCGGCTACGGAGGAGCCTCCGTACTTCTGCACGACAAGGCCCACGTGCGCTCCTCGCTCAGTCCGTGTCTTTCCGCCCGTACGCATATGTACTGCGGTCGGCTCAGTCTAACGAGCGTCCGAAAAACCCTTCCGCGGTATCGCATGGTGAGATCTCCCGGCCGCTCGCCCAGACGTCTCCTGCCCAAGCGGGCGCACGCCACGCGAAAAGTGCCCCGCATCACAACCGCGGCCCCGGTGCGACCTGCGAAAACGAGACAACAGCGATAGGTGTGAATTAATATTCAAGCACTATCGTGCGGCTGTGCGCGTACTTCTGGTGGAAGACGATGAACCGGTCGCCGAGTCCCTCCGTCGCGGCCTGAAGCGGTACGGCTTCGAGGTCGAGTGGGTCACCACCGGCCAGGCGGCCCTCGCCCATGACGGCCCCTACGAGGTCGTCCTGCTGGACCTGGGTCTGCCCGACACCGACGGGCTGGACGTCTGCAAGGCGCTGCGGGAGCGCAGTGACGTGCCGATCATCGTGATCAGCGCCCGCAGCGAGGAGACGGACCGGGTGGTCGGCCTGGAGCTCGGCGCCGACGACTACGTCTCCAAGCCGTTCGGCGTGCGGGAGGTCATCGCCCGGATACGTGCGGTGATGCGGCGCATGCAGCCGCGCACGGCCGCGCCGGGCGCCCCGGAGAACGGCCCCGACCACTACGGCACGCGCCTGACCATCGACCGCAAGGCGGCCCGGGTACGGCTGGACGGCGAGGAGGTGAACCTCGCGCCCAAGGAGTACGACCTGCTGGCCTTCCTCACCGAGGAGCCCGGGGCGCTGATGTCGCGTGAGCAGATCATGGAAGCGGTCTGGGACGCGAACTGGTTCGGGCCGACGAAGACGCTGGACGTGCACGTGGCCGCGCTGCGCCGGAAGCTGAAGGGCGCGATCACCATCGAGGCGGTGCGCGGTGTCGGCTTCCGCCTGGAGATCGTCCGCGCCGACGGCGGCGACCCGTCATGATCCGCCAGCTCGTCCGCAGCTACGTCCTGCTCGTCGCGGTCGCCATCGCCCTGTTCACCGTGCCGGTGGCCTTCACCCTCACCAACCAGCTGCGGGGCGACACCAGGGCGGCCGTCCTGCGCGAGGCCGACGCCATGGCCCTGCTGCTGGGCAACGGCCGCGCCGACTCCTGCCGGGCCCTGGAGGAGATGGCCTGGGCCTACGAGGACCAGATCCAGGTGACCCCCGTCCAGGACTGCACACCGGCCCTGCCGCCCCCCGCGCGGGACGCGGCACTGGCCAGGGCCCTCCAGCGCGGGCAGCCCACGGTCGACTGGGGCTCCGACTTCATCTGGGGAGACCACCTGGTCGTCACGGTCCCCGCCCACCAGCAGGCCGCGGCCGGCGACAACGAAAAGGGCCCCGTCGTCGGCGCCGTACGCATCCGGTACTCGACCGGCGAGATGACCTCCCGCCTGTGGCAGATCTGGGGCTTCCGGGCGGTCCTCGCCGTGCTCGTCCTCGGGGTGGCCGCCCTGCTCGGTGTGGTCGCGGCCCGCCGCATCACGCGCCCGCTGCGTCAGCTCAACGACGTGGCGAGCAAGTTCAGCGAGGGCGATCTGACCGCCCGCTCCCCCGTGACCGGCCCGCCGGAGACCCAGACGCTGGCACGCACCCTCAACCAGGCCGGCGAACGCCTCGACACGCTCATCGCGTCCCAGCGGATCTTCGTGGCGGACGCGTCCCACCAGCTGAGGACCCCGCTGACGGCGTTGCGCCTGTCCCTGGACAACATCGCGGACGGCGTGGACGACGAGTTCGTCCGCGAGGACGTGGAGCAGGCCACCTCCGAGGTGGTCCGGATGAGCCGCCTGGTCAGCGGCCTGCTCGTGCTGGCCCGGGCCGAGGCCAAGGTGTCGGTCGCGGAGCCGCTCCCGCTGACGGACATCGTGCGGGAGCGGCTCGCGGTGTGGAGACCGGCCGCCGACGAGCGCGGAGTCACCATCGCGCTCGGGGGGAGTGCCGACGGCCGGCCGCTCGTGCTGGCCAGCCCCGGTCATCTGGATCAGGTGCTGGACAACGTGCTCTCCAACGCCCTGGAGGTCTCACCGGACGGTGGGACGATCACGGTCCGGGTGGAACCCAGGGGTGGCAAGGTGGCGATTTCCGTCCTGGACGAGGGCCCCGGCATGTCGGACGCCGAGAAGTCCCGCGCCTTCGACCGCTTCTGGCGCGGCCAGGGCCTGACCGGGAAGTCCGGTTCCGGCCTCGGCCTCGCCGTCGTCAAGCAGTTGGTGACCGACGACGGCGGGACCGTGACCCTCAAGGACGCGCCCGGGGGCGGGTTGTGCGTGACGATCACCCTGCGGGCGGGCTGACGGAGCTGAGGGTCAGCTCTCCGGCATCTTCGAGGAGTGGTGGTTGACGATCAGCCACTTGCCGTTGGCCTGCTTCTCGTACGCGTAGGTGTAGCGGGCCTTGACGGTGCTCTTGTTGCCCGTCTTGGGGTCGGTGAGCGCGAACTCGTATACCCCGGTGTCGATGACGGTGTCCTCGGCCAGGACGTTGACGCGCGAGTCGATCTTCGTGCCGAACGGCTTGTTCTGCAGGAAGTGCTCGAAGTAGTCGACGATCTCTGCTCTGTTGGTGCGGACCTGGTTGGAGACGGTGGGCAGCAGCACCGCGTCGCTCGCGTACAGGTCGGCCACCTTCTGCGGGTCACCGGTCTGCAGCGCGGCGTTCCAGTTGTCGAACAGCCCGAGGACCTGCGCCTTGGTCGCCATCGTGGCCGACCTCTTCTCCGCCTTGGCGGTGGGCTCGGCCCCGGCGACACCGACACCGGCGGCGAAGGTGCCGGCGGCGACGGCGGCGGCGACGGTGACGAGGGCGGCGCGCTTGCCTATGGACGGGCCTGCGGTACGACGGGTCATCGCTGTCTCCAGTGCGAGTGAGGGGAGTTGCTTCCTCCGGTTGCTCCGGGGAGGAAGTGACTCCAGACTCGCGGGACAGCGGTTAGGGGCCGTCCAATGGACGTACAGCCCGCGTCAAGGACTGATGCAAACCACGGAAAGTAGCCTTCCGTTCACTTTCCGCTCTTTCCCTCTCAGTCGACGAACTCCTTCAGCGGCTCGGTGTCGAGGGTGATGTTCACGGGGTCGGGGAGCTGGACGGTGTCGCCGAAGGGCCTGTTCACCTGCTGGCGGTAACGGCCGTCCTCGGGATCGGTGAAGACGGTCACCGTGCCGTCCTCCCGGTCGATGAGGAGGTAGACGGGGACACCCGCGGCCGCGTAACCGTCAGGCTTCTCGACGCGGTCGCGCTGAGCAGCATCGGAGTCCCACGAAGTGACCTCCACCGCCATCAAGGCCCGGGAGGTCTCCGACCACTCACCGTGTCCTTTCAAGGCGCCCGCGGGGAGCAGAACTCCGTCCGCCCGCGCTCGCCCCTTGCGGTAACGCTCCGTCTTGAGCCCGCGCTCCCCGTGCAGCCACAGGTCAGGGCGGTGCTGCATACACTGCCTCTGAAGCCAGGCGACGATCTCACTGTGGTTGCCGTCCGGCACGGGCTTGACCACGACCTTCCCGTTGATGAACTCCAGCCGCACGGTCTCCGGGGCATGGCGTTCCAGTTCCTCGAACTCCTCGACGGTCATCTGCGGCCGGTGCTCGGTCCTGGGGGTCATGGCGTCGCCTCCTCGACTCCATGGTGCCCTGACCGGCACGTCCTGCACGCTCACAGCAGCCCCGCCGCACGGCGGAGTGCGTTGACCTTCTCCGTCACGTCGATGACCTCGTCCGCGCCGGGCAGGCCGCCGCCGTCGCGCGGGCCGGGCAGGAACGTCTCCGGCACGTACGCGTGGACCGGTCCTTCCGCCTCGATCTCCGCCAAGCACTCACGGCACAGTCCGCCCACAATCTGGGCCGTCCGCTCGTCCGCGTCGCACAGTCCGCAGGCCATGACCACGCGGGTCACCTGGGCACGGCGTGCGGCCTTCTGCCGGACCTTGGCCTTCTTCGGGGGCATCTTGTTCTCCAATCGGTTGCGGGCGAATCCGCCCGGGTTGGCCACGGCCGACGGGAGCCCGTCGGTCAGAGCCCTGGTGATGTCGCCGGGGGTCGCGCCACGGGACAGCCACTCGGCGACGAGGGGTTCGAGGGAACGGCAGTCGCTGTCGGACAGGGGCATGCGGGGGTCTGCGCCACGGACCTCGGCAAGGGTCAGGTAGGCGGTGCTGTGCCGGTCGTCCGGCTCGGGCTCATCGGGCTCGGGTGCGGGTTCCTCGGCCTGCTCAGCACGGGCCAGGCCCGGCATGTGGTCCTCGGTCACGTCCCTGCCGTGCCGCTCCCGCGCGAACTCCTCCCACCACTCCGCAGACCTGCGCGTACGCGACCAGTACGTGCGCGTCACCCACCGCATCGAGTTGTCCTCGACGGTGATGTGCTCCTTGATCCAGCGCAGGTGGCCGGCGAGGGTGATGCGGCCCATCGAGGTGCGCACGGCCTGCTGGCCGTAGCGGGGATGCTCGGCCGCGATCGCCTTGTAGCCCATCGCGTGGCCCTCTTCGAGGTGGTCCACGAAGACGGCGATCTCGCGGTCACGAGGGCTCAGATGTGCGAAGTCCGGGTCCGCGTGCGGGTCTTCGTCACCCGCGAAGCGTTTGCCGTAGCCCGTTTTGGCCATCGGGTGGGACGGGGACGGCAGGGCGGGGCTAGGGTAGGAGCAAGCCACGATCGAACCTCTTCTTCGATCCGTAGGTCCAGGCCCCGGAGCCGGTGTTGGCGCACCGACCGGGGCCGATCTTTTGCCGCGAACCTAGAGCGGCTTTACGTTCCGACGCAAGCCGATCACGGAACGTCACTCATTCGGAGTACGCCGCCTCAACTCACGTACAGACAGGGTTGGTTGGGTTGGTTTTCAACCATCCCAAAAAACCAGAAACCCATGGGAGAGGCTCGAAGCCCGAAGCTCGGGCCCCGGGACTCAAGCTCCGGGCCGACCTGCGGAAACTTCGGCGAGAAAGGCCGTCCAGGCGGACGCAGTGAGGTGGAGCCGGGGCCCTGCGGGGACCTTGGAGTCGCGGACGTGGACGGTGGTGCGGGGGGCGGCGAGGGCGACCTCGACGCAGGCGCCGCCCTCGTCGTCGCTGTAGCTCGACTTGAACCACTTCAGCTGGTCACTCACGGCTGTCCACCATCCGCTCGACTCGGCTGACAACCCCCGGATCGGCCGAAAGCTCGCTGGCGAACTGCCCCTCCATGAAGGCGAAACGCTCGCGGTCACGGGTCTCCAGCAGCACCATGGGGCCCATGAGCGCGGCGGGGATGGCCCGCTCGAAGGGGAGCACTTGCAACACGACGTTCCGCAACTGCCCCACCTCCAGCAGGTGGCGCAGTTGTTCCGAAAGGCCGCCTTGCCCAGCCCTGATCGGCGTCCAAGGCGCTCGTCAGGCTGCGCCGGCCGTCCGATCTCCGTACTCGATGGTCACCGTGATCCTGGCGCCGAGCGCCTCCGCGTAGGTGCGCATGGTCTCGAGGTTGTGGATCTCTCCACGCTCGATCTGGGAGACCCGGGCCTGCGAGATCCCTGCCGACGCGGCCACCTGGGCCTGCGTCAGACCCTGCTCCTCACGGATCTCGCGTAGATGGTGACCGACCACATACGCCTCCGTCGCGGTACGCGCCGCCTGCTTGCGGGACTCCCACTCGGCGTCGGACACCTGGGGCTGGTGCTCCCGGACCCGGCGCTTGACCGCGGACCAGCTGCTGTACTGGCTCATCGGGACTCCCCGTCCATTCCTGCCTTGTCTGCGGCGGCCAGGTACTCGTCATAGCGGGCCTCGGCGAGAGGGATCGACTCTCGATACCAGTCCTGCCAACGACCGGACTTGTCCCCGGCAACCAACAGGATCGCCTCCCGCTTGGGATCGAAGACGAACAGAATCCGGATCTCCGTACGCCTCGAACTGCCCGGTCGTAGCTCCTTGAGGTTGTGGCTACGGCCGCCGGTGATCCGGTCGACGAGCGGGGCGCCCCGGCGCGGGTCCGCTCTCCGCCAGCATGTCGATCGCCGCTTCGACGAGGTCCGCTGACATCGGATCCTCCTCCGCGAGCTTGAGCAGCCACGACTCCACCGAGGCGTGGAGGTTGATCTCCCAGTTCATGCTCCGCATCCGAGCATACGACTCGGCCTCGCAAAAGGGAAACCTTATAACCCCAGCTCAACGAGTGAACCGGCTCATCCCGTACGCCTCGCGAAAGTCCTGGTCAGTTCGCCGGGCGCAGGCCCAGGGGCCGCGCGATCTCCTGGGCCATGACCCTGCCCGCCTCGATCTCCAGGGTGTCGTCGCCCATGCCCTGGTCGGTGTCCAGGCCGTCGAGTTCTTCGAGGGGCTGGTTGAGGCGGACGTGGGCCACCACCGACTGGAGGGCGCGCAGGGTCGCGGACGCCGTGGAGCCCCAGTTGGAGAAGTACGAGAACTGCCACCACCACAGGGCCTCTGTCGTGCGGCCGGCGCGGTAGTGGACCATGCCGTGGCGGAGGTTGGTGATGACGTCGGCGAGGTCGTCGGAGATGCGGGCCGGGACCGGGGCCTTGCGGGGCTCGTACGGGTCGAAGACCTCCGAGTAGACGTCGATCGGGTCCAGGAGGCGGGCCAGGTTCTCGCGGAGGTCGTCGACGTCCGGTTCCGGGCCCGGGTCGGGCTCGTAGCGCTCGTCGGGGACGATGTCCTCGTGGGCGCCCAGGCGGCCGCCGGCCAGGAGGAGTTGGGAGACCTCCAGCAGGAGGAAGGGGACCGCCGAGTCCGGCTCGTCGCCCTTCGCGACCTCCGTGACGGCGACCAGGAAACTCTCGATCTGGTCCGCGATCTGGACCGCGAAGTCGTCCGGGTTCTGGTGCGTCGCGTGCAGCGTGGCGTCAGACATCTAGGAGTCGTCTCCCCTCGAAGGCGCGGCCGAGTGTGACCTCGTCCGCGTATTCCAGGTCGCCACCCACCGGGAGGCCGCTGGCCAGGCGGGTGACCTTCAGGCCCATGGGCTTGATCATGCGGGCGAGGTACGTCGCTGTCGCCTCGCCTTCGAGATTCGGGTCCGTGGCCAGGATGAGCTCCGTGACCGTCCCGTCGGCCAACCGCGCGAGAAGTTCTCGTATACGCAGGTCGTCCGGGCCGACTCCGTCGATCGGGCTGATCGCGCCGCCGAGGACGTGGTAGCGGCCCCGGAACTCCCGGGTGCGTTCGATCGCCACGACGTCCTTCGGCTCCTCGACCACGCAGATGATCGCCGGGTCACGGCGGGGGTCGCGGCAGATGGAGCAGTGCTCCTCCTGCGCGACGTTGCCGCAGGCCGCGCAGAAGCGGACCTTGGCCTTGACCTCCATCAGGGCCTGCGCGAGCCGCCGTACGTCCGTCGGTTCCGCCTGCAGGATGTGGAAGGCGATCCGCTGGGCGCTCTTGGGACCGACGCCGGGCAGCCGCCCCAGCTCGTCGATCAGGTCCTGGACCACGCCTTCATACAACGGACTGCCGTCCTTCCTGGGGTTCCTTCAGTACGTACGGTAGAGGCCCGCCACCCGTCTTAGAAAGGCAAGCCGGGGAAGCCGCCGCCGCCGAGGCCCTGGGCGAGCGGGCCGAGCTTCTGCTGCTGGAGGTTCTGCGCGTTCTCGTTGGCCGCCTGCACGGCCGCCACGATCAGGTCGGCGAGGGTCTCGGTGTCCTCAGGGTCCACCGCCTTCGGGTCGATCTTCAGCGCCCGCAGCTCGCCGGCGCCGGTGACGGTGGCCTTCACCAGGCCGCCGCCCGCCTGTCCGTCGACCTCCGTCTGCGCCAGTTCCTCCTGCGCCCGCTGCAGGTCCTGCTGCATCTTCTGGGCCTGCTGGAGCAGCTGCTGCATGTTGGGCTGGCCACCACCGGGGATCACGATCAGCTCCTGTGTCGTACGGCTGTCCGGGCGAGGTTTTCCCGCCTGGCACGAGCCTACGTGGTCCAGGCAGCCGTCGCCCCAGCACTCTTTCGAGTGAGTCCGAGTCGCGCCCTATACCTGATCAAGACCTACTTCCGGGCGGAAAAGTGGCGAAACCTTCCCCTTCGCCACCCATTGGGCGGTAGGAAGGGTCCGGCGCGTCAGCATCAGCATCAGCAGGGCCATCGGATGTCACGCAGCGTGATCGTGCGAGGTCGGCGTGATCAGCGGAGTCGGTCGGGTCAGTCGTCAGTAGGGAGTGCCGGGTGGGTCAGCCGGAGATGCAGCCCGAGGGGCCGCCTCAGGACAGGCGGGGCGAGGGGGCGGCCGGGCTGCGGCCGGGCGATCTGACCGGGCGGGCCTTCCCGCTCGGGGACTGGGGTGAGCCGGCGGCCCGGCTGGACGAGCTGTACCGGTGGGTGGAGCGCGGGGCGCTGGACACGGCGGCCTGGTACCTCGCCGATCGGGTGTGGAAGCGGCGGGGGGCGCGGGCGCTGCGGTGTGGAGCGGCCTTGGGGGCCGTGGCCGGGGCCGCGCTGCCGCTGCTGGATCTGACGGGGGTCGTCGGCGGGGTCGCGCCCTGGGGGTATCTCGCGCTGCTGATGGGGGTGGCGTGTGTGGCCGGGGACCGGTTCTTCGGAGTGACGTCCGGGTGGATAAGGGACGTGGCGACCGCGCAGGCCGTGCAGCGGCGGTTGCAGGCGTTGCAGTTCGACTGGGCGTCGGAGAGTGTGCGGGAGGTTCTCGGGCCGACGGAGGGGACCGCGGCGGAGGCTGCCGAGCGGTGTCTTGGGGTGTTGCGGCGGTTCTCGGAGGACGTGACGGAACTGGTGCGGGTGGAGACGGCCGACTGGATGGTGGAGTTCCGGACGGGTGGGGCTCCGTTGGGGATCCAGTCGGCGGTCGCGCACGGGGTGGGGCGGCAGGATGCGGGTGCTGTGAACGGGCGGTTTCCCATGCCGCCAGGTCCCGCCCGGCCGAACATGCCTCGGCAGCGGCCGCCCGAGCCGCGGTGAGGTTGCCCGGTTCTACGGGGTTCACTGGTGCTCGGCGTTGGTGCTGGGGCCGCGCCGCAGCCAGGCCCTGGACACGTCAGGCTGCGGCAAGGGTCACTCCCGCGCCACGGGCTCCCTGCACAGGTCCTCCCGTTCCGCGCACGGCAGATGGCCGTGTCTGCGGATCGCGCCTCGGCTCGTGCCCTCGTCGAGGTAGGCGAGGAAGCTGTCGGCGAGGGAGCCGAGCCGGGTGCCGCCGTAGGTGTAGGCGTACTCGACGCCGCGGTAGGGGTACGCGCTGCCGTCCTGTTCGATGCGGTCCACGTCGCCGGCCTGCCCGTTGATCGTCACCAGCCGCAGGCCCCGCTTGTCCCGCGGGTCCTTGGCGAACGCGCGTTCGCTCTCCTCGGCGAGGTTGAGCTCGCTGTAGCCGATGGCGCCCGGCTGCTCGGCGACCTTCTTCAGGACGTCCTCGGTGGAGCCGAGTTCGCAGCGTGTGACGGGGGTGTCGGTGGTCGTGCCGCCGGGCGGGCGGCAGTCCAGGGACGTCGTGGGGGCCATCTCCCACTTCTTGTCCAGGAGCTTGTTCTGGAGGATCTGCCGGGTGCCCGAGTAGGCGTCCCGGCTGACGAGGACGACGGGCAGATCGTCCAGCCCTCTGCCTTTCAGCCGGCTCCAGCGGGTGATCGTGCCGTCGTAGAGGGCGTTGAGTTCGGCCCTGGTCAGGCCCTTGGGGCCGAGGTCGATCCGCTCGTTGACGACGAGGGTGAACACGGACAGCGCGATCGGTTCGCGCCACTGCTTCATGCCCAGGCGGTCGCCCATGGGGCCGTCCGAGAAGGCGATCATGGAGCGGGCCTCGTCGGGCGACCGGGTGCCCGTGTCGTGCAGTTCCTTGACGCCGGCCTCGCTGCCGCGTGCCTCGATCGTGATGTCGGCGCCCTCGCAGTCCTTCTCGTACTCCCGGGCCAGCGTCTCGACCACCGGGGCGAAGGCGGTCGAGCCGACCACCGTCAACTCGCCCTGCTCGCAGCCGATCGGCGGCCGGGTGTCGTCGCGCAGCAGGATGATGCCCGCGAGCACCATGACGGAGACGGTGAGCAGGGCGGTGAACACCCGGGCGGGAAAGCTGAACAGCGGTGGTTTGTCGTCCGCGGTCACGCCCCGGTTGGGGCGCACCTCGCCGTCGCGGAGGCCGCCGGTCAGCCGGATGTCGCGGCCCACGTCGCCGCCGGACAGCAGCACCAGCAGCTTGAAGTGGTCGCCTCGGTTGAGCGGGACGCGCGGGATGCGCAGGGTGTTGCCGTCGTAGCCGAAGCCGCGGGCCGCCGTGAAGTGGTCCATGAGGTGGTCGGTGTGCGAGGGCTGGGTGACGGAGACGCCGCGGATGACGCGGTCGGTGAACACCGCGGTCAGGCCGTGCGGTTCGGGGCCCGTGTAGTCGTCACGGCCGATGCCCAGCGAGCCGTCGTTCTCGACGCGCAGCAGGACGAGGGTCGCGTCGGCCATCACCGGGGCCTCGTCGAAGAGACCGAGCCGTACGTTGGCCCGGCCCGAGCGCACGTCGTCGCCGATCGGGTTGTCCATCTGCACGCGGTAGCCGATCCGCTTGCGGCGCGGCACCCGGCGCTCGTACCAGACCATGACGCCCGAGGCGACGATGCCGAGGATCGCCGTACCCACGGCGACGAGGTTCTCCGCGCTCAACCACTCCACTGTGGTGCCCCCGCGACTGCCCAGAGTTCGACCGGGTGAACACCGTACGGCCGTGCGAGAGCGCATTCCGGACTCGTCGGCGGAAGTTCGCCCGACGTTCAACGGCCGCCTGAGAGAGGGGGACTTGGCCACACCCCCGGTCCCTCCGCCCTGTCCCTCCCCCGTGTCACTCCCCCGTCTCCCTCTCCCCGCGTCACTCCCTCGTGTACGTCAGCTTCTCCCCGGTGCTGGTGTTCACCCGCTGGAGCGTGCCGTCCGGGAGGACGGTGATCTCGGTGGCCTCGCCCGGTGAGCAGGCACTGCGCGGCCGGCCGACGGTGACGCTGGACGGGCCCATCCGCAGCGGGCCGTCGGCGCCCGGGGAGGCCGTGAGTTCGGCCTCGAACACGCAGTGGTAGGTGCCGCTCGCGGTGGGCCCGTCGGCGACGAGGGACAGGACCGTGTCGCCCACCTCGCCCTGCTGGATGGTCAGCCGGCGGGTGTGCTCGCCGTCCGCGTTGTCGATGGCCGCGGTCCAGGTGCCGAGGTACGCCGTCGGGATCGTGCCGTCCGCCGCCGGAGTGGTCGGCTGCGTGGTCGTCGGGGACGGTCCGGGGGTGGTGGGTCCGGTGGCCGTGGGCGCGCTGGTGGTCTGCGTGGTACTCGGGTCGCCGCCGGCCCGGTCGCCGTTGCCGCCGCCTTCCATCAGCGCGTAGACCGTGCCGCCCGCGGCGAGCGCGACGACCAGCGCTATCACGACCAGCAGCGCGGTGGAACGGCCGTCTCTTCGCGGCGGCTCCTGCTGCGGGCCGTACGGCGGCGTCGGGCCGAAGGGCGGCGGGCCGTACGGCGGGGTGGAGCCGAGAGCGCCGTGCGCGGGGTACGGCGGCGGGGTGCCTGGGGCGTAACCGTAGGCCGGCGGCTGGGGGTGCTGGAGGGCGTGGCCGTACGCGGGAGCCTGGGGGTGACCCGGCGTGGCCGGGGCCGGGCTCGGCGGGGGTGTCGTCGGGGACTGACCCGCGACGAGGGTGGGGAGGTGGTCGAGGGGCGCGGCGCTGCCCGGCCGGCCCGGCGGGGGCGGGCCGGGGGTGCCGAAGGGCGTCGCCGCCGGGGCCGGGGTCGGCGACGCGTCGTCGGCGGCGGGGGCGTGCTCGGGCGTGGGGCCGGGGCCGGGTCGATCGGGCCCGTCGGCCTGACCGGCCCGGTCGGTGTGGTCGGCGCGGTGGGTCCGGTCGGCCGTCCCCGGCTGCCCCTCCGGGTTCTCCGTGTCCAGCAACCGCACCGCATGGCGCCCGAGTTGGGCCACCAGGGCGCTCGGCAGCCAGGGGTCGCGGGAGCGGCCGTCGGCGACCGTGTCGTCGGCGCCGGTGCGCTCCAGGACGCGGTCGAGCGTGGGACGCGCGGCCGGGTCCTTGCGCAGGCACTCCCGGACCAGGTCGGCGATGCCCTCGGGGACGCCCTCCAGGTCGGGCTCCTCCTGGGCGATGCGGAACATCAGGGCGTGCACGCCGCTGTTGGCGGTGCCGAAGGGCAGCCGGCCGGTCGCGGCGTAGGCGAGGACCGAGCCGAGGCAGAAGACGTCGCAGGCGGGGGTGATCCGGTCGCCCCGGACCTGCTCGGGCGCCATGAAGCCGGGCGATCCGACGAGCGCGCCGGTCCGGGTCAGTCCCCCGTCGGTCACGGTCTGCAGGGCCCGCGCGATGCCGAAGTCGATGACCCGCGGGCCGTCGATGGTCACCAGCACGTTGGACGGCTTGAGGTCGCGGTGCACGATCCCGGCGGCGTGGATGTCCTTCAGCGCGTGCGCGAGCCCGGCCGCGAGGATGCGCACCGACCGCTCGGGCAGGGCCCCGTGGTCCTGGCCCACGACCTGCTGCAGGCTGGGCCCGGCGACATACCCGGTGGCGACCCACGGGACGCCGGCCTCGGTGTCGGCGTCCAGCACCGGAGCCGTCCAGTGGCCGCCGACCCGCCGCGCGGCCCGCACCTCCTGCCGGAACCGCTCCCGGAACTCCTCCTGCCGCGCCAGCTCCTCGCGCACCAGCTTCACGGCGACGGTGCGCCCGCGCTCCGACCGGGCCAGATAGACGTACCCCATGCCGCCCGCACCGAGCCGCCCCAGCAGCCGATACGCGCCGATCCGCTGCGGATCCCCGGGCCCCAGCTTCTCCATCGCCCAGCCGCCTTCCCCCCGTACGTGAGCAACAGAGTGAGGATTTCATTCCGCGTTCGTGACGTCCATCAGGTTCCACGAGGTCCATGGAATGCCAAGGTCAGAGGCTGGGTGATTGTCGTACCCCACTCAGGTCTGTGAGACATGTGTGCGATGGCGGCGCCCCCCGCCGGGCGGTTGGAGCACCATCGGGGCACGCATCCGCGAGGCACGCCGCGCCGCCGACCTCTCACAGGTGACGCTTGGCGAGCGCTTCCGTGACCACAAGACCATCCACCGCCAGGAGTACGCCGAACGCGCCCCATTCAGCGATCTGCTCCACCTGGCCGACGCTCTCCATACCTCGCTCGCCGACCGGGTCCGCTGAGCGGCCGCCCCCGACGGGGGAACGCAGGGGCGCGCCGCCGTCCGCTACCGACGCGAGCGACGGCGGCCGGTGGCGGGGATCAGTGTGTCGCGGCAACGCCGCGCCGTGCCTGCCGGTACTCCTCGTACAGCTGGTCACCGGTTTCGCACGGGACGCCAGCGTTCCCCCCGTCCTCGTTCACGCTCATGCAGCTCGGGCAGGAGGCGCAGTGCTCCCCCAGGCGCCGGAGCGCGTCCTGCTCGGGTGTCTCCCGTCCGGCGTGGATGTGCTGGTAGTGGTCACACAGGGCATTCAAGACGTGGGCGAGTTTCCGGGCGTACACCACGCCGCCGCTCAGTCCAGGAGCAGCGCGCAGCTTCCCGCGTGCCTCCCCTGCACACGCCAGCGCGCAGTACCGCGGGACGCTCTCCTCCGGCAACTTCTTGGCCAGTTGCTCGATCTCGGGAGCGAGCAGCTCGATATGCCCGCGCAGCGTGGCGGTGAGGGTGTCCAGCTCTGCGGCGGTCGACGGCAGGACGTCCGGCCCGTCGTCCGGTCCGAGCAGACGGCGCACGGTCGCGCGCATCGTCGAGAGGTCGACCGGGCGCGGATCCATCGCGCCGTAGCCCGGGGTTTCGATCAGTTGCTTCGTGCTCATGCCGTGAGGTCCCCTCGCCGGAGTGCGTCCGCCAGTCGCATGGCCACATCCGCACGTACGCGCCCGGAGTTCCACCAGGCCGAGGGCCGGTGGTCCCGCGTCGACCGCGAGCGACGGCAGCACGATCCCCGCCCGATCGAGAGCCGACCTCAGCGACTCCACGGCCTCGCATGGATCGACGTCTTGCGACTCGTGTGCTTTGACCATGAACAGGACGGTAGAAAAGGTGAGTTGCTCACCGCACCATAGGTTTCTCAGAGTTTCTTGACTGCCTGGCAGAGTTGCGTCATGTTTCTCAGAAAGGCCAACTGTTCCAGGTGCCCGTGGCGTTGGCTTCGGGGAGGCTGGCCACGCCAAGTCCCCGACGGGAGGGAAGATGATGCGGCGGATTCGGTTCAACGGTACGGGCTCAGGAGGCGGCGGCTGCCCCGGTGTGCACGAGGACTTGGACTCGGGTGAGGTGATCGTGCACGGGCCGCCGCTCACGGACCCCGCGGACCTGGAACAGCTGCAGCACTTCGACGAAGGTGAAGTCGCTGTTGTCGTACCGCGCAACACGCTGGTCGACTTCGGGCCGCGCGACGAGACCCCACTGCTCATCAACGCCGAGGAAGAGTTCGACCGCCTCTTCACAGCCTTCCACCACACCGCCTGGCGGCTGGAGACCAGGCGACGCTACGCCAGTGACGAACAACCGAAGAGTGGGCGCAGTTCGTGAAGGGACGGCCCATCGACTGGAACTACGACGACGCCTGGTGCCGCAACGTACGAGCGCAGACAGCGCAGGGCAAACGGTTCGAGCGCGTGCGCCTGGTCGACACCCCGCCCACCCCCGGGCAGCTCTACCTGCGCAGCAACGCCGTGCGGAACTGCGCCGTCGGCGAGGACATCCGAAACCTCACACGCGCCGAGGCCGAGAAGCTGCACCTGCCCGCCGAGGACTTCTGGCTGTTCGACCCCCGGCTGGTGGCCCGGCTGATCTTCGACGGGGAAGACAACCTCACCGGTGCGGAGCTCACCACCGAGCCGGCCGCGGTGAACCGCTACTGCCAGGTGCGGGATGCGGCCTGGCACTATGCGGTCCCGTTCGCACAGTTCGAGATCGACGGCACTGATGTGAGGTCCGGTGAGCACTGACTATCAGCAGGCACGCGAGGCACTGGGACTACGCCTCCGCGAACTCAGGCTCACATGCCCTGATGGTCGGCTCACCGGCACGCAGTTGGCCGAGCGCCTCGGGCCGGGCTGGACGAAGTCGAAGGTGAGCAAGCTCGAGAACGGCCGCCAGACGGCCGAGGCGGAGGAACTCCGGGCGTGGGCTGAGGCCACCGGGCATCCGGACGCGTACGACGGGCTGCTGGCCCAGCTGCGCGGCTTCGAATCCCACATCCGATCGTGGCGCCGGCAACTGGCGTCCGGCCATCGGCCTGTGCAGGACGCCATCACCGCCGAGCACGACCGCACGCGGGTGCTGACCATCTGGGAGAACAACCTCATCCCGGGGATGCTCCAGACGGCCGACTACGCCCGCCACGTCCTCACCAGGCACGCCAACCTCATGCAGTCGCCGCGGGACACCGAGGACGCCGTACGCGCTCGCATCAGGCGCCAGGAGGGGCTGTATGAGCCGGGCCGGAAGTACCGGATCATGATGTGGGAAGGGGCGCTGTACTCCCTGGTGTGCCCGCCCTCCGTGCTGGCCGCGCAGCTTGACCGCCTCGTCAGCGTCATCGGGCTGGACACGCTGGAGCTCGGAGTTGTCCCGTTCGCCGCGTCCCTCAAGATCTATCCGGGTAACGGCTTCTGGGTCTACGACGAGCGTCGTGTGGTCGTCGAGGACTGGCACGCGGAACTGTGGCTCGACGACTCGGACACCGTTGCGACCTACCTGCGGGTCTGGAACATGCTGCGGGAGTCCGCGGTGCACGGGCCAGATGCTCAGAACGTGATCAACCGGGCTCGGCGCGCCACGGGTCCCCGATAACGACGAAAAGGCAGGGGCCGGCGGTCTCGGCGCGGACCCCAGAGCGGGCCTTCTCGGTGTCGGTCCGCAGCTGCTGCACGTCCGCGTCGGTGCGGTTCGTGCGGCGCTGCCAGGCAGCATACGCGTCGCCGGTCGCCGAGAAGTCGACGATTGGCCGCGCCGGGCTCGGTTTCGAAGCCGTTGGCTTCCCGCCCGGGCGGGGCGCGTTCGCCTACACCCAGGCATAGAGGTCCGGTCCCGGGCACTGGGTGCTGCAGCCCTCCGTGTGGCTGAGGGCGAATGACCGCGGCGGCTCTCTTCATCACCGTTGTTCATCCGATCGGGTGAACGTCCCCGAGCTGAGGCAACCGCACAGCACGTTCACAAGTCACACACTGCCAACGCACAACATCCCAGGGGGGACAATGAGCCAGCAATACCCGCAGCAGCCGAACCAGCCCAACCCGCCCCAGCAGCCGCAGCAGCAGCCCGGCTACGGATACCCCGCCCCCGGCTACGGCGCCCCGGTACCCCAGCCGCCGAAGAAGCGCAGCTTCGCGAAGATCGCTGGCCTCGGTTGCGGCGGCATCCTGGCCCTCTTCGTCATCATCGGCGTCGCGGCCAGCGGCGGGAGCGACGGCTCCAGCGACAGCAAGAGCAGCGACAAGTCCGTCACTGCCAAGGAGCCTCAACGCGAGGAGAAGATCGAAGGCCCCGCCGAGAAGGCTCCCGCGGAAGACAAGCCCGCCAAGGAGGAGCCCGCGGCCCAGGGCCCAGTGAAGGTCACCGCGAAGAAGACAGGGTTCTCCAAGAGCATCCTCGCCGACAGCAGCGATTACACCAGCGTGCTGATCACCATCACGAACAACGGCGACGAGCAGCTCGACGTGAACCCGCTGTACTTCTCCATCACCGACGCCGACGGCACCAAGCACACTGCCGAGCTGGCCGTCGACGAGAACCAGATCGACACCGTGAAACTGGCGCCAGGCGAGAACATCTCCGGCACCATCACCGGCAAGGGGAAGTTCAGCCCGAAATACGTGACCTACACCGATGGGCTCCTCGGCGACTCGATCCGCGCCGACGTGTCCTGACGCTGCGCATTCGCCAGCTGCGCGCTGGGGCCCGGCGGTGTCCCCGCCCACCGGTTACTGCGGCATGACCGGCACCGTCGTCTGGTTGGCCCAGCCGTCCTACGACGACGTCGTCGAGGGCTGCGTGAAGGCTCTCGCGAGCAGCCGAAGGCTGGGGGACTCTGACGCTCCCCCCGTCTCCGCGCAGGCACGGCGCGGTGAGCTGGGCGTTGTCTACGGTTCCGCGACAGGCGGGCCCACTTGTTCGAGCACCGCCGACAGCCGTTCCAGTACGCGCACCGCCTCGGCGAGTTCCGCCTCGCCGTACGCCTTCGCCAGCCGGTCGGCGAAGGCCGCGTGCCCGGGGTCGATGCGGGCGATGGCCGCGCGGCCCTCCTCGGTGGGGGCGAGGAGCTTGGCGCGGCGGTGGGCCGGGTTGGGCCGGTACTCGGCGAGACCGCGCTCCACCAGCAGGTCGGCGATGCGCTGCACGCTCTGCCGGGTGATGCCCATGGCCCGGGCGATCCCGGAGACCGGCAGGGGCTCGCGCAGTACGGCCCCGAGGACCTGCCACCAGGCGGCGGTGAGCCCGGCGGGCCGGGCCAGCTCCTCGGCCACGGCGAGGAACTGGCCATTGAGCCGGAAGACGCCGAGGGCGCTCCGGCTCAGCAGCTCCTGACGCTCCCGGCTCATGCCGCCCCGGCCTCCTCGAGCACGGCGTAGGCCGCCGGGTCGGAGTCGTGGAACAGCCGGTACCAGGCGTCGAGCACCTCGCCCTCGTACACGCCGAGGAGGCGGAAGACCTCCCGGGCGAGGGCGACGGGCTCGGTGGGGCCGGCGGTGACCAGCTTTCCGTCGGTGACGGCGTCGGTCTCGACGTACCGCTCGCCGCCCGCGTAGCCGGTCGCGGCCAGGTAGAAGGAGACCGCGCTGGTGTGGGCCCGGTCGTCGAGCAGACCCTCCCGGGCCAGTCCGGCCGTGGCCCCGCAGATCGCGGCGACGGGCACACCCGCGTCGAGGAACTCCCGGGCCTTGCGGGCGAACGGGGCGAGGTCGTCACTCGTGTCCCAGAGGTCCGCGCCCGGGAGGATCAGCAGGGAGCTGTCCTCCGGTCGTACGTCGTCCAAGGCGAGGTCGGGCTGGACGCGCAGTCCACCGATGCTCCTGACGGGGGCGGTGGACGGGCCGACGGTGCGGATCCCGTACCCGGCGCGGGCGAGGAAGGCGGTGGTGTGGCCGGTCTCCCAGTCGGCGAGGGTGTCGTACACGGCGAGGTGGACGGGCTTGCGGTCGTGGCCGGTGCTGCCGGTGCTGCCGTTCATGGCTCCTCCTCGGGCCCGAATGATTATGACAACATGCTGTCACTAACGCAGCATGCTGTCAATGCAGGCCATCGACAACCTGTCGCGGAAAGCCCCCAACCCCAGACAGGACGCCGATGTCGCCCCCGCCGTGGGCGCGCCTACGCTCACCCGCATGACCCCTCATCCTCAGCCGGATCCGCAGGTCGGCGCGGCCGTGAAGGCCGCGGACCGCGCGCATGTGTTCCACTCCTGGTCCGCCCAGGAGCTCATCGACCCGCTCGCCGTCGCCGGCGCGGAGGGGTCGTACTTCTGGGACTACGACGGCAGGCGCTACCTCGACTTCAGCAGCGGGCTCGTCTACACGAACATCGGCTACCAGCACCCGAAGGTCGTCGCCGCGATCCAGGAGCAGGCGGCACGGATGACGACGTTCGCGCCCGCCTTCGCGATCGAGGCGCGGTCGGAGGCGGCGCGGCTCATCGCCGAGCGGACGCCGGGCCACCTGGACAAGATCTTCTTCACCAACGGGGGCGCCGACGCCGTCGAGCACGCCGTGCGCATGGCGCGGCTGCACACCGGGCGGCCGAAGGTGCTGTCGGCGTACCGCTCGTACCACGGCGGTACGCAGCAGGCCGTGAACATCACCGGCGACCCGCGCCGCTGGGCCAGCGACAGCGGCTCGGCGGGCGTCGTGCACTTCTGGGCGCCCTTCCTCTACCGCTCCCGGTTCTACGCCGAGACCGAGGAGCAGGAGTGCGCCCGGGCCCTCGAACACCTGGAGACGACGATCGCCTTCGAGGGGCCCGCGACCGTCGCGGCGATCGTCCTGGAGACGATCCCGGGCACGGCCGGGATCATGGTGCCGCCGGCCGGGTATCTCGCCGGGGTCCGGGAGATCTGCGACAAGTACGGGATCGTCTTCGTCCTGGACGAGGTCATGGCGGGCTTCGGGCGGACGGGCGAGTGGTTCGCGGCGGACCTGTTCGGGGTCGTGCCGGACCTGATGACCTTCGCCAAGGGCGTCAACTCGGGGTACGTGCCGCTGGGCGGGGTCGCGATCTCGGGGCGGATCGCGGAGACGTTCGCCCGGCGGCCCTACCCGGGCGGTCTGACGTACTCCGGGCATCCTCTGGCGTGCGCGGCGGCCGTGGCCACCATCAACGTGATGACGCAGGAGGGGGTCGTGGAGAACGCGGCCCGGCTGGGGGCCGAGCTGATCGGGCCCGGGCTGCGCGAGCTGGCCGAGCGGCACCCGTCGGTGGGCGAGGTGCGCGGGACCGGCATGTTCTGGGCGCTGGAGCTGGTGCGGAACCGGGAGACCCGCCAGCCGCTGGTCCCCTACAACGCGACCGGCGAGGCGAACGCCCCGATGGCCGCGTTCGGCGCCGCCGCGAAGGCACACGGCCTGTGGCCGTTCATCAACATGAACCGCACGCATGTGGTGCCGCCCTGCAACCTCACCGAGGCCGAGGCCAAGGAGGGCCTGGCGGCACTGGACGCGGCGCTGTCGGTGGCGGACGAGTACACGGAGTGAAGGCGAGCACACAGAAGTAAACCCGTCAGTAAGGGACGGGGCCGCGCGGAGCCCGAACGCGTAAGGTGGCGTGCCCGTACACATGTACGTGCACGCCCCCCGAACGCGACGAGGGAGACGCTCCGACCATGCCCGCCCCCCGCACCAGCGGAAACGGCTCCGTGACACGCAGCACCCTGCGGCAGCAGATCGCCGACGCGCTGCGCGACGAGGTGCTGGCGGGGCGGCTGCAACCCGGGCAGGAGTTCACGGTGAAGGAGATCGCCGAGCAGTACGGCGTCTCCGCGACCCCCGTGCGCGAGGCGCTGGTCGACCTGTCCGCGCAGGGGCTGCTCGACGCCGACCAGCACCGCGGCTTCCGGGTGCACGAGTACTCGGCCGACGACTTCCGCGGCATGATCGAGGCCCGCAGCCTGGTCATCGACGGCATGTTCCACGCCCTCGCCGACGGCCGCAGGTACATACAGCCCGACGACCCCCGGGTCGCCGCCGCGCTCGCCGGGGTCCGGCGCCGCGGCGAGGAGGCCCAGCGCGCCGCCACCGCCGGGGACCTCACCGTGCTGATCGGCTACGACCTGCGCTTCTGGCGCGAGCTCGGCGCCCTGTTCGGCAACCCCTACCTCTCCGACTTCCTGCACCGGCTGCGCGTCCAGACCTGGGTGTGCGCGGTGCAGCATCTGCGGCGGCTGCGCGACCTGCGCGGGCAGCTGTGGTGCGGCCACACCGAACTGGTCGACGCCCTGTCGCGCCGCGACACCGCCGCCGCCCGGTCGATCGTCGACGCGTACGACACCCACTCCCTCGCCCTGATCGAACGGCTGGCGGGGGCCTGAGGACCATCAGTTCGGGTATGGGACGAGCACGCACCGATTACCCTGCTTGACCAGCGTTCCCGTTCGGACAGCTGCCGTGCTGCCGCGCTTGCCGTGCTGCGTGTGAGGAGTCCTCTTTTGGCCTGTGACCTGTGGCTGGTACCGCTCGTCGACGTGTTGTGCCACACGCCCGACAACCCGTTCGCCGAGGAACTCGCGCAATACAACAAGGTGCTGGCCGAGGCCGGGCTGCCGCCGGTGCCGGTGTACCAGTACATGCCGGGGCTGTCCGGCGACGTCGCCCCGGTCGCCGGCTTCGACTACGACGCGCTGCACTTCCTGCGCCGCGTGTACCTGCTCCAGGTCCGCGGCCTGCCGGTGACCCCGGTCGACGACCTGGGCGGCGACTACGAACAGCTCCTGGAGATGTTCGAGTCCACGGCCCAGCAGTCGCACCTCGTCTGGCACTACGACCACGCGGGCGCGTACGTCCCCGTCGACTTCCCGCAGCCGCTCGCCAACGACGACCTGATGGCGGCGGGCGGTCCGCTGGGCTCCTCCCAGGCCCTCCTGCGGGAGCTGGAGTACGTCGCCCCCTCGATCGGCATCGATCCGGCCAACCCCCCGGCGCCCCCGCATCCCCCGCTCGCCCCGACCGAGTTGGAGGAACCGGCCGTCCCCGCCCCGTACGACCCGAGCCCCTTCGCCCGCGAACGCCACGTCTGGCTGGGGCTGCACGCGGCGGCGACGCGGAGTCTGGCGCAGGGGTCGATGATCGTCTTCAGCTGACGGCCGGGCTGGGGAAGTACGCGCAACGCACGCAAACGGCTGCCTCCCGCGGGTGCGGAAGGCAGCCGTCGGTCCGGCAGGCGGCTCAGAGGAACGAGTTGACCTGGATCGTCTCGTCGCGGCCCGGCCCCACGCCGATCGCCGAGATCGGTGCGCCGGACATCTCCTCCAGCGCCTTGACGTAGTTCTGCGCGTTCTTCGGCAGGTCGGAGAAGGACTTCGCCTTGCTGATGTCCTCGCTCCAGCCCGGCATCATCTCGTAGACCGGCTTGGCGTGGTGGAAGTCCGTCTGGGAGTACGGGAGTTCCTCGACGCGCTTGCCGTCGATCTCGTACGCCACGCAGACCGGGATCTGCTCCCAGCCGGTGAGGACGTCGAGCTTGGTGAGGAAGAAGTCGGTCAGGCCGTTCACGCGGGTCGCGTAGCGGGCGATCACCGCGTCGAACCAGCCGCAGCGGCGGTCCCGGCCCGTCGTCACACCCCGCTCGCCGCCGATGCGGCGCAGCGCCTCGCCGTCCTCGTCGAACAGCTCCGTCGGGAACGGACCGGCGCCGACGCGGGTCGTGTACGCCTTCAGGATGCCGATCACGCGGCTGATCTTCGTCGGGCCGACACCCGCGCCGGTGCAGGCGCCGCCCGCGGTGGGGTTGCTGGACGTCACGAACGGATACGTACCGTGGTCGATGTCCAGCAGGGTGCCCTGGCCGCCCTCGAAGAGGACGACCTTGTCCTCCTCCAGCGCCTGGTTCAGGATCAGGACCGTGTCGGCGACGTACGGCCTGATCTTCTCCGCGTAGCCCAGCAGCTCCTCGACGACCTGCTCGACGGCGATCGCGCGCCGGTTGTAGAGCTTGGTGAGGATCTGGTTCTTGACGTCGAGGGCCGCCTCGACCTTCTGGGTCAGGATCGACTCGTCGTACAGGTCCTGCACCCGGATGCCGACGCGGTTGATCTTGTCGGCGTACGTCGGGCCGATGCCGCGCCCGGTCGTGCCGATCTTGCGCTTGCCGAGGAAGCGCTCGGTCACCTTGTCGACCGTGACGTTGTACGGCGTGATGATGTGCGCGTTTCCGCTGATGAGGAGCTTGGAGGTGTCGACGCCGCGCTCGTTCAGTCCGCTCAGCTCGGAGAGCAGGACCGACGGGTCGACGACGACGCCGTTTCCGATGACCGGCGTGCAGCCGGGGGACAGGATTCCGGAAGGGAGCAGGTGGAGGGCGTACTTCTGGTCGCCCACGACTACCGTGTGGCCGGCGTTGTTGCCGCCCTGGTAGCGCACCACATAGTCGACGGAACCACCGAGGAGGTCCGTCGCCTTTCCCTTGCCTTCGTCACCCCACTGAGCACCGAGCAGCACAAGTGCGGGCACGCGCGTACACCCCTTCCGGGCGGGGCATGTCCATGGTCAGGGGCGTACGCGGTGGGATTCCGCCGCGTGCACCGCGACCGCCGTTGGCCGCCAACCGTCGGACCGGATGCCCCGGAATAGACGAAGCCCCTGGCGCGTCAGCGCAGCGCAAGGGGCTCTTGCACAAAGATGCTACCCGAGGAAGCGAGGCATGGCCGAGGTGGCGACTCCTCCGACGTCCGATCAGCTGCTGGTAGTCATCGATCCGGTCGCCCGCAGGACGGACGGAGAATCCGTACGCATCGCGAAAGACGTGCTCAGCGCGGGTGCCGCCATCAAGGTCTGCCTGCCGGACGGGCCGGAGGAATTCGCCCGGGCCCTGGAGCGGCGGGGGTCGCGGCGGCCGGTGGTGGTCGGCGACGACCGGGCGCTGGTGCGCGCGGTGTCGCTGCTGCACCGGCATCGGGAGCTGGCGGCGTGCGCGCTGTCGGTGGTGCCGGTGGGCCCGGTACTCGGGCTCGTCCGGTCGCTGGGGGTGCCGACGGGGACGGTGGCGGCGGCGCGGGCCGTGCTCGACGGGGAGGAGCGGCGGATGGATCTGCTGGTCGACGACAGTGACGGGGTCGTGCTGGGCGCACTGCGGATCCCGCCGGTCTCGGCGGTGCCGGGGCAGGAGGCCGAGGTGACCGAGCCGGGGCGGCCGTGGCTGCGGACCTGCCAGTCCCTGGTACGGACGCTCGTACCGACCCGCCCGTCCCGCGGCGTCAGATCCGCACCCGCGCCCGGGCCCTCGCGGCTGCGGGTCGAGGTCGACGGCGAGACCCTCGTCGACCTGCGCCAGCCGGTGGAGGCGGTGTCGGTCACACCGGGGGACTCGGGCGTGGCCTCGGTCGAGGTGCGGCCGGTGTCGGTGGGGGCGGAGGCGTCACCGCTGCTGGCCGAGGGCCGGACGGTGACCGTGTCCGGGGCGCACTTCCGCTACCGGGCGGACGCGGTGGTGTCGGGGCCGGTGCGGACGCGGACGTGGGTGGTGCGGGAGGGGGCTTGGGGGCTTACGGTGCCGGGGGTGTCGTGAGTCAGGCTTCGGTTTCCTCTCGGGCGGGGGCCTGGAAGCCGGTGCGTCAGAGCCGGCCCTGCCCGAAGCGCTTCTCCCGGTGCACACGCCAGCGCTCGATCATCTCCGCGACGTCCTTCTCGACGAACTCGAAGAAGGCGAGCGTCTCGGCCAGCCTGCGCCCCGCCGGGGTCTCGGCGCCGAGGCTGGTGACGCCCTCGCGCACGGCGTCCTGCCAGCGCTTGAGGATGGCCTCGCGGTTGGCGAGGGCCTCGTACCACTGGTCGCTGTGCACCCGGTACCGCTCCCGGCGTGAACCGGGCTCCCGCTCGCGCGACAGCATGTGGACCTGCGCCAGGTAGCGCACCGCCCCGGAGACGGCCGCGGGGCTGATCTTGAGCTGTTCGCCCAGCTCCGCGGAGGTCAGGGCGCCGGTGTCGGAGGCGAGCAGGGCGGCGAAGACGCGGGCGGGCATGCGCGGCAGCCCGGCCTCGACGAGCTGGGCCGCGAAGTGCTCCACGAAGCGCGAGACCGCCTCCGGGTCCCGGCCCGCCGCCGCCTTCCGTTCCGTCATGCCTCGCATCATCTCCCCTGATCGCACACGCCCTGAAAGTCTACGTCGATTTATACGCTTCCTTAACTTCACAAATTTCTGAATGACGCGTACGTTCTGAAGCATGACGAAGGCAATCACCGTCGCCGGTCTGCACAAGTCGTTCGGCCGGACGCACGCGCTCGACGGCCTCGACCTGGAGGTCGAGTCCGGTGAGGTCCACGGCTTCCTCGGCCCGAACGGCGCCGGCAAGTCCACCACCATCCGCGTCCTGCTCGGCCTGCTGCGCGCCGACTCGGGTGCCGCGCAGGTGCTCGGCCGCGATCCGTGGACGGACGCGGTGGAGGTGCACCGCCGGATCGCGTACGTCCCCGGGGACGTGACGCTGTGGCGCAACCTCTCCGGCGGCGAGGTCATCGACCTGTACGGCCGCTTGCGCGGCGGGCTGGATCCCCGGCGCCGGGCCGAGCTGATCGAGCGGTTCGAACTCGACCCGGCCAAGAAGGGCCGGACGTACTCCAAGGGCAACCGGCAGAAGGTCGCCCTGGTCGCCGCGTTCGCCTCGGACGTCGACCTGCTGATCCTGGACGAGCCGACCAGCGGCCTGGACCCGCTGATGGAGGAGGTCTTCCAGCGCTGCGTCGCCGAGGAGCGGGACCGGGGCCGGACGATCCTGCTGTCGTCCCACATCCTCAGCGAGGTCGAGGAGCTCTGCGACCGGGTCAGCATCATCCGCAAGGGCCGCACGGTGGAGAGCGGTTCGCTCGCCGACCTGCGCCATCTGACCCGGACGAGCGTGACGGCCGAGCTCGCGGCACCGCCGAACGGCCTGTCCCGCCTGCCCGGCGTCCACGACCTCGACGTCCAGGGCCGCCGGGTCCGTCTCCAGGTCGACACCGACCGGCTGGACGCGGTGCTGCGCGCGCTGACCGAGTCGGGCGTCAAGTCGCTGACGTCCTCGCCGCCGACGCTGGAGGAGCTGTTCCTGCGGCACTACCAGGACGAGATCGGGACGACGGAGACGGCCGGGGCGACGGGGGTGGCCGCCCGATGACCGGGGCGGCCTTCGCCGTACGGTCCGGCGGTTCGCGCCAGCTGGCCGGTACGGCGGTCCTGTTGCGCTTCGCACTGCGCCGCGACCGCCTGATGATCCCGGTGTGGATCGCCGTGAACGCGCTCATGGTGCTGTCCATGCCGAACTCGCTGCAGGCCCTGTACGACACCCCGGCCGACCGCGCCGGCCTGATCCGCCAGATGGAGACCAACTCCTCGCTGCGCGCGCTGATCGGCCCGGTCTTCGACGACTCCCTCGGCGCGCTGACGGCCTGGCGCGTCGGCGTCTACGCGGCCGCCCTGGCCGCCGTGATGAGCCTGCTCGTCGTCGTACGGCACACCCGCGACGAGGAGGAGAGCGGCCGCCAGGAGCTGCTGGCGTCCGGGATGGTGGGCCGCCGGGCCTCCCTGACGGCGGCCCTGCTGGCGGCGGCGGTCGCCAACGCGGTCCTGGCGCTGCTGGTGACGGCCGGGCTGGCCGGTCACGGCACGACGGGTGCGCTCGCGTTCGGGCTCGGGATCGCGGGCGTGGGGATGGTGTTCGCCACGATGGCGGCGATCGTGGCGCAGCTGACCGAGAGCGCACGGCTGGCGCGGGGCCTGACGGCGGGTGTGCTGGGCGCCGCCTTCGTCCTGCGGGCGGCGGGCGACTCGGCGACGGACGACGGTTCCTCGCCGCTGACGTGGCTGTCGCCGCTGGGCTGGCTGGAGAACCTGCGCCCGTTCGCGGACGAACGCTGGTGGGTGCCGGCGCTGTTCGCGGCCGCGGCCGTGCTCCAGGGGGTGATCGCCTACGGTCTGGCCGGCCGCCGGGACGTCGGCATGAGCTTTCTGCCGACGCGGCCCGGACCGGCCGCCGGGCGCCTGGGCAGCGCGGGGGCGCTGGCGTGGCGGCTGCAGCGGGGCAGCGTGCTGGGCTGGAGCATCGGCTTCTTCCTCGCCGGAGTGGTGTACGGCGCGATGACGGAAGGGGCGGCCGACCTGGTCGGCGACAACGACAACGCCCGGCAGATCATGGAACGGATGGGCGGACAGGCCGGCCTCACGGACGCGTTCCTCTCCGCGATGATCGGCATGCTCGGGCTCGTCGCGGCCCTGTACATCGTCGCGTCGGTGCTGCGGCTGCACGGCGAGGAGTCCTCGGGCCGGGCGGAGCCGGTGCTGGCGAACGCGGTGGGGCGGCTGCGGTGGGCCGCGGGTCATCTGGCGGTGGCGTTCGGCGGCTCGGTGCTGATCATGCTGCTGGCCGGGCTGGGCTTCGCCGTCGGCCACGGCGAGGAGGCCGGCCCGATCCTCGGGGCGTGCCTGGTGCAGCTCCCGGCGGTGTGGGTGATCGGCGGGGTGGCGGTGCTGCTGTACGGGATGGCGCCCCGGGTGGCGATGGCGGCATGGGGTGTCGCCGGGGCGGTGCTGCTGATCGGCTGGGTCGGGCCCGCGCTGGACGTACCGGAGGCGGTGCTGGACGTGTCACCGTTCGGGCATCTGCCGAAGCTGCCGGGTGGAGAGATGGAGTGGGGGGCGGTGCTGGTCCTGACGGCGACTGCGGTGGTGCTGGTGGCTGGGGGGCTGGTGGGGTTGCGGAGGCGGGACCTGACCACGTGACGTGGGTCTGGTCAGTCGACGTACTGCTTAAGCTCCTCGGTGTCGAGTTCGATACCGAGGGGCTCGGGGAGCGAGAGCTTCGCGCCGAAGGCCTTCCTGACCGCGCTGCGGTATCCCTCGTTCGGGGCCGGATCGCTGTACAGCGTGACCGAGCAGTCGTCCCGATCGATCAGCAGGTAGTACGGGATCCCGGCCTCGGCGTACCCCACGGGCTTCTCCTCACGATCCCGCCGATGGGTGTCCGCGTCGTACGAGGTGACCTCAACCGTCATCACCACGCCCTGGGTGTCGGCCCAGTCCCCTTTCCCCGCGAACGTTCCCCGAGGTGCGAGCACGGCGTCCGGTAGCGCTCGGCCCTTGCGGTACTTCTCGATCCGCAGGCCCAGCTCCCCGCCCCCGTACAGCCACAGCCCGGTTCCCGCGATCAGAAAGCACTCCTGCAGCCACCGGATGACCTCACTGTGGTTGCCGTCCGTCCTGCCCTTGACTCCGACCCGTCCGTTGATGAACTCCAACCTGACGGCGTCGAACCTCTTGGCGACGAGTGCGGCGAGCTCCTCGAACTCCTCCACGGACATCTGAGACGTGTGCTGCGCCATAACCGTCATGGTGCCCTCCTCCACAGGCGCACACCAGCGTGCCGAGCCACCGGTGATCCCCGGACGGCATCGCCCACACGATCGTCCGAACGGGTGATTACACCACCTCCACGGGCAACCCCTTCAACCCGCGCATCACAAAGTTCGGCTTCCGCTCCGGCTCCGCCGCCGGCCGCAGCGTCGGCGCCTTCTCCAGCAACGCCGTCATCGACGCCGCCAGCTCGATACGGGCCAGCGGGGCGCCGATGCAGTAGTGGATGCCGGCGCTGAAGGAGATGTGGGGGTTGTCCTCGCGGGTCAGATCCAGCCGGGCCGGGTCGGTGAAGACCGCCGGGTCGTGATTGGCGGAACCGAAGAGCATCGCGATCTCCGCACCCCGCGGGATGGTCGTACCGTCGATCTCGATCTCGTCCAGCACCCAGCGTTCGAAGAGCTGGAGCGGGGTGTCGTAGCGCATCAGCTCCTCGACGGCGGACGGGACGAGGGAGTGGTCCGCGCGCAGGGCCGCCAGCTGGTCGGGGTTGCGGAACAGGGCCCACCAGCCGTTGACCGTGGCGTTCACGGTCGCCTCGTGGCCCGCGTTCAGCAGCAGGACACAGGTCGAGATCATTTCCTGTTCGGTCAGGCGGTCGTCCTCGTCGTGGGCCGCGATCAGGCCCGAGATCAGGTCGTCCCCGGGCTCCTTGCGGCGCGCCGCGATCAGCTCGCGCAGGTACTCCGAGAACTCGACCGACGCCCGGACCGCCTTGGCCGCCGTCTCCTGCGACGGGTTCAGCTCGTACATCCCGCAGATGTCCGCCGACCAGGGCCGCAGCGGCGCACGGTCGGATTCGGGGATGCCGAGCATCTCGGCGATCACCGCCACCGGCAGCGGCTCGGCCACGTCCGTCAGCAGGTCACCGCCGCCCGCCGCCACCAGGGCCGCGGCCAGCTCGTCCGCCAGCCCCCGCACATACGGCCTCAGCCGCTCCACCGTGCGCGGCGTGAACGCCTTCGACACCAGGCGCCGGATCCGGGTGTGGTCCGGCGGCTCCAGGTCGAGCATCCCGTGGTCGTTGAGCGTGTGGAACGGCTCGTGCTCCGGCGGGGGCGGGGTCCGGCCGAACTCCTCGTGCGAGAAGCGGTGCTGGTACGTCCGCCCCAGCCGCCGGTCCCGCAGCAGCGCCGACACGTCCGCGTGGTGCGGCACCAGCCACTGGTCGGTGGGCTCGAAGTAGAGCACCCGGCCCCGCGCCCGCAGGTCGGCATAGGCGGGGTAGGGGTCGGCGAGGAAGGCCGGGTCCCAGGGGTCGAAGGCGAGGTCGGAACGCGCTGACATGCCCGGACGCTAACCGTTTCCGGCCTTGTTGACCAGGGTCAGCCGGGAGTGACCAGCCGTGCCTCGTACGCGAACACCGCCGCCTGCGTGCGGTCCCTGAGGCCCAGCTTCACCAGGATGCGGCTCACATGGGTTTTGATCGTGGACTCGGCGACCACCAGGCGTTCGGCGATCTCCGCGTTCGACAGGCCCTGGGCGATGAGGACCAGGACCTCCGTCTCGCGCTCGGTGAGGTCGCCGTAGGCCGCCTGTGCGGAGGGCATGAGGCGCGGGGTGTCGGAGAGCTTGGAGAACTCCGTGATCAGGCGCTTGGTGACCGAGGGGGCGAGCAGGGCCTCGCCCGACGCCACGACCCTTACGCCGTCGGCTAGTTGGCGGGCCGAGGCGTCCTTCAGGAGGAAGCCGGAGGCTCCCGCGCGCAGCGCCTGGTACACGTACTCGTCGAGGTCGAACGTGGTCAGCACCAGCACCTTCGCCGTACCGTCCGCGGCGACGATCTCCCGGGTCGCCTCGATGCCGTTCAGCTCGGGCATGCGGATGTCCATCAGGACGACGTCGGGGGCGAGTTCGCGGACCTTCGCGACGGCCTCCCGGCCGTTGACGGCCTCGCCGACGACCTCGATGTCCGGCATCGCGTTCAGCAGGACGGAGAAGCCCTCGCGCACCATCATCTGGTCGTCCGCGACCAGGACCCGGATGGTCATACGGCACCGTCCTCGAGCGCTGCCGGGACCGGCAGGAACACCGTCACCTCGTAGCCCCCGTCGTCCGTCGCGCCCGCCGTCATCTCGCCGCCCAGCATGGAGACGCGTTCCCGCATGCCGGTGATGCCGTGCCCCGCGCCGGGCGATGGCTTGACCAGGTGGGGCCTGGGCGGCGGGCCGTTGACTATGCGCAGGCCCAGGCCGCCGAGGACGTACCCGATCTCGACGCGGGCGGTCGCGCCGGGTGCGTGCCGCAGGGTGTTGCTCAGCGCCTCCTGCACGATGCGGTACGCCGACAGCTCCACGCCCTGCGGCAGCTCGCGCACCGCCCCGGTCGCGGCCTTCTCGACGGTCAGGCCGGCGTCCCGCACGTTGTCGAGCAGCCCGTCCAGGTCGGCGAGCGTGGGCTGGGGGGCGTCCGGGACCTCGTAGTCCTCGGCGCGGACCACACCCAGGACTCGGCGCAGCTCGGTGAGGGCCGCCACCGCGTTCTCCCGGATGGTGGCGAAGGCGCGCTCCAGCTCCGGCGGCGGGTTCTCCACTCGGTAGGGCGCGGCCTCGGCCTGGATGGCGACCACCGACATGTGGTGGGCGACGACGTCGTGCAGCTCGCGGGCGATCGTCGTGCGCTCCTCCAGCAGCGTGCGCCGGGACCGCTCGTGGGCGGTGACCGTCTGCTGGGCGGTGACCTCCTGCTCGGCCTCGCGGCGGATGTGCCAGACGGCGACGCTCAGCAGGACGAGGGCGGAGACGACCAGCATGGGCCCGGTGTTGGTGCCGTAGTAGTGGCCCGAGCCGAACAGCGTCTCCGCGCCGATGCCGTATGCCGCGGTCAACGCCCACATCCACGCGGCCGTGCGCGGCCTGGTGCGCACGGCCACGACCGTCAGCACCGTCAGGTGGCAGGCGAAGCTGCCCGGCAGCCACGGCCACTCGCCCCAGGAGTCGCCGAACGGCAGAGCGATCGGCGTGGCCACCATGGACAGCCAGAACGCTCCGACCGGCCGGGCCATGGTCAGCAGGATCGGGATCACGGCGAGCGGGCCGAGCAGCAGGGCCAGGCCCTGGTCGACGGTGGCGATGGCCAGGGTGAGCAGGGCCGCCGCGCCGATCACGGCGTGCGGTGCCCAGACCGCGTACTCCCGCAGGCGCGGAGGAAGCCGCCTGGTCAGCGGGCCGTCGACGCGCATGCGTGGCAGCAGGCGGTAGGCGAAGGCGTCGTGGAACAGGTCCTGCCGCAGCCCGCGCAGGGCGTCCGCGGCCAGCCGGAACTCCGGGCTGCGCGGCTTGGCCCCGTCCCCCGGCGGTGTCAGATGCGTCTGGGTCGTCTCGGTCACGTACAGAACGGTAGGTGCGGGCAGGGGTATCGGTCGTCACCAGTGAGACGGGTCCTTCGCCGTCCATCTCAGGTACTACGGGGCCGACCGGCACCGCGGCTCAGTCGTACGTGTCGAGGCTGGTGTCGGAGCCGGGGACCAGTACGGCGATGCTCTCGGCTTCTCGCGTCCGCCGCCCGGCCCCGGTACGACGGGGCCCACCGGCCGCGCCCTGCTCGCGCCTCCTCACCAAGCCAACTGCGCGATCTCCTCCGCCACCACCGCACACGCGTCCGCCGCCGGGTCGATCAGCGGAAAGTGGCCGACGTCCTCGAGCAGCGTCAGCCCGACCACCTCACCGGCCTTCGCCGCCGCGTCCGCGTACGACTCGGCCACCGCCTGCGGCACGTCCAGGTCCGTGCGCCCCTGGACGAGGGTGGTCGCGATGCCGGTGGGCAGCAGCAGCGCCGGGTCGGCGTACGGCTGGCGTTCGGCGAACCGCTCGTCACCGCCGAGGAGTTGCCGTACGGCCCCGCCGCACACGTCCAGCTTGTCGGCGACCGCGAAGTCGGCGATCGGGGCGAGGGCGACGACGCCGCGCAGCGGTGCCGGGCGGTCGGTGCGCCAGGGGGCGTCGGCGGGCAGGACGTGCCGGGCGGCGGCCCACAGGGCGAGCTGGCCGCCGGCGGAGTGGCCGGTGACCACGGTGCGGCGCGGGTCGGCCTGCGGCAGCCTCTCCCGTACGAGCGCCGGAAGGGCGTCCAGCGCGGCGGCGACGTCGTCGAGGGTGTCGGGCCAGCGGCCGGCCACGGACTCGACGTCACCGCCGCGCCGGTACTCGACACTGGCGACTCCGAAGCCCCGGCGGGCCAGGAAGGCCGCGAACGGGCTGACGTGCCGGCGGTCGTACGGAGCCCGCCAGGCACCGCCGTGCAGGACCACGACCAGCGGAGCGAGCCCCCCGGGACCGGCCTGGACACGCGGGGCGTAGAAGTCGATCACCTGGTCCGGGTGGTCGCCGTAGGACACGGTGGTGTCGGGGTCGACGGGCGGGTGCGAGAAAGCCGACTCCTCTTCGGCGGCGGCCCGGGCTGCTGCGACGTCGTCCGTCATGCTCCAACCTCTCAGCGATCAAACGTACTTGGCGGACCAGGGGAGATATGCGGCCGTTGGCGGGGACGGTATCAGGCCCATGACGTGCGCGAACACGGGGCTGTCACGCTCGGTGAGGATCAAACGGTTCTGCGGTTCCGTTACGCTGTCGGCATGGGCCGCGAGCAGCCCCTACGCATCTCGCACCCCGTCCACACCCGGCCCGTACGCCCCAAAGGAGGCCCGCCATGCCCGCCGAACCCGGCACCGTCCGTCCCGGAGGGCGTACCGCCCGTGTCCGTGCGGCCGTGCTGCGGGCGGCCGGGGACGTGCTGGCCGAGCAGGGGTTCGCGCACCTCGACCTCGCGGACGTCGCCCGGCGGGCGGAGGTCGGCAAGACGACCGTGTACCGGCGCTGGGGGTCGGTGACGGGCCTGGTGGCCGACCTGCTCGCGGACATGGCCGAGCAGTCGCTGCCCCGCACGGAGACCGGCTCGGTCCTCGGCGACCTGCGCGCCAACGCCTCCCTCGTCCAGCGCACCCTCGCCGACCCCCGCCAGGGCGCCCTGCTGCGCGCGGTCATCGCCGCGGCGGCCTGCGACGGGCGTACGGCCGAGGCGCTGCGGCGGTTCTACGACGTACGGGTCGCCGAGTGGGCGCCCTGCGTCGAACAGGGCGTGGCGCGGGGGGAGTTGCCGCACGGGACGGATGCGGCGGCGGTGGTCCGGGCGGTGTCGGCGCCGCTGTACTACGCGCTGCTGACGACCGGGACGCCGCCCGGCCCCGCCGCCGCCGACCGCGCGGCCCGCGCCGCGTTCGCCGCGGCGGCGGCGGGGGTGTACGTCATCCGGGAACAGGACGCCTGAGCGTCACGCCAGGGTCTCCGCCAGCGTCCGCGCCGCCCGCTCCACGTCCGCGAACCCGACGTACAGCGGGGTGAAGCCGAAGCGCAGCACGTCCGGTGCCCGGAAGTCGCCGACCACGCCCCGCTCGATCAGCCGCTTCATCACGTCGCCGGCGTCGTCGCAGCGCAGCGCCACCTGGCTGCCCCGTTCGGCGTGGGCCACCGGCGTCAGCGACCCGACCCGCCCCTCGGGCACGTACTCCGCCACGCACTCCAGGAAGAAGTCCGTCAGCGCCAGCGACTTGGCCCGCACCGCCTCGATCGACACCCCGTCCCACACCTCCAGGGCCGCCTCCAGGGCGAGCATGGAGAGGATGTCCGGTGTGCCGACCCGGCCGCGCAGGGCGCCGGAGGCCGGTTCGTACGCGGTACGCATGCCGAAGGGCTCGGCGTGGGAGTTCCAGCCGGGCAGCGGGGAGTCGAAGCGGTCCTGCAGTTCCCGGCGCACGTACAGGTACGCCGGCGCGCCCGGGCCGCCGTTCAGGTACTTGTACGTGCAGCCGACCGCAAGGTCGACGCCGTGCTCGTCCAGCCCGACCGGCAGCGCGCCCGCGCTGTGGCACAGGTCCCAGACGACGTACGCCCCCGCCGCGTGCACCGCGGCCGTCAGCGACGGCAGGTCGTGCAGCCGGCCCGTGCGGTAGTCGACGTGGTTGAGCAGCACCGCCGCCGTCCGGCCGCCGAGGGCCCCCGGGACCTCTGCCGGGGTCACCGGCCGCAGCGTGCGGCCCGTCATCCGGGCCGCCGACTCGGCGATGTACCCGTCCGTGGGGAACGTCGTCGCGTCGACGAGGATCTCGTCACGATCGTCGCCGGCCAGCCGCACCGCCCCCACAAGTGCCTTGAACACATTGACACTGGTCGAGTCGCCCACGACGATCTGCCCGCTCGCCGCCCCCACCAGCGGGGCGATCCGGTCACCGATCCGCTCCGGCGCCGTCCACCAGCCGCTCTCCTCCCAGGAGCGGATGCGCAGCTCACCCCACTGGCGGCGTACGACGTCCGCCATACGGCCCGGGACGACGGCCGGGAGGGCGCCCAGCGAGTTGCCGTCCAGGTAGATCACGTCGTCCAGCACGAACTCGGCGCGCTTGGCGCCCAGTTCGTCGGCCGCGTCCAGCTTCTCCGCCTTGCTCGTCAGCTCAGACATACGACCGCGCCGTCCACAGCTCGGGGAACACGTTCTTCTGCGCGCGCTTCTCCAGCCAGGCCACCCCGGCGGAGCCGCCCGTACCGGGCTTGGCGCCCATGGCGCGGCGGGTGGCGACGAGATGGTCGTTGCGCCAGCGCCACACCAGCTCGGCGACATCGGTCAGCGCCTCGCCCAGCCGGGCGAGCTGGTCGCTCTCGTCCCCGGAGTAGACGGCCGCCCAGGCTGCCTCCACCTCCGGCGACGGCTCGTAGCGCCGCGACACGTCCCGCCGCAGTACGGCCTCCGGGATGTCGTGCCCGCGCCGCGCCAGCAGCCGCAGCACTTCGTCGTACAGGCTCGGCTCGTGCAGCGCCTTCTCCAGCTCGGCGTGCACGCGCGGCGCGCCCCGGTGCGGGACCAGCATCGACGCGGACTTCTCGCCGAGCAGGAACTCCATCCGGCGGTACATCGCCGACTGGAAGCCGGAGCCCTCGCCGAGGGCGCTGCGGTACGAGTTGAACTGGGCCGGGGTGAGCTGGCCCAGCGGCTTCCAGGAGGCGTTCAGCGCCTCCAGCTCCCGTACGGACCGCTTCAGCGCGGCGATCGCGGTCGGTACGTCGTCGCCGCGCAGCGCCCGCGCGGCCGTCTCCCACTCGTGGACGATGACGGTGAACCACAGCTCCATCACCTGGGTCGTGACCAGGAAGACCATCTCTCCGGGATCGTCGGAGAGGGTGTGCTGGAGGTGGGTGAGCACGTCCGCCTTGACGTAGTCCTCGTACGGCGTCGTGCCCTGGAAGTCGAGATGCGGGGTCTCGGGCTCGTGCGTGTCGTGAGCCTCTTGGGACATCGCTGTCTCCTGCATGCACTCCGGGTAGCGGTCCGCCCTGCCGTTACCGGCACGGGGCCCCGGTCCCCACCCGCATCCTGCGCAGTCCCGCCGGGAAACCGCAAGGCCCGCCCGATCACAGACGGGCCGTGCGGGTGACGGCTCAGCCCAGGACCTGCGCCGCCGTCGGCGAGGAGTCCTTCAGGAACTGGGTGCAGCGCTCGTACTCCTCCTGCTCGCCGATCGCCTGCGCGGCGCGGGCGAGGGCGTGCAGGGCGCGCAGGAAGCCCCGGTTCGGCTCGTGCTCCCAGGGCACCGGGCCGTGCCCCTTCCAGCCGTTGCGGCGCAGGGAGTCCAGGCCGCGGTGGTAACCGGTACGGGCGTACGCGTACGACTCCACGACACTGCCCCGCTCGAACGCCTCGTCGGCCAGCTGGGCCCAGGCCAGCGAGGAGGTCGGGTGCTGCCCGGCGACCTCGGCGGGCGTGGTGCCCTTCGCGAGCAGCTCACGCGGCTCCGGGTCGTCGGGGAGGTGGGTCGGGGGCGGGCCCCCGAGGAGGTTCTCGTGAATGGACATGAGGTCCAGTCTGCGCCATCCCTCCCGCAGTTGCGCCGAGGTGGGGGCCGCCACACCCCCCGAGCCCCCGCTGCGGCCCGACCGGTCTCGTCCTCAGTGGCCGGACGGGCTGCCTGTGTCCTCCCCTTCCAGCGGCGGCACCGTCACAGCCCCGTGCGTCCGGCACTCCGGCCGCCGGCAGCCCGGCCCCGGACGCCGCACCGTCGCGAAGGCGACCAGCGCCCCCACCACCAGCACCCCCGCACACCACACCATCGCCCGCCGGAACGCGTCGTCGAACGCCGCCGGCACCCGGTACGCCTCCGCCCCCATCCCCGCCAGCAACGGCAACGCCGCCACCGCCACCAGCCCCGCCGCCCGGGCCGCCGCGTTGTTGATCCCGCTGGCCAGGCCCGCCCGGGCCGTGTCCACGGAACCGAGCACCGTGGCGGTCAGCGGCGCCACCAGGGCGACCATGCCCAGCCCGAGCACCAGCAGCGCGGGAAGTACGTCACCCACGTACGACGCGCCCGAGCCCACCCGCAGCATCAGCAGCATCCCGCCCGCACACAGCAGCGGCCCCACCGTCAGCGGAATCCGCGGCCCGATACGGTCCGCCAGCTCACCGGACCGGGCGGACAGGAACAGCATCAGGACGGTCGTCGGCAGCAGCGCCGTCCCGGCGGCGAGGGCCGAGTAGCCGACGACGACCTGGAGCTGGAGCGCGCCGAGGAAGAAGAAGCCGCCGAAGGCGGCGTACACGCACAGCGTGACGAGGTTGACCGCCGTGAACTGGCGGGACGCGAAGATGTCGAGCGGCATCATCGGATCCGGCCGGCGCCGCTCGACGTACCCGAAGGCGACGGCGGCCACCAGCCCGGCCACCGCCGAGCCCACGACGAGCAGGGAGCCGTCCTGGGCCTCGATCAGGGCGTACGTCACCAGGGCGAGCGCGAGGGCGCCCAGGGCCGCGCCCAGCACGTCGAAACGCCCGTGCGCCCGCCCTCCCCCGCTCTCGGCTTCGCGCGCGAGGGAGGTGCCCGCATCCGACTCGGGAACGTGCCGGAGCGCCACCGGCACGCACAGCAGCGCCAGCGGCACGTTGAGCAGGAACACCCACCGCCAGCCCGGCCCGTCCACCAGCCAGCCGCCGACGAACGGCCCGACGGCCGCGCCGATCCCGCCGAACCCGGACCACAGGCCGACCGCCCGTCCCCGGTCGTCGGGGTGGAAGGAGGCCTGGATGAGGGCCAGGGAGCCCGGGGTGAGCAGCGCACCGCCGACCCCCTGCAGCGCACGGGCGGCGACCAGCACCCCGGCGTTCGGGGCGAGCCCGCACAGCAGCGAGGCGACCGCGAACCACACCACCCCGACGACGAAGACCCTGCGGCGGCCGAAACGGTCCCCCAGCGCCCCGCCGAGCAGGATCAGCCCGGCCAGCGTGACCAGGTACGCGTTGACCGTCCACTGCAGGGCGGCCAGGTCCGCGTCGAGGTCACGGCCGATACGGGGCAGGGCGACGTTGACGACCGTGGAGTCCACCAGGACCATGCCGGAGCCGAGGACCGTGGTGAGCAGGATCCACCTGCCCTGGGGTGAGGCCAGCCGGACATCGGGCATGCAGGGAGCATACGGAAGAGCCCGGCACCACAGGAGGTGCCGGGCTCGACGCGTGCGAACCGGGCTTACCCGATCCCCGTGCTCGTGCGCGAACCGGAGTTACTTGATCTTCGTGCCGGTGGAGCGCAGGTGCTGGCAGGCCTCGGTGACCCGCTTGGCCATGGACGCCTCGGCGAGCTTGCCCCAGGTGCGCGGGTCGTAGGTCTTCTTGGAGCCGACCTCGCCGTCGACCTTCAGGACGCCGTCGTAGTTCTTGAACATGTGGTCGGCGACCGGGCGCGTGAAGGCGTACTGCGTGTCCGTGTCGATGTTCATCTTGACCACGCCGTTCTCCAGGGCGGTCAGGATCTCCTCCTCCGACGAGCCGGAGCCGCCGTGGAAGACGAAGTCGAACGGGGACGCCTTGCCGAACTTGGCGGCGACGCCCTCGTTGAGCTCCTTCAGCAGCTCGGGACGCAGGACGACGTTGCCCGGCTTGTACACGCCGTGCACGTTGCCGAAGGACGCGGCGAGCAGGTAGCGGCCCTTCTCGCCCAGTCCCAGGGCCTCGGCGGTGCGGATCGCGTCGTCGACCGTCGTGTAGAGGGAGTCGTTGATCTCGTGGGAGACGCCGTCCTCCTCGCCGCCGGTCGGGGTGATCTCGACCTCGAGGATGATCTTCGCGGCGCGGGTGCGCTCCAGCAGCTCCTGGGCGATGGACAGGTTGTCGGCCAGGGTCTCGGCGGAACCGTCCCACATGTGGGACTGGAACAGCGGGTTCTGACCGGCCTTGACGCGCTCCTCGGAGATCGCCAGCAGCGGACGTACGTACCCGTCGAGCTTGTCCTTCGGGCAGTGGTCGGTGTGCAGGGCGACGTTGATGTCGTACTTCTTGGCGACGATGTGCGCGAACTCGGCCAGGGCGACGGCGCCGGTCACCATGTCCTTGTTGTACTGGCCGCCCAGGAACTCGGCGCCACCGGTCGAGATCTGGATGATGCCGTCGCTCTCCGCCTCAGCGAAACCGCGCAGGGCCGCGTGCAGGGTCTGGGTGGAGGTCACGTTGATGGCCGGGTAGGCGAACTTTCCTGCCTTCGCCCGGTCCAGCATCTCGTTGTAGACCTCGGGAGTTGCGATGGGCATCTGTCCGCTCCTTGTATGTGCGGGTTGGCGTTCTGCGTACTGACGGCCCTGACCTAGAACCTTGGGTGCGACGTCATCGTCGGCCCCATCTTTCCAGACTTGGCCGGAAGGTCCATGCCGCGGTCCGGGTGCTGGTCAGGTGCCCGGTCAGTCCAGGCCCAGCTCGTCCTTCGAGTACGCGAACAGGTACGGCACCCCCGCGCCCTCCTGGATCTTCTCCGCGGCGCCGGTCGCCCGGTCGACGATGGTCGCCACGGCCACGACCTCCGCGCCGGCCTCCCGCACGGCCTCGACGGCGGTGAGCGGGGAGCCGCCGGTGGTGGAGGTGTCCTCGACGACCAGGACCCGGCGGCCCTTGATGTCCGGACCCTCGACGCGCCGCTGCAGCCCGTGCGCCTTGGCGGCCTTCCGTACGACGAAGGCGTCCAGGCGCTTCCCGCGCGCGGCGGCCGCGTGCAGCATGGCGGCGGCCACCGGGTCGGCACCCATGGTCAGCCCGCCGACCGCGTCGAAGTCCAAGTCGGCGGTCAGGTCCAGCAGCACCTGGCCGACCAGCGGGGCGGCCTCGCCGTCCAGGGTGATGCGGCGCAGGTCGACGTAGTAGTCGGCCTCCAGACCCGAGGAGAGGGTCACCTTGCCGTGCACCACGGCCTTGTCCTTGATCTGCTGCAGCAGCGCGCCGCGTGTGCCTCGCGGCACTACTTCGTTGACGTCCGTCATACCGGCCAGCTTAAAGGCGGCGCCAGCTCCAGGTCGTCGTGGCCTCCAGCGGCTCCAGGGGCGTGACCAGGCGTGGGAGGGTGTTCAGCCCGTTGGGCGGGCCGGTCTGCGGCTCCACGCACACGGCCTCGGCCTGCTGGTCGTAGATCACGACCCACTGCTCGGGGCTGGTCACCCTCAGCTCCAGCTGCCCGGGCCAGGTGAGGGTGACGTCGACGCCGCCCGGCATGCCGAAGCAGTCGTCCCAGGGGCCGGGCCCGGGCTCGGTCCGGTTGCCGGTGGGCAGATGGTCCTCGCCGCGCTCCTCCTGCCAGGCGGGGTCGAAGTCGATCCGCACCTCCTGGGCGCCCTCGCCGCCGAGGTTCCGGTTGAACCACGGGTGCCAGCCGATCTGCGCCGGGAAGGAGGACTCGTACGTCTCCACGGACATGGTGAGCGTCAGGGCGTCCGGGGTGAGTGCGATCACCTGCGTGACCCGGCCCGGGTAGGGCCACGGGTCGGCCAGGTCGTACGTGAGGACGGCCTCGTCGGTGCTCGTGCGGGCGGTACGCCAGGCGCTGTCGCGGGCCGTGCCGTGGATGGCGTGCGGCGGAGCGTTGAGCGGCAGCTGGTGGACGGCGGCGCCGTCCCGGAAGCGGCCGTCGCGGATCCGGCCGCACCACGGAACCATCGGGAAGCACCCGAACCGCGCCCCCTGGCGGAGCAGTTCGACGCCGCCGAGACGCAGCCCTCCGACCCGGCCGCCGTTGCCCGGCTGCACGGTCACCTCCGCGTCACCCGCGGTCAGCGTGATGTCTTCGTTACTCACGGGACGACCCTACTGGGGTGATCAAGAGGGCCTCACCGGCGCGCGGCGCTCACCGCCGCCGGCGCAGTGCCCGGACCGCCACGACCGCCGAGGCCAGGGCCAGGGCAGCCGCGGGGGCCGCCCAGCGCAGGGGCGTGGGCTGACTGACGGTCTGGGGTGCGGGCACGGGGGCGTACCGGCCGCGCGGCGGGGCGTGGTCCACCTCCTCGGCGCTCCGGCCGATCATCGTCCGCCGCGCGTGCGCCGCCTCGGCGACGGGTCCGTCATCTCCACCGCCACCGGGCTCGCCGTCCTCCTGGCCCTGGGCGGGAACGTCGTCGCCGAATCCGGAGGGGGGCTGGGAGGGGGGCTCGGGGGTGTCCTCGGCAGGGGCGGAAGCAGAGCTTTCGCCGGCGGGCGGAGGGGGCGGGCCTTCACCGGCGGGCGCGGCGGGCCGGGGGCCCTCGCCGGGCGGGGGGACCGGGGTGTCGTCGGCGTCCGGGGTGGTCTCGAAGTCGTCGGTGGCCCGGGGCTCGAAGTCGCCCGCGGCCAGGTACTGGTCCGCGTCCGGCTCCTGCGGGGTCCCGGTCTCCCCCTGCGCCGCCCCCAGATGCTCCGCGAAGCGGTTCAGCAGCCGGCCCACGGCCGCCTCCACCTGCTCCGCCGGGAACTCCGTGACCCGGCCGTCCGCGTCGGCCGTCCCCTCGAACGTCAGGGTCGTGCCGCCCTCCGCGTCGCGCAGGCGCAGCCGCAGTGCGAGCTTGACCGAGCCGGTGCCGCGCGACTCGGTGGCGTCGCCCTCGACGGCGTACGCCCCGTCGTCCTGACGGGACAGCCGTACGGATCCCCGGTAGGTGATGGAGTGGCTGCCGATACGGACCTTCAGCCGCCCCGCGACGGGCTCGGCTCCGGCGTCCTGCTGGAGCCCGGGAACCGCCCGGGCGACCCGCGCGGGATCGTCCAGCACCTCCCTGAGCCGCTCGGCCGCGACCGGAACGAACACCTCGTGCTCCATGTCGACGCAGCCTACCCAGCGGACGCCGTCTCGCACCCCCGTCGCCCCGAAGTCACCCCACACCGGTGCCGGCCGTGCTTCACTGCCCCGGCGTAGGCCCGGTGGCCGGGCAGCGACGTAAAGATCCACCCCGCGCGGGAGCCGGGACCGCCGTGCGGGTCCAGCAGGCGGATCTCAGAGCTCAGTCGGCGTACCGCGGATGCACCAGCGTGGACGGCGGCAGGCCCGTGACGCGGGTGCGGTGCGCGGCGCGGGCGTCGGCGGTGAGGGACGTGTCGGTGAGCGTGCGCGGGCGCGGGCCGTCCGGGGCGAGGCGCAGCTCGGGGGTGCCGCGGGCGGCCAGGACGAAACCCCAGTCACGGGGGGCGTGGGAGTGGTCGGCGGGGGTGCGGTCGGGGTCGGCGCCGAAACCGGCGTGCCCGCCGCTCGTGCGGTACGGGGCGGTGCGGAAACCGGCCGCGCGGAGTGTCGACTCGACCGTCCAGAACACGTGGGGGCGGATCGGGACCGGCCCGGCGTGCACCACGAGGCGGCCACCGGGCGCCAGCACGCGCCGCGCCAGCCCGTAGAACTCCTGCGAGTACAGCTTGGTGCTGGCCGTGATGCCCGGGTCCGGCAGGTCCGAGACCACCACGTCGTACGCCGCCGTGGGCGCCCCGCGCAGCCAGCCGAAGGCGTCCGCGGTCACCACGCGCACGCGGGGGTCGTCGAAGGCGTGCCTGTTGAGCCCGGCCAGGGCCGGGTCGCGGCGGGCCAACCGCACCACGTCCGCGTCGTGTTCGACGACGTCGACCCCGCGCACGTCCGGGTGCCGCAGCACCTCGCGGGCGGCCAGTCCGTCGCCGCCGCCGAGGACGAGCACGCGCGCGTGCGGCCCGTTCATCGCGGGGTGGACGAGCGCCTCGTGGTAGCGGAGTTCGTCACGGCCGCTGACCCGCAGCCGGCCGTCGAGGAACAGGTCGAGGGGGCGGCCGTGGGTGCCGCCGGTGAGGACGACCTCCTGGATGTCGGTCTGCAGGGCCACGCGGATGTCCGCGCCGTACACCGCGTGCCGGGCGGCCCGTTCGAAGTCGTCGACGAGGACGGCGGCCGAGGCGAGGACCGCGAGCACGGCGGCGTTGGCGGCCAGCAGCAGCCAGCGGGCGCGGCGGGTCAGATCGCGGCGGAACAGGCCGAGGACCAGGGCGCCGCCGACGACCGTGTTGACGGCGCCGGTGAGCAGGGCGCCGGTCAACTGGCCGAGGAACGGCAGCAGAAGGAAGGGAAAGGCCAGCCCGCCGACCAGGCCGCCGACGTAGTCCGCCGCGGACAGGTCGGCGACCGCGCCGCCCGCGTCCTGGCGGCGGATCCGCTGGATCAGCTCCATCAGCAGCGGGATCTCGGCACCGATGAGCAGGCCGGTGACCAGGGAGAACGCGACCAGGAGGAAGCGGGTGCCGAGCGCCCACGGGCCGCCCCAGTCGCCGGTCCAGGCGAAGACGGCGTACAGAGCCAGCGCGCTGCAGCCGCCGACGAGGGCGAGGGTGGCCTCGACGGCGCCGAAACCGGCCGCCGCGTGCCAGCGCAGCCGCTTCGCGGCGAGGGAGCCGATGCCCATCGCGAAGACCATGACGGACAGCACGACCGAGGCCTGGGTGACCGAGTCGCCCATCAAGTACGAGGCGAGGGCGACGAGTTCGAGTTCGTACACGAGTCCGCAGGCCGCGCAGACGAAGACGCACGCGAGGACCAGAAACCTTCCCGTGCCCGGCCGGACGGGCAGCCGCGCCGGAGCGCCGGGGCCGCCGGGGCCGCCCGAGGGCGGCGGCGGGGAGCCGGGCGCGTGCTGTTCGATCACCTTGCGACGGTACGTCACGCCCCGGGTGCGGTACGTCACCCACACGCGTGATGTTCGTTTACGCGTGGCCATGTGCCTCACAGCGCCGCCGGCACCCGTGCTCCCACCCTCGTGCGGGTCGCCACCAACTGCCCGTCCTGTGGGTAGGCGTGCCAAGTCCGCCAGTGCACGTGCCCCTCGTGGCGCTGGGCCAGCATCGCCGTGAAGGCGTGCGGGCTGCCGGGGAAGACGCCCGCGAGGCCGTGGGGGTGGTCGGAGACCAGGGCCAGCAACTCCTGGGCGCGGCCCGCGAAGGAGCCGGGCGAGAGGACCTCGACCCGGGCCGCGAACTCGTACTCCCAGTCGCCGATCCGCCTGGCGACGCCCAGCGGAAGGGGTGTGCTGCTGCCCGCGATACACGCCACCGTCTCCGAACAACTGCCCTTCTCCTCCTCCAGGAGGACCTGGTGGGACGCGCCGAGGAGTCTCAACTGGAGCTTCACGCCCGTCAGTTCGAGGTCGAGCGTGGCCAGGGCGGGCAGCGGCTCGCGACCCAGTGCCCAGGCGAGATCGGCCGCGCGCGTGTCGGTGTAGGGGGTGTTCAGGGTTGTGAGCATGGATCGGCTCCGCAAGCACACAAGGAGAGGAAGGTGTGGGTCCTGAGTACTCCGGTCGCGCCGGAGGTCGCGGCCCGGTCAGCCCAGTCGGCCGGTCAGGAAGGAGTCCGCGGGACGTCCGAGGGGCTGTGTCGGTGAGGGAGAGGGAATCATGAACCGCGGCACCGCCACAGCGTTTTTACCCAACTTCGTGGGGTTTCCATCCCTCAGGGGGCCTCACAGCTCAATTGTTCAACTACGGCGTACGCCCGGATCACCGGGGCGTGCGCCGGAGCGCGACTGTGCTGCCATCACGCGCGACTGTGCTGCCATGACGCGCGGGACGCGGCCGTGTCCGAACGGAACGGCCGCTTCCGAAACGCGCAGCGGGGCCCGCCCCAGGCGCGGACCCCGCTCGTGCGGAGGCGGTTCCCCCGTGCGGAGGCCGCCGCCGGGTGTCAGCTGCCGCCTCCACCGCATCCGCCCCCGCCACCCCCGCAGGACGACCCGCCTCCGCAGGACGAGCCGCCGCCGGAGTGCCCCCCGCCGTCCCCCGAGGACGATCCGACGAAGCCCCCGCCGGCCCACCAGCTGCTCTCGCCGCTGTCACGCCGGCTGGAGGCCACCGAGGTCCGGCCGCGCGCCGGCCGCGTACGACCGCCGCCCCTGCGGGCGAGCGACACGAACGCCGCGACGAACAGCACACCGATCACTGCCAGGATGATGCCGAAGACCATGGCGTCACCCTCCTTCCGTTCCCCCGAAGCGGCCCCCCGTCGGGCCTCGCTCGTTGTGTGACCCGGAGATGCCCGGCCCCGTCACGGCCCAAAGCAGAGTTGAGGAACTCCAGAGCTTCGGCGCAGGATGACCGGCATGACCTCCAGCGCGCGCCCCCTCCTGAACCGCCGGCTCGCCGAGTTCGGGACGACGATCTTCGCCGAGATGTCCGCCCTGGCCCTGCGGACCGGATCCATCAACCTCGGCCAGGGCTTCCCGGACACCGACGGCCCGGAGGAGGTCAGGGAGGCGGCCGTACGGGCGCTGCGCGACGGCCGCGGCAACCAGTACCCGCCGGGCCCCGGCGTCCCGGAGCTGCGCACCGCCGTCGCCGCGCACCAGCAGCGGCGCTACGGCCTGTCCTACGACCCCGACACCGAGGTCCTCGTCACCGCCGGCGCCACCGAGGCCATCGCCGCCTCCCTGCTGGCCCTGCTGGAGCCGGGCGACGAGGTGATCGCCTTCGAGCCGTACTACGACTCGTACGCAGCCTGCATCGCGATGGCGGGCGGCACGCGCGTGCCGGTCACCCTGCGCCCGCACGAGGGGAGCTTCCGGCTCGACCTGGACGAGCTGCGCGACGCGGTCACCGACCGGACCCGCTTGCTGTGGATCAACACCCCGCACAACCCGACGGGCACCGTCCTCACCCGCGAGGAGCTGGCCGCGATCGCCGAGCTGGCGGTGGAGCGGGACCTGCTCGTGGTGACGGACGAGGTGTACGAGCACCTGGTCTTCGACGAGGCCGAGCACCTGCCGCTGGCGGCCTTCCCGGGGATGCGCGAGCGGACGGTCACCATCTCGAGCGGCGGCAAGACGTTCTCGTTCACGGGCTGGAAGGTCGGCTGGGTGACGGCGGCCCCCGGGCTGGTCACGGCGGTCCGCTCGGCGAAGCAGTTCCTGACGTACGTCTCCTCGGGCCCGTTCCAGTACGCGGTGGCCGAGGCCCTCGCCCTGCCCGAGTCGTACTTCACCGCCTTCCGCGCGGATATGCGGGCCAGGCGGGACCTGCTCGCGGCGGGCCTGGCGGAGGCCGGCTTCTCGGTGTTCCGCCCGGCGGGCACGTACTTCATCACGACCGACATCCGTCCCCTCGGGGAGTCGGACGGCGTCGCCTTCTGCCGCTCCCTGCCGGAGCGGGCAGGAGTCGTCGCCATCCCCAACGCGGTCTTCTACGACCACCGGGAGGCGGGCGCCCCGTTCGTGCGGTTCGCCTTCTGCAAGCAGACCGGGGTCCTGGAGGAGGCGGTGCGGCGGCTCAAGGGGGTCCGCGGCGCCTGAAAGGCGTACGGCGCGTACAGCGCGTACCTCTCGTACGCGCCGACGCGCCGCTGCGGGGCCCCGGGGGGCCTACTCGTCGTCCTCGGGCTTCTCCGCGTCGTTGATCTCCTGCTCCAGGCCGAGCTGCTCGACGAGCCACTTGTCGAACTCGATGGCGGCCCGCACCCAGCTGACCGTCGAGGAGACGAAGTGCTCCAGGCTGACGCCCATGCCGATCAGCATCTGCGCCTCGCCGATCAGGCGGACCGTGCCGTCGTCGTGGGTGTGGCTGTAGACCTTGGGCCACAGGGTCCGCCGGTTCCAGTCGTCGATGGACTCCAGCAGCTGCGGCTTCTCGTCGATCTGGTGGGGCCGGTCGTAGAACGTCCGCACCGAGAAGACCTGCTGGTCGCCCTCACCGCGGAACATGAAGTAGGTGCGGAACTGCTCCCACGGCGCCGCGAGGTCACCCTCGTCGTCGACGACGTACTTGAGCTCCATCTGGTCGAGGAGCTGCTTCACGAGATCCTGATCCGGGACGACGGGGCCCGCCGGTCCTTGGGGCTGCGGCTCGGGCTGGCCCCCGAAGTTCGGAATCGAGGACGGGTCGATGGTCACCGTGATTTTCCCTTCGTACGGATCCCGCCATCCTCCCTCATGCGGGGAGGGGGGTGGCAAGCCCAGCCGGATCCTGTCAGCCCTCGGCTGACAGGATCCGGCCGGTCGGGGGAGCGAGCGGCCCGTCCCGTCACGCGGCGCTCACCCGGTCAGAGGGTCTTCTCCGCCGTCGCGGGACCCACGATCAGCCCGTCCCCGAAACGGTCGACGCGGACCGTGTCGCCGTCCCGGACCTCGCCGGAGAGGATCTCCTTGGCGAGGCGGTCGCCGATGGCGGTCTGGACGAGGCGGCGCAGCGGGCGGGCGCCGTAGGCCGGGTCCAGGCCCTCCTCCGCGAGCCAGGCCAGGGCCTCGGGGGTGATGTCCAGGGTGAGGCGCCGCTCGGCGAGCCGCTGGGCCAGGCGGTCGAGCTGGAGCTTGGCGATCCGCTCCAGCTCGTGCTTGGTCAGCGCCGAGAACACCACGAAGTCGTCCAGGCGGTTGAGGAACTCCGGCTTGAAGGAGGCGCGGACCACCTCCAGGACCTGTTCCTTCTTCTGCTCCTCGCTGGTCAGCGGGTCCATCAGGAACTGGCTGCCCAGGTTCGAGGTCAGCACCAGGATCGTGTTGCGGAAGTCGACCGTGCGGCCCTGGCCGTCCGTGAGGCGGCCGTCGTCCAGCACCTGGAGCAGGATGTCGAAGACCTCGGGGTGGGCCTTCTCCACCTCGTCCAGGAGGACGACGCTGTACGGGCGCCGCCGCACGGCCTCGGTGAGCTGGCCGCCCTCCTCGTAGCCGACGTAGCCGGGCGGGGCGCCGACCAGCCGGGCCACGCTGTGCTTCTCGCTGTACTCCGACATGTCGATGCGGACCATGGCCCGCTCGTCGTCGAAGAGGAAGTCGGCCAGGGCCTTGGCCAGCTCGGTCTTGCCGACACCGGTCGGGCCGAGGAAGAGGAACGAGCCGGTGGGCCGGTCGGGGTCCGAGATGCCCGCGCGGGACCGCCGTACGGCGTCGGACACGGCCCGCACCGCCTCGCTCTGGCCGATGAGGCGCTTGCCGATCTCCTCCTCCATGCGCAGCAGCTTCTGCGTCTCGCCCTCCAGCAGGCGGCCGGCGGGGATGCCGGTCCAGGAGGCGACGACGTCCGCGATGTCGTCGGGGCCGACCTCCTCCTTGACCATGGTGTCCCTGGCGACCTCCTCCTCGGCCTCGGAGGCGGCCTCCAGCTCCTTCTCCAGGGCCGGGATCTCGCCGTAGAGCAGCTTGGAGGCGGTGTCGAAGTCGCCGTCGCGCTGGGCGCGTTCGGCCTGGCCGCGCAGGTCGTCGAGCTTCTCCTTCAGCTCACCGACGCGGTTGAGGGACTGCTTCTCCTTCTCCCAGCGGGCGGTCAGGCCGCGCAGCTCCTCCTCCTTGTCGGCGAGGTCGCGGCGCAGCTTCTCCAGGCGCTCGCGGGAGGCCGGGTCGGTCTCCTTCTCCAGCGCCAGCTCCTCCATCTTCAGCCGGTCGACGGCGCGCTGAAGTTCGTCGATCTCGACGGGGGACGAGTCGATCTCCATGCGCAGGCGGGAGGCCGCCTCGTCGACCAGGTCGATGGCCTTGTCGGGCAGGAAGCGGGAGGTGATGTAGCGGTCGGAGAGGGCGGCCGCGGCCACCAGCGCCGAGTCCGCGATCTGCACCTTGTGGTGGGCCTCGTACCGGCCCTTGAGGCCGCGCAGGATCGCGATGGTGTCCTCGACGCTCGGCTCGCCGACGAAGACCTGCTGGAAGCGGCGCTCCAGCGCCGGGTCCTTCTCGATGCGCTCGCGGTACTCGTCGAGGGTCGTCGCGCCGATCATGCGCAGTTCGCCGCGCGCCAGCATCGGCTTGAGCATGTTGCCCGCGTCCATGGCGGAGTCGCCGCCGGCGCCCGCGCCGACGACGGTGTGCAGCTCGTCGATGAAGGTGACGATCTGCCCGTCCGAGTCCTTGATCTCGGCGAGTACGGTCTTCAGCCGCTCCTCGAACTCACCGCGGTACTTGGCGCCCGCGACCATCGCGCTGATGTCCAGCGAAACCAGCCGCTTGTCCTTCAGCGACTCGGGCACGTCCCCCTTGACGATCCGCTGGGCGAGCCCCTCCACGACGGCGGTCTTGCCGACGCCGGGCTCACCGATGAGGACGGGGTTGTTCTTCGTACGGCGGGACAGCACCTGCACCACGCGCCGGATCTCCTGGTCCCGCCCGATGACCGGGTCGAGCTTGCCCTCGCGGGCGGCGGCGGTGAAGTCGGTCCCGAACTTCTCCAGGGCCTTGTACTGGCCCTCGGGGTCGGGGGTGGTCACCCGGCGCCCTCCCCTCGTCTTCTGGAAGGCCTCCAGCAGCTTCTTCGCGTCGGCCCCCTGCCGCTCCAGCACCTCGCCGGCCGCGCCGCCCTTCGCGGCGATGCCGATGAGCAGGTGCTCGGTGGAGAGGTACTCGTCGCCCAGCTCCTTCGCCCGGGCCTGCGCGTCCGCGATCACGGCGAGCAGCTCACGGTTGGGCTGCGGGGGCGCGACGGTGGACCCGGTCACGCTGGGCAGACCGGCGAGGATCTTCTCGGCACCGGCGCGCACGGCCGCCAGGTCGGCCTCGACCGAGACGAGCAGGTCGGTGATGTTCTCGTTGTCCTGCCCCTGGAGCAGAGCGAGGAGCAGGTGGGCGGGGGTGAGGTCCGGGTGGCCCTCGGTCACGGCCCGGTTGCTGGCCGCGTTGATCGCGTCCCGGCTCCGGTTGGTCAGCTCGGCGTCCACGTTCCCTGTCTCCTCCTTGCGTCAGCCGTCGTCCGCACTGACTAGAGCAACGTACATAAAGTTGAGTCTATTCCACTCAAGGTCGGCGTGGGAGCCGTACGGCAGCTAAGTTCCGGACCCATGGCCACGTACCCCCAGGACCCGGGCGCACCCGACGCGCCGTACCTCACCTTCTGGCACGAGCGGCACCTGTGCACGCTGACGACCCCACGTCCGGACGGCACGCCGCACGTCGTGCCCGTCGGCGTCACATACGACCCCGCGGCGCGACTGGCTCGGGTGATCGCGAACAAGTCGAGCACGAAGGTGAGGAACGTCCTGGCCGCCGGACCGGAGGGGGCGGCGGTCGCCGTGTGCCAGGTGGACGGCCGGCGGTGGGCGACGCTGGAGGGCCGGGCCTTCGTGCGGGCCGAACGGGACCGGGTGGCGGAGGCGGAGCGGCGGTACGCCGAGCGCTACGGACGGCAGCCGTCGCCGAACCCGTCGCGCGTGGTGATCGAGATCGAACTGACGCGGGCGATGGGGCGGGGCTGAGCGCGAGCGGGAATCCGTACCGAAGATCGACTGTTTCCGGCCACGGCACGGCCCGCCCATGTCGCGAAATGTCCCCCAAACTGCAGCGGCGTCACCGTGTTCAGGTCACGGTGACGCCGCTGCGGGGGGAAGCACCTGAGCGATCTGTTACGACGGGGGAATCGCGTCAGGCACTGCGGGGGGTGGCCGAGATAGTCCGTAGGTCGGAGGGCCGGCCCTCCGGGGAGTCCACCTGCCGGTGGTCCCGCTGGTCGAGGTTCACAAAGATCATTCCGTATCGGATGGCACACCTTACCGGCTGCGGCGCCCCCCGAGGCCGCCGCAGACACCGGTACGCCCGTACGTCCCCGTCCTCGTCCCGCGTGACGACGACCGGCTCACCGAAGACGGTCACCATCAGCGAGTCACCGCTGTGGGGAAGCGCGGTGACCAGGTCGATGAAGTGCCAGCCGGAGCGGTACGCGGAGGCCATCTCACGGCGGAAGGAGCGGTCGTCCGGTGGAGTCGTCACATCAACCCCCCGTGCCGTCCGCCGTGTCCACGGGTGCAGAGTCCACGACCACGCCAGGCCACTTACTGTCTGCCCGAATGTCGCCCTTCGTGCCGGAGGGGCCACTCAGCGCGCCGAGGGCCACAACGGCGGAGAAGGTGGCGACAAGTATCGAGCGAAGCACTCTCTTACCCATAGTCGGCTTCGTCCTCACTTGAAGGTCCCCTCTTCCCCCGTCGAGTACGACGATGGCTCATTCGGGCACGTCATGGCCACACGATCGGTGCATCATGTTCCTGCACGTTCAGGACCCTGGGGGGTGGAGATTTGGTGACGAACCGGGCTAATGCGACACATCCCCATGCGGTGACGGAGATGTGCGAGGAAGGTGGCCGACTCTATGCGAACGCTCTGCGAGCCGGACGCATCGCTCGCGAGGACGTGGAGCCGGCTCCCTGCCTCATGGAACTGGCCCTGCTCCACCCCGATCCGGACGATCCGGACTGGCTGCGCCCGGTTCCCCCGGCCCTGGCCCTCGCTCAACGGCTCACCCCGCTCGAGCGTGAAATAGCCGAGCGCCGGCGCTGGTCAATCGAACTGTCCGATGCTTTCGAGCCTTTCATGGCGCTCAGCACGCAGACGGCCTCGGCCACGCACTCCATCACGGTGCTGGAGGGCAGCGACCGGATCAACGCCGCACTCGACCTGGCCACGGCCCAGTGCCAGAACGAGATGCTCACCGTCCAGCCGAGCAATCGGTTCACCGAGCGCACCATCCGGCAGGGACTGGAGCGCGACCAGGCGCTGATCGAGCGAGGAGTGCGCATCCGGACCCTGTATCAGCACACGGTCCGCTACAACCTGGGGCAGCTGGCGTACGTCGCTCAGTTCGCCAACGGCAAGGTGGAGTACCGCACCATCGACGAGCTGGTCGAGCGTCTGATCATCTGCGACGAGGCCGTCGCCTTCATCCCGGCCCGCGACGACCAGAAGGTGGCCCTGGAACTGCGCCACCCGGGCCTCGTCCGCTACCTGATCAAGGTCTTCGAGTTCATGTGGAACCGCGCGGTCTCGCTGAGCGCCGGCGCCCCCTACGAAGCCGCTCCCGACGGCATCACGGAGATCCAGCACTCCATCGCCAAGCTTCTGGTGGAGGGCCACGTCGACGAGGCCATAGCCCGCCGCCTGGGCATGAACGTCCGCACCTGCCGGGCCCACATAGCCAAGCTGGCCTCGGCCCTGGGCAGCGGCAGCCGGGCCCAACTCGGCTACCTCATCGCGCAGTCGGGGATCCTGGAGAAGAATCACTGAAACCTGCCGCCCCTGCGGTGGCCTTGCACTCCCGCGGACCCCGGGCGCACCCCGGGTTTCTCATCGGGCGGTCGGGGATTCCCGGCCGGGAACGCCGAGCGAGCCGGCCGCGGTGCGCGGCGGGCCGTCCAGGCCGGCCTGGGCGATGCGGACGCCGAGCTGGGTACGGCTGGCGGCGCCCAGGGTCTCCGACAGGCGGGCGATGTGGGCCCGGCAGGTGCGCACGCTGATCCCCAGCCGCTCGGCGATGACCGCGTCCTGGTGGCCCTCGGCCAGCAGGGCGGCGATCGACTGCTCGCGGTGGGAGATGCCCTCGATGCCGGTGTCCGGGAGCGGGGCCGTCAGCGGGATCGCCAGGCGCCACAGGCGTTCGAAGACCGTGACCAGGTACTCCACCAGCGCCGGATGCCGCAGCTCCAGCGCCATCGTGCGGTCGGCGTTCGCGGGGATGAAGGCCACCGTCCGGTCGAACAGGATCAGCCGGTCGATCACCTCGTCCAGCGTCCGCGCCTCCACCGCGTCGCCCATGAGCTCCAGGTAGTTCAAGAGCCCCTGACCATGTCGGGCCACGTGCGTGTACAGGTCCCGCATCCGCACCCCGCGGCCGCGCAGCGCCAGCGCACGGTGCAGTCCCTCGGAGAGTTCGTGCTCGCGGCGGATGCCGCCGGGCTGCACGGTGAGCACCTCCGTCGTGCAGGCCTCGGTCGCCTCGTCCATCGCGGCCTGGATCCGGGCGAGCCCGTCCAGGACGCGGATCGCGGAGCCCTCCGACGCGGTCGGCGCGGGCGCGAGATGGCGGCCGAGACCGGCGTACCACTCGAAGGCCGCGACCGCGGAGCCCACCCGCCGCTGGCTCGCGCTGATCTCGTCGTACATCCCGCGCAGCAGCCGGGTCATGACCTCCTGCGGAGAGGTCGGCACCAGCCAGTCCATGTCGTCGGGGTCGGGATGCAGCAGGGCGAGTTCCAGCAGGCAGGGCACCGGTTCGGCGTCCCGGCGCGGCACGCGGCCCCGCCGTACGGCCCGGGAATACACGCGATCCCCGGCCTCGCACAGTCGGTCAGCACCGTGTGGATGCTCGTCCGTCCCGTGCCCGGCCATCGCCCATCCCACCCCCGATTGCACGCCTCTTTCCGCAGCGCAACTATGCGCGGAGCGGTCCTGCTCCGCAACACGGCTCTCCGCGCCGCGACCGCCGGAAACCACCGGTACGCACCGGTATGGTCCCGCCGCCGCCCGTGCCGTCGCGGTGAACCGCCGGAGCCCGTCGGAACCCGTCGGAACCCGTCGGGCGCGCCCTGAGAGCGCTTCCCGCCAGGTGCCGGACGGGTCCTCCTCCCGTGCCCCGGCGTTGAAGGAGCCATTCCTCACGTCAACTTCCGGAAATCGCCGAGTGATCGGCGCGTCACGTACCGCACTTGACGTCAGGCCATGGCGGACATGTGTGACGCGTACGCGTTGTCCGACGCGTGGGACGAGATGCTTGTGCGGCCGGGTGAGACCAGGGCCGCCTATGAGCCGGTACCGGCGGCACTTCAGCCGATCGAGCCGAGCGAACTGCGCTTCCGGGCCGACCAGATGGCCCGGGCGTTCACCGACCGGGGCGCGACCTACGCGTTCGCGGGCGAGGAGCGGCCCTGGTCGGGCGGGCCGCCGGAGGTGACGGTCGAGTCCACGCGGGTGGCATGACGGAGGGACACATTCCACCCCTGCGCCACATCTTTCACGGAAAACCCTTACAACCAACCAGTAACTCCACAGGTCATGAACGTCAGCGGCCCTGCCCTGGGCCGGCGACGATCAGGACCGAGGAATCATGAATCCAGCCAGACGGACGACCGCCGCGTTCGCCACCGGCGTCGTGCTCGCCACCGCGGGCGGACTGCTCACCGTGACCGCGGCCCCCGCCTCCGCGGCCGTGAACTGCGCCTCCCCGGTGTTCAAGCGGCAGTTCTACGCGAACACCACCTTCTCCGGCACGCCGAAGAAGACGGACTGCGACTCGAAGATCAGCCAGGACTGGGGCACGGGAGCCCCCGCCACGGGTCTGCCGAAGGACAACTTCGGCGTGCGGTGGACCGTGACCCGCGACTTCGGCTCGGGCGGCCCCTTCTCCTTCGCGGTCGCGGCCCGCGACGGCGTCCGGGTCTACCTGGACGGCGACCGCGAGATCGACATCTGGAAGAACGTCTCGACGACCCAGAAGAAGACGGTCCACGTCACCATCCCGCCCGGCAAGCACACCATCCGTGTCGACTACGTCAACTGGACCGGCGCGGCCGATGTCGCCTTCAACTACTACCCGCGCAACGGCTCGACGGTCGACAAGGTCAAACCGCTGGCGTCGACGGGTGTGTCGGTGACGTACGACAAGGCCACCGGCAAGGCCACGGTGAAGTGGGCGAAGAACAAGGAGATGGACCTCCTGGGCTACCGCGTCTACAAGCGGCTGCCGTGGCAGGACTTCCCCCGCGACTACCGGACGCAGACGACCGCGACGTCGTACACGGAGCAGCTGGAGAAGACGGGCACGGCCTACGTCTACGAGGTCCGGGCGATCGACAAGTCGGGCAACGAGTCGAAGGGCTCCGCCGACGTGTCCGTCACCACGGTCGACGAACTGCCGCCGGAGCGGCCGAACATCATCTGGACGGACCCGAGCAACAAGGCCGTCGAGGTGCGCTGGACGGCCAGTCACGGGGCGGACGGGTACGAGGTGTACCGCGCGCCGGCCCAGCAGGGCCCGTACACGCTCGTCTCCCAGCCCACCGCGAACGCCTACGACGACATCTCCGTAGAACCCAACGTGACGCACTACTACCGGGTGCGGGCGGTCGACGCCGCCGGGAACGTGTCGGGCTACTCGTACACCCGCGGAGAGTGGGACACCCTCGCGCCGCTCGTCCCGCAGAACCTCGCGGTCACCGAGGAGGACACGGGCGGGGTCACGCTGACGTGGACCCCCGTGGGCGCGCCGAAGTACCACGTCTACCGGTCCATGTCGCCCGCGTCGTACGGCGAGCTGATCGCCACGACGTCGACCGTGACCGCGGCCTACCGGGACACCACCGGTGAGCCCGGGCAGCCCTACTGGTACCGGGTGACCTCCGCGGACCTGGCCGGCAACGAGTCGGCCGCGGACGTGGTCACCGCGATGCGGCAGCCGGCTCCGGCCGAGTGAGCCGAAGGGCGTGGCCGGTCTCCCCGGCCACGCCCGTCAGGCCCGCTCTGTGCGAGCTACTCCAGGCCGGCCGCCGTGCACGCCGCCCGGTACTTCGCGGTGCAGATGTCGGACACCTTGTAGATGCCGTCGGCGACGACCGTGTCATCGATGTTGGACTTCGTCAGGGCGACCACCGGGACGAGCTGGGCGGGGATGCCCTTGTGCGTGGGGCTGTCGACCCGGTCGCGGGCGAGCGCGTCGAACTGGATGTCCCGGCCCTGGACCTTCGCCACGGCCAGCTCCGCGGCGTTCTCGGCCTCCTCCGGGTACGACTTGTACACGCTCATGTACTGCTCGCCGACCAGGATCCGCTGCACCGCCTCCAGCTCCGCGTCCTGGCCGGTGATCGGCGGCAGGTCGGTCACGCCGGCGGCCTTGAGGGCCTTGACGATGCCGCCCGCCATGCCGTCGTTGGCGGAGTACACGGCGGCGATCTCGTCCTTGCCGATCGCGGTGATCGCCTCGGTCATGTTGGCCTGGGCGTTCTCCGGCTTCCAGTCCTTGGTGTCGAAGGACTTGGCGATGGTCACCTTGCCGTTGAGCTCGGAGAGGGCACCGGCCTTGAACTGCTTGGCGTTCGGGTCGGTGGGCGAGCCGTTCATCATGACGATCTTGGGGGAGGCGCCGCCGCGGTCCCCGAGGGCCTCCAGGAGGGTGCGGCCCTGGACCTCGCCGACCAGCTCGTTGTCGAAGGAGACGTACGCGTCGATCGGGCCCTCGGCCAGCCGGTCGTAGGCGATGACGGGGATGCCGGCGTCCTTCGCCTTCTTGACGCCGTCGGCGATGGCGTGCGCGTCGACGGCGTCCAGGAGGATCACGTCGACGCGGTCGTCGATCATCTGCTGCAGCTGCTCGGCCTGCTTGCCGGCGTCCGCCTCGGCGTTGGCGTACTCGACCCGGCCCTGGTTGCGGGTGAGGGACTCGACCTTCTTCTTGATGATGGGGTAGTCGAAGTTCTCGTACCGGGTGTTGGCCTTCTCCGGGAGCAGCAGCCCGACGGTGATGTCGTTGCCCTTGGTCGGACTCGCCTCGTCGCTGCTCCCGGTCGCGTTGAGCACGCCGCAGCCTGCGAGCGTGACGGACATGGTGGCGGCGGCCACGGATATGGCGATACGACGCATTCAGGGACTCACTTCAGGTGCGTTCCGGACGTGGGCGCGTCATTGCGGCCCATGTGACTGAAAAGCCAACGCGGCAGCGGTCCCCTGAGTCAAGCGGAACCACTTAACGAGATGACAACACCACGCTCCGCAGCGCCGGTGAAGACAAGGCGGAACCCTCTCCAAGCACTCTCTACGGGCCCTCCACCCCACGGAAACCCTGCGGCGGCGACGAACCGTACAACCCATGCCTTTCCTCACGAGTCGCGCCCACGAGGGCCCTTCTCCGCCGTCCTGATTCGAGCAGAGGACCGAACGATCCCAGCCAGACGCACACTTCGCCGGAGTTCTTCGTCGGCCGCGGATCCTCCCAAGCAACGGAGAAGGGCCCGGGGTTCACACGAACCCCGGGCCCTCGATGACGCCGACGCAGTCGTCTCAGTCCGACTGCTGCTTGCGCTTGGGCGGCCGCCACACCACCAGCGCGCTGGTCTGCTGGACCTCCTGGTACGGCACCAGGTCGCGGCGGTACGACGCGTGCACCGCCGCCTCGCGCTGGCGCATCGCCGCCGCCGCGCCGTCCAGGGCGTCCTCCAGTTCGGCCACGCGGGCCTGGAGGGCGGCGACCTGGTTCTCCAGTTCGATGATGCGCTTGATGCCGGCCAGGTTGATGCCCTCGTCCTGCGACAACTGCTGCACCTGCCGGAGCAGTTCGATGTCACGGGCCGAGTAGCGGCGGCCCCGGCCCGCGGTGCGGTCCGGCGACACGAGCCCCAGGCGGTCGTACTGACGCAGCGTCTGCGGGTGCAGACCGGAGAGCTGGGCCGCCACCGAGATGACGTAGACCGGGGTCTCCTCGGTCAGTTCATACGGGTTGCGTCGACGGCCGTCCATCTCATCAAGCTCCCTTCGCGGCCTGGAACAGCTCCGCCCGCGGGTCCTCACCCGCGGTTGCCTCGCGATACGCCTCGAGCGCGTCACGAGCCTTCCCCGTCAGATCCTTCGGGACACTCACCTCGACGGTGACCAGGAGGTCGCCGCGGGTGCCGTCCTTGCGGACCGCGCCCTTGCCCCGGGCGCGCATCGTACGGCCGTTCGGCGTGCCGGGTGGCAGCTTCAGCGTGACGGGCGGGCCGCCCAGGGTCGGGACCCGGACCTCGCCGCCGAGGGCCGCCTCGGCGAACGTGACCGGCACGGTGACGGTGAGGTTGTCGCCCTTGCGGCCGAAGACGGGGTGTTCCTTGACGTGCACCACCACGTACAGGTCGCCCGCCGGGCCGCCCCGCTCGCCGGGTGCGCCCTTGCCGCGCAGCCGGATGCGCTGCCCGTCGGAGACGCCGGCCGGGATGCGGACCTGCATCGTCCGGGAGGACTTCGCCCGTCCGCTGCCCTTGCAGATGTCGCAGGGGTGCTCCGCGATCAGGCCGCGGCCCTTGCAGTCCGGGCAGGGGTCGGTGAGGGAGAAGCCACCGCCGGAACCGCGCGCGACCTGGCCGGTGCCGACGCAGGTCGGGCACACGCGCGGTGTGCCGTTCTTGTCGCCGGTGCCCGAACAGGCCTTGCAGGGCTGCTGGGACGACATCCGCAGCGGGACCGTCGCGCCCTCGATGGCCTCCGTGAAGCTGAGCGTGACCTCGGACTCGATGTCCTGGCCGCGCCGCGGCTGCGTACGCGTCCCCGCGCCCGCGCCGCCGCGGTTGAACAGGCCCCCGAAGACGTCACCGAGCCCGCCGCCGAAGCCGCCGCCGGCTCCGGCTCCGCCGGGCTGTCCCCCGAACAGGTCGCTCAGGTCGAAGTTGAACGAGCCGCCGCCCGCGCCGGGCCCCGGGCGGAAGCCGCCGTTGCCGAAGAGGGCGCGCGCCTCGTCGTACTCCTTGCGCTTCTTGGGGTCGCCGAGGACGTCGTTCGCCTCGGAGATCTCCTTGAAGCGCTCCTCCGCCTTGGCGTTGCCCTTGTTGGCGTCCGGGTGGTACTCGCGGGCGAGCTTCCGGTACGCCTTCTTGATCTCGGCCTCGGTGGCGTCCTTGGGGACGCCGAGGACCTTGTAGTAGTCCTTCTCGATGAAGTCCTTGGTGCTCATCCTCGACGCCCCTCCTCTCCTCTTTCGGTTTTGACGTCAGCCCTCCTCCGGGCCACCGTTCTCCTTGCTCTCCGCGGAGTCCGCCTTCGCCTCGGTCTGCCCGTCCTCTTCGGCCGGCTTGACCGTCTGCGCGCCCGGCTGGGGTTCGGCCACCGCCACCCGCGCGGGGCGGATGGTGCGCTCGCCGATGCGATACCCGGGCTGCAGAATCGCCACGCACGTCGTCTCGGTGACGTCCGGCGCGTAACTGTGCATCAGGGCCTCGTGGATCGTCGGGTCGAAGGGCTCGCCCTCCTTGCCGAACTGCTGCAGGCCCATCTTCGCGACGGTGGTCTCCAGCGACTCCGCGACGGACTTGAAGCCGCCGACGAGCTCGCCGTGTTCCCGCGCGCGGCCGATGTCGTCGAGCACGGGCAGGAGCTCGCTCAGGAGGTTCGCCACGGCGATCTCCTTGACCGCGATCCGGTCGCGCTCGACCCGGCGGCGGTAGTTCTGGAACTCGGCCTGGAGGCGCTGAAGGTCCGCGGTGCGCTCGCCCAGCGCCGTACGGGCCTGGTCCAGCTGGGCCACCAGGGCCGCGTTCTGGCCCGTGTCCCCGGCCGGGGCCGCCCCCTCCTCCTGCGCGGGAGCGGAGGCGGCCTTCGGCTCGGCGTCGTCGGAGGTGGCGCCGGAGGGGACGTCGGGCTGCTGCGGCTGAGCAGGCTGCTGCTGGCCCTGCTGCTGAGCCTGCTGCTGCTCGTCGAAGCCCGGGGTCTCCTCCGTCACGCGGCACCGTCCTTCCGCTCGTCGTCGACGATCTCGGCGTCGACGACGTCGTCGTCGGCCTTGGCGTCGGAGGCACCGGCGGAGGCGCCGCCGGCGGCCTGGGCGCCGGCGTCGGCGTACATGGCCTGGCCGAGCTTCTGGGAGACGGCCGCGACCTTCTCCGTGGCGGAGCGGATCTCGGCGGTGTCCTCGCCCTTGAGCTTCTCCTTCAGCTCGGCGACGGCGGCCTCGACCTCGGTCTTGATCTCGCCGGGGACCTTGTCCTCGTTGTCCTTGAGGAACTTCTCGGTCTGGTAGGCGAGCTGCTCGCCCTGGTTGCGGGCCTCGGCGGCCTCGCGGCGCTTGTGGTCCTCCTCCGCGTAGCGCTCGGCCTCCTCGCGCATGCGGTCGACCTCTTCCTTCGGGAGCGAGGAGCCGCCGGTGACGGTCATCTTCTGCTCCTTGCCGGTGCCGAGGTCCTTCGCCGTGACGTGCATGATGCCGTTGGCGTCGATGTCGAAGGACACCTCGATCTGCGGGACGCCGCGCGGCGCCGGGGGCAGACCGGTCAGCTCGAACATCCCGAGCTTCTTGTTGTACGCCGCGATCTCGCGCTCGCCCTGGTAGACCTGGATCTGCACCGACGGCTGGTTGTCCTCGGCCGTGGTGAAGATCTCCGACCGCTTGGTCGGGATGGTCGTGTTCCGCTCGATGAGCTTGGTCATGATGCCGCCCTTGGTCTCGATACCGAGGGACAGCGGGGTGACGTCCAGGAGCAGGACGTCCTTGACCTCGCCCTTGAGGACACCGGCCTGGAGCGAGGCGCCGACGGCGACGACCTCGTCCGGGTTCACGCCCTTGTTGGCCTCCTTGCCGCCGGTCAGCTCCTTGACGAGCTCGGCGACGGCCGGCATACGGGTCGAGCCACCGACGAGGACGACGTGGTCGATCTCGTTGATGGAGACGCCGGCGTCCTTGATGACGTTGTGGAACGGCACCTTGCAGCGCTCCAGCAGGTCGCTGGTGAGCTGCTGGAACTGGGCGCGGGTGAGCTTCTCGTCCAGGTGCAGCGGGCCCTCGGCGGACGCCGTGATGTAGGGCAGGTTGATCGAGGTCTCGGTGGACGAGGACAGCTCGATCTTCGCCTTCTCGGCGGCCTCGCGCAGACGCTGCAGCGCCATCTTGTCCTTGGACAGGTCCACGCCGTGGCCGGACTGGAACTGCTTGACCAGGTAGTCGACGATGCGCTGGTCCCAGTCGTCACCACCGAGGTGGTTGTCACCGTTGGTGGCCTTCACCTCGACGACACCGTCGCCGATCTCCAGCAGCGAGACGTCGAACGTACCGCCACCGAGGTCGAAGACCAGGATGGTCTGGTCCTCCTTCTCCAGGCCGTACGCCAGCGCCGCCGCGGTGGGCTCGTTGACGATGCGCAGCACGTTCAGGCCGGCGATCTCGCCGGCCTCCTTGGTGGCCTGGCGCTCGGCGTCGTTGAAGTACGCCGGGACGGTGATGACCGCGTCGGTCACCTTCTCGCCCAGGTAGGCCTCGGCGTCCCGCTTCAGCTTCTGCAGGATGAACGCGGAGATCTGCTGCGGGTTGAAGGGCTTGCCGTCGAGCTCGATCTTCCAGTCGGTGCCCATGTGGCGCTTGACGGACCGGATGGTCCGGTCCACGTTGGTGACCGCCTGGCGCTTGGCCACCTCACCCACGAGCACTTCGCCGTTCTTGGCAAAGGCGACGACGGACGGCGTGGTCCTGGCGCCCTCGGCGTTGGTGATGACGGTGGGCTCGCCGCCCTCAAGAACGCTGACGACGGAGTTAGTCGTGCCCAGGTCGATGCCGACCGCACGTGCCATTGTGATTCCTCCAGCTGACTTGAGTGGAACGGACTCAAGTGTGCCTGACGCCCAGCGTGGGGTCAACAGAGCTGAGTCGACCGGGCTCAACTCTTATCCGTTCCTTACACGCAACTGGGGCCTGACCTGGGAAGACACGGATCGGCGCACTCCACGGACACCGCGCATCCGGCCGCCGTACACCGGCACCCGCAGCAGCGCGAGCACCGCGACCGACGCCACCGCCGCCACCCACAGCGGCGCACTCCCCCCTGCCCATCCGGTGTGCGCGAGCACCCCGACGAGTACCCCGGAGAACGCCCCGACGCCGAGGAGCACGGTCGCGCCGAGCGGGGTCAGCCCCAGCCGCCGCAGCCGGTGCCCGGCATGGTCGGGGCCGCTGCGGAGCACGGGCCGCCCGGCCAGCCGACGGGAGAGCACCACGAGCACGGCGTCGGCGCACGCCACGGCGGTGAGCGCGAACAGCACGCCCGCGCCGGACCCGATCCCCTGCCCGGACTGCGTGAAGACGGCCGCCGCGGCCAGCACGAACCCGGCGAAGAGCGACCCGCAGACACCGAGCGCGACCCGCGCGGGCGGCCAGTTGTGCATGAGGAACCCGGTCAGCGCGGCGGCCAGCACGCCCATCAGCACCGCGATCCCGTCCATCACCTCGACCGCGGCACACGCCCCCACCCCGAAGGCGGTCACGACCCCCACCGTGCCCGTGAGCCCGTCGGTGTGGTCGAGCCCGAGGAAGGCGCAGGCGACGCACACGATCCACGCCACGGCGAGCACCCCGCCCAGCACCCCGGTCTCCTCGTACGGCACGACGAGCGCGGCGGCGACGGCCGTACCGGCCACCGGCACCCGCCGCCGCAGCCGCCACACGTCGGCGGCCAGCCCGAGCCCGGCGACCACCGCCCCCGCCACCAGCAGCGCGCCGACCTCGCGGCCGAGCGGCACGACCCCGGTCCAGTCCCCCGCCCACGCGACCAGCCCGGTGACGAGCACCACGGCCACGCCCCCGAACAGCGGCACGTCCCGCGGCCGCCTCCGGTCGAGCACCCCCAGCCGCAGGGCGGGGGCCCGGAGCACGGCCGTGAGCACGGCGGAGAGGAGGAATGCGGTGGCGGCTGCAGCGATCCCGTAGAGCACGGTTATAAATTAGGGCCAGATATGACAATTTCGTACGAATAACACGGCCGGTTCTCGACGGATTCTCGACCGATCGTCGATCGGTTCCCGGCCGGCTCCGGGCCTGCCCCGGGCCGCCCCTCAGGCAACCCTCAGCGACTCAGATCACCCCGCGCCCGGCTACAGTGCGACGGAAGATGGGGGTAGTCTCAGACCGAACTCATAAGTTACCGCTTAGTAATCTCGGGGTACCTCTTCAGGAGTCCCCCGACGAGACCCCTCGCAGGCCCGAGGAGCCCCTCATGCAACTCGCCGCGATCATCGTGTCGCTGGTCCTGACCGTGGTCGGCGTTGCGCTGCTCGCACGCGCGATCGGCCAGTTCGTCCGGTACTTCAGGCTGGGCCAGCCGGTCCCGGCCGGCAGCCGGACCGACAACCCCTACCAGCGCAGCGTGACGCTGGTGAAGGAGTTCCTCGGCCACACGCGCATGAACCGCTGGGGCATCGTCGGTATCGCCCACTGGTTCGTGGCGATCGGCTTCCTGACGCTGCCGCCCACGATCGTCACCGCGTACGGCCAGCTCTTCCAGGCGGACTGGACGCTCCCGGTGCTCGGCGGCTTCCTGCCGTACGAGATGTACATCGAGTTCATCGGCGCGATGACCACGCTGGGCATCGCCGTGCTGATCGTGATCCGTCTGCTGAGCCTGCCCTCGCGGCCGGGCCGCAAGTCGCGCTTCGCAGGCTCGAAGATGGGCCAGGCGTACTTCGTCGAGTACGTCATCCTCACCATCGGCCTGGCCATCTACGTGCTGCGCGGCCTGGAGGGCGCCCTGCACCACGTGGACCACTACGAGGCCTCGTACTTCGCCTCGTACCCGCTGGTCCTCGCCTTCAAGGGCCTGTCCGTCGCCACGCTGCAGAACCTGGTCTACCTGTTCGCGATGATCAAGCTGAGCACGACCATGATCTGGATGATCACGGTCTCGCTCAACACGAACATGGGTGTGGCCTGGCACCGCTTCCTCGCCTTCCCGAACATCTGGTTCAAGCGCAACGCGGACGGCTCCACCGCCCTCGGCGCGCTCCAGCCCATGACGTCCGGCGGCAAGCCGATCGACTTCACCGACCCGGGCGAGGACGACGTCTTCGGTGTCTCGCAGGTCGAGCAGTTCTCCTGGAAGGGCCTGCTGGACTTCTCCACCTGCACCGAGTGCGGGCGTTGCCAGTCGCAGTGCCCCGCCTGGAACACCGGCAAGCCGCTCTCCCCCAAGCTCCTGATCATGTCCCTGCGGGACCACGCCCACGCCAAGGCGCCGTACCTGCTCGCGGGCGGCGGCAAGACGATGGAGGGCGAGGAGAAGGCGTCCGAGGAGCAGCTGAAGGACGTCCCCGCCTCCGCCCTCGCCGAGGCCGAGCGCCCGCTGATCGGCACGGCCGAGGAGAACGGCGTCATCGACCCGGACGTCCTGTGGTCCTGCACCACCTGCGGCGCCTGCGTCGAGCAGTGCCCGGTGGACATCGAGCACGTCGACCACATCGTCGACATGCGCCGCTACCAGGTGATGATCGAGTCCAGCTTCCCCTCCGAGGCGGGCACGATGCTCAAGAACCTGGAGAAGAAGGGCAACCCCTGGGGCCTGGCGAAGAAGCAGCGCCTGGAGTGGACCAAGGAGGTCGACTTCGAGGTCCCGGTCGTCGGCAAGGACATCGAGGACCTGTCCGAGGTCGAGTACCTGTACTGGGTCGGCTGCGCGGGCGCGCTGGAAGACCGCGCGAAGAAGACCACCAAGGCCTTCGCCGAGCTCCTCCACATCGCGGGCGTGAAGTTCGCGATCATGGGCGGCGACGAGAAGTGCACCGGTGACTCCGCCCGCCGTCTCGGCAACGAGCCCCTCTTCCAGGAGCTCGGCATGGAGAACGTCATGGCCCTGAACACGGCGTTCGGCGAGGAGCTGGACGACGAGGGCAAGGTCACCCCGGAGTCGAGGAAGCCGAAGTCGGCGAAGAAGATCGTCGCCACCTGCCCGCACTGCCTCAACACGCTCGGCAACGAGTACCCGCAGCTCGGCGGCGACTACGAGGTCATCCACCACACCCAGCTGCTCCAGCACCTCGTCGACGAGGGCAAGCTGATCCCGGTCACCCCGGTCGAGGGCATCATCACGTACCACGACCCGTGCTACCTGGGCCGCCACAACAAGATCTACACGCCCCCGCGCGAGATCATCGGCAAGGTCCCGGGCCTGCGCAACGAGGAGATGCACCGCCACAAGGAGCGCGGCTTCTGCTGCGGCGCCGGCGGCGCCCGGATGTGGATGGAGGAGCGCATCGGCAAGCGCATCAACAACGAGCGCGTCGACGAGGCCCTCTCCCTCAACCCGGACATCGTCTCGACGGCCTGCCCGTTCTGCCTGGTCATGCTGACCGACTCCGTCAACGGCAAGAAGAACGACGGCAAGGCCAAGGAGTCCATCCAGGTCGTCGACGTCGCCCAGCTGCTGCTGGACTCCGTCAAGACCCCGGCCCAGGACGAGGACGAGCCCCCGGCGGGCGCGGCCGAGTCGGAGAACGAGCCGGAACCGGAGCCGGTGAAGTAACCGGTCGCCACCGCGGCTTCCGACGCCCCCTGCCCCCGACCGGGCAGGGGGCGTCAGGCGTTGTACGTGAGCCCCAGGAATTCACCGACTCACGTACAACCCTTACGCCCCACCACAGGTCTCCTGATCGCCAACCGCCCGTGAACCCTCGGAGAACCCCCGGAGAACCCCCCGGCGAACACGGACGGCCCGGCACCTCATCGTCTGCGGATGCCCGCCAGGCATCCCCGCATGCCGCAGGAGAACCCCGCATGCACCAGCACAAGCGCCCGCACGGGTCCCCGTCCACGCGCCCGTACGGGCGCCCGCACCTGCGACTCGCCCTCGCGACGGCCACCGCTGCCGCGCTGACGGGCGGTCTGCTCACGTTCGCGTCCGCGCCGGCGACGGCCGCGGACTCCACCCGCGTCGCGCAGGCCGACTTCAACGGCGACGGCAAGGGCGACGTGGCCCTCTCGGCCCAGGCCGCCTACGTCGGCGGCAAGAGGGAGGCCGGCCAGCTCGTCGTCCTCTACGGCACCGCCACCGGCGTCTCCTCCGCCAAACGCCACACCATCAGCCAGAACACCACCGGCACGCCGGGCACCGCCGAGACCGACGACGCCTTCGGCTCGGACTCCGCCTACGCCGACTTCAACGGCGACGGCTACGACGACATCGCCGTGGCCGCCCCCCTGGAGGACGTCGGCGGCGACACGGACGGCGGCGGCGTCGCCATCCTGTGGGGCTCGGCCTCCGGCATCACCGGCAAGGGCGTCACCGTCGCCGACCCGGCACCCTCCTCCCACGACTACTGGGGCAAGGTCCTGGCCGCGGGCGACTTCGACGGCGACGGCAGGGCCGACCTGGCGGTGGGGAACTCCTCCGCCACCGTCCACGTCTTCAAGGGCGGCTTCACCACCTCCGGCACACCGGGCGGCCGCTACACCGTCAAGCCCCCGATCAGGGGCACCGACGCCCTCGGCCCGCGCAACCTCACCGCCGGCGACATCAACGGCGACGGCCGCACCGATCTGGTCGTCGACGGCCACGAGACCGAGACCGACTACGGCTGGAACCGCAACTACTACGTGCCCGGCACCGCGAGCGGCCTCAGCGTCGCGGGCGTCAAGGAGCTCAAGCCCGGCGTCATCACCGCGATCGGCGACATCGACAAGGACGGCTACGGCGACATCGTCACCGGCGCCTACTGGAACGCCACCACGGAGGACGGCACCCCCGTCCCCGACGCCGCCAAGGGCGGCAAGGTGTGGGTCACCCGCGGCTCCGCCGACGGCCCCGGCTCGGTCACCGGCATCACCCAGGACACCGGCAACGTGCCCGGCACCTCCGAGAACAACGACTACTTCGGCTACGAGCTCGACCTCGGTGACATCAACGGCGACGGCTACCTCGACCTCGCGGTCGGCGTCGCCGGCGAGAACATCGGCAGCGCCACGGACACCGGCGCCGTCACGGTCATCTACGGCACGGCGAACGGCCTGAACACCGCCTCCGGCGCCCAGTCCTTCGCCCAGAGCACCGCGGGCGTCCCCGGCGGCGACGAGGACGGCGACAGGCTCGGCATGGACGTCAAGCTCGACGATGTCACCGGCGACGGCAAGGCCGACCTGGTCGCGGGCTCCGCCGAGAACGACGGCAACGGCGCGCTGCTCTACCTGCCCTCCAACGGCACACAGCTCACCACGTCCGGCTCTCGCACCGTCTCCCCGAGCACCTCGGGCGTCTCGACGACCGGCACGCCGTACTTCGGCGCCAACTTCGCCGACTGAACCGCCGTACATCCCTCCTTCGAGGCCGAACCTTCGGGCCCGTCCCCTTCCCCGTTCCCGTCCCCTTCCCCGTTCCCGTCGCCTTCCCCGTTCGCGTCCCCTTCCCCGTCTCGGAGTCCCTCCTTGCGCAAGCGCACCCTCCTCCTGGCCGCGGCCCTGACCACCGGCCTGCTCACCGCCCTGCCCACCACCAGTGCCTCCGCCGCGCCCTCCGGGCCGGTCGGCGACTTCAACGGCGACGGATACCGCGATGTCGCCCTCGGGGCTCCCCTCGCCAAGGTCGCCGGCAAGGGGCACGCCGGCTACGTCGCCGTCGTCTACGGCACCGCGAGCGGCCTCGACACCACCAAGCGCCAGATCATCAGCCAGGACACCACCGGCATCCCCGGCGTCCCGGAGACCGGTGACAACTTCGGCGAGCGCCTCACCACCGGGGACCTGGACGGCGACGGCTACACGGACATCGTCGTCGGCGTGCACGGCGAGCGGATCGGCTCGACCGACGACTTCGGCACGCTGACGGTGCTCTGGGGCGGGGCGCGCGGCATCAAGAGCGGGACCGACATCAGCTCGCCGCTGCCCGAGTTCCGCAACGAGCTCGGCTGGAGCGTGGCCACCGGCGACTTCGACGGCGACGGCGACACCGACCTGGCCGCCCTGAACAACGCCGCCCCGGGGCTGCACATCTTCCAGGGCCCGTTCACCCGCACCGGCAAGGCGACCGGGCTCACCAGCGTCGACCCCGACGAGCAGACCGGCATCCACCCCGACCAGATCGTCACGGGCGACGTCACCGGCGACGGCGCGACGGACCTGCTGGTCCTGGGTCTGGAGGAGATCACCGGCGGCTTCCGCACCCGCGGCGTCCTCTACAAGGGATCTGCGGGCGGCCTGACGCCCGGCAGCAAGCTCGCGGGCGGCTACGCGGCCGTCATCGCGGACGTGAACAAGGACGGCTACGGCGACATCGTCACCGGCAACTTCATGGAGAAGTCGGCGGACGAGCCGAACGGCGGCCTCGGCGGCGCGGTCACGGTCACCTACGGCGCCTCCACCGGCCTGTCCACCCGCACCCCGGTCCGGATCACCCAGGACACGACGGGCGTGCCGGGAGCGTCGGAGAGGAACGACGCCTTCGGCTGGAGCCTCGCCGCCGGTGACACGAACGGCGACGGCTACGCCGACATCGCGGTCGGCGTCGCGAACGAGGACCTGAACGGCAGGACGGACGCCGGCTCGGTCGTGGTCCTGCGCGGTTCGTCCTCCGGCCTGACGGGCAGCGGCGCCAAGTCCTTCTCGCAGGACACCGGCGGTGTGCCCGGCGACGCCGAGTCCTACGACTACTTCGGCCACTCGGTCTTCCTCACCGACGCCGACAAGGACGGCCGCGCGGAACTGATCGCGTCCGCCCGCGGCGAGAACAACGGCGCGGGCTGGGCCTGGGCCCTGCGCGGCACGTCCACCGGCATCACGGCCACCGGCGCCAAGTCCTTCGGCAGCACGACACTGGGCGGCCCCTCGGGTCTCGCGTACTTCGGCGACGTCCTGGCGGGCTGATCCCACCGCCCTGCCCTCCTCTCAGGAGGACCACCTCTCATAGCGCAGACGCACCGCGGGGCCCCGCCCCCCAGGGCCCCGCGACCGTCAAGGACCCTCCCGTACGGCACAACCCTGACACCCCACCGGGACAAGGCGATTGGCCCCCTTAGGGGATGTCACAGCTCGGCCGCAAAGCCGGGCCCGGACGCCCGGGCCCGGCACGTGACTCTCCGGGACCAGGTACGTTCGAAGACGTGGCTGGATTCAGGATCGGACGCGGCCGGAACAACGGCGCTCCTCACGCGCGACCGCAGCAACCCCCGTACGGACAGCAGACGCCGCAGGGGCCGTCGTACGGCTACCCGCCGGCGCCGCAGCCGTACCCGCAGCAGCCGCCGTACGGCACCGGCGGCGGCCCCGGCCCGTGGCCGCAGTCGAACGGCGGGCACGGCGGCGGTTACGGCGCCCCGGACGGGCCGGAGTACTTCGGCGACGGCGCGTACCCCCCGGGCCCGCCCGGCGGCCCCCAGGCCCCGCACGATCCGTACGCGGCCAACAACCCGGGCCACACCCAGGCCTTCGCGATCGGCGAGGACCCCTACAGCCAGGGCGAGACCTACCGCGCGGGCTCGGCCCCGCCGCCCGGCCCGATCGGCCCGCGCCTGCACTGGAAGGAACTGCTGAAGGGGATCGTCCTGTCCCCCAAGCAGACCTTCCTCCAGATGCGCGACTACACGATGTGGGGCCCGGCCCTCATCGTGACCTTCCTCTACGGCCTGCTCGCGGTCTTCGGCTTCGACGGCGCACGGGAGGACGCGATCAGCGCGACCCTCTCGAACGCGGTCCCGATCGTCCTGACGACGGCCGTCGCGATGGTGCTGAGCGCCTTCGTCCTGGGCGTGGTCACCCACACCCTGGCCCGCCAGCTCGGCGGCGACGGCGCCTGGCAGCCCACGGTCGGCCTGTCCATGCTGATCATGTCGATCACGGACGCACCCCGCCTGGTCGTCGCGATGTTCCTGGGCGGCGACGCGACCTTCGTCCAGCTGCTCGGCTGGGCCACCTGGGTCGCGGCCGGCGCCCTGCTGACCCTCATGGTCACCCGCTCCCACGACCTGCCGTGGCCGAAGGCGCTGGGCGCGTCGGCGATCCAGCTGATCGCACTGGTGTCGATCGTGAAGCTGGGCACGTTCTAGGCGTCACCGCACGAAGACGCACCGTACGGAGACGTCACCGCACGGAGAAGGGCCCCGGCTGCCGCCGGGGCCCTTCTCCGTGTCCGTGGCATCAGGCGTCGAGCACCTGCCCGGCCCGCCGGACGACGGGGGGCTGGACGGACCACGGGAAATTGATCCACTCATCGGTCCGCTTCCACACGTACTCGCACTTCACGAGCGACTGCGACTTCTCGTAGATCACGGCGGACCGCACCTCGGCCACATGCTCGACGCAGAAGTCGTGGACGAGCTTGAGCGTCTTGCCGGTGTCGGCGACGTCGTCCGCGATCAGCACCTTCTTGTCGGTGAAGTCGATGACGTTGGGAACGGGCGCGAGCATGACGGGCATCTCGAGGGTCGTCCCCACACCCGTATAGAACTCCACGTTCACGAGATGAATGTTCTTGCAGTCCAGGGCGTAGGCGAGCCCCCCGGCGACGAACACACCACCCCGGGCGATGGACAGCACGATGTCGGGCCGGTACCCGTCGTCGGCGATGGCCTGCGCGAGCTCGCGCACGGCGACCCCGAACTGCTCGTAGGACAGATTCTCGCGGACGTCACTCATGGAACTCATTCAGGAACACGTCCAGGGAACTGACGGAAGACTCGCGGAAGGCCTGTCGCCCGTCACACCTGGGTCCGATGGAAGTTGAGGTAGGACCGGGAGGCGGTCGGCCCCCGCTGCCCCTGGTACCGCGACCCGTACCGCTCACTCCCGTACGGGTGCTCGGCCGGCGAGCTGAGCCGGAACATGCACAGCTGCCCGATCTTCATGCCCGGCCACAGCTTGATCGGCAGCGTCGCCAGATTCGACAGCTCGAGCGTGACATGCCCCGAGAACCCGGGGTCGATGAACCCGGCGGTGGAGTGCGTCACGAGCCCGAGCCGCCCCAGCGAGCTCTTGCCCTCCAGCCGGGAGGCAAGATCATCAGGCAGCGTGATGACCTCGTAGGTACTGGCGAGAACGAACTCCCCGGGATGCAGGATGAACGGTTCGTCCCCCTCCGGCTCCACGAGCCGCGTGAGATCCGGCTGCTCGATGGACGGGTCGATGTGGGGGTACCGGTGATTCTCGAACACCCGGAAGAACCGGTCGAGGCGCACGTCGATACTCGACGGCTGCACCATGGAGTCGTCGTACGGATCGATCCGCACCCGCCCGGCGTCGATCTCGGCCCGGATGTCCTTGTCAGAGAGAAGCACGCCCCGAGGATACGCAAGGCGCGTGGAGCAGCCACAATCGGACGGCTCCACGCGCCTGGGCAACCCGGTGAGGCGTCTTTCTGCTGCCTCTTCCGCTTCTCCTGCCCCTACTGCTTCTCGAGGCTCACCGGCACGACACTGCGGAGCCGCGCACATCGCGGACACCGGACGAGCCGACCAGGACCGAGCCGCTCGGCCTGCTGCATCGGGAACGAAGCGGTGGTGAACACGTGCCCATCGGCACAGCGGACGACGGTGCGCTCCATCAAGTCCTCTAAGTCCCTTCCCCAAGAGCCGCGTCTGGCTGCTGCTTGCCTGACGACAAAAGCCACACTACGGGATCAAAGGGACGACCCTCCAGGCGGCACTCCGGCCCCGCCGGGACCCTCTCCCACCCCTCCACCGTACGCCCCAACTCCGGCCCCCCGCAGCCACATCACTCCACTGAAACGACCTCAGGCCCCACGGCTTGAACACCGGGAGCCTGACATGAGGTAAAGTAGCGAGCGCTCGGACACCGACTCCAGTCGGCGTCTTACGCGGGTGTAGTTTAATGGTAGAACATCAGCTTCCCAAGCTGAGAGCGCGAGTTCGATTCTCGTCACCCGCTCCACGAAGAAGGCCCAGGTCAGAGACCTGGGCCCTTTTGCTGTCCGCTGTGATCACTGGCCGCGTGCCAGATTCGTGCCAGAACGCTTCTCGGCGGCCTTCCGGGCAGCCTCTTCCCGGGCCTTCTGGACTGTGGCATCGAGGCCGGCGGCGACCTCCTCCTGTCGCTCCTCGTCGGAGTGCTGATAGATCAGCGCGGCCTTCTCGGACGACTGCCCGGCGCGCACCATCGTGTCCTTCAGGGTGGCGCCCGACCTGGTGGAGAGCGTGTGCCCGGTGTGCCGCAGGTCGTAGAACCGGAAGCCCTCCGGCATGCCGACGACCTCCCGGGCCTTGCGCCACTTCCGGGCCCGGCTCGGCGTAAGACTCCAGATGCCAGCGGAGCTCTCGACGGAGGAAGGCGGGAAGAATCACAGTCCGGGTGCCTGGTGATCTCGTCTAAGTCCAAGTCGGCGAAGGCAAACAAGTGCTTGTCGAGGAGGTAGCGGTAGAGGTCCTGCGTCAGCGGCGCGAGTTCCCGTTCCTCCACCCACTTCTCCGCGTAGGCCCGGAAGCTCACCGCGCCCGCATCGGGGTCATGCCACTCGCCACGGCGGATCTCGGTCTGTTTCTCGGCGAGCCAGTCATCCGCGTCCGCCGTCGTCTCAAACGTGAACGGCGCCGGGCGCATCATCCCGTCGGGCCCCGGATAGCGCGCCTGGTACCGGCCGGAGGGGAGCTTTCTGATCGCGCCGAAGCGGCGACGCCTGCCCCTGTTGTTGGCCATCAGGCAGCCCTTCCGTAGCGCGGCCGGGGGCGCTTCAGCGGCTCCCACCGTGCGGGACCGGATGAACTCCTCCACCGCGCTTTCCGGGATGCGCACATGCCGGCCGAGCTTCACGTATCGGATGCGCCGTTCCTCGACGAGCCGCCGGGGGAAGCGGGGAGTCGTACCGAGCAACTCGGCGACCTGGTCGACGGACAGGTAGCGGTCGTTCATGTGGTGGGCTCTCCTTCCGTTCCGGGGGCGGGTTCGAGGGATGCGGCCAGCCATTGCTCACCGGTGCTGAGGCCGGTTCCGGCGAAGACCCAGTGGGCGAGGACGAGCGTGGTTTCGCCGTCCTGGGGAGCGGCCGTGGCAGCTTGGGCGCGGCGCCATTCGGCGCGGGCGTCGCGGAGGGCGCCGAGGGTGGTGGAGTAGCGGCGGGACTTGGTGGAGAAGTGGCCGCGGAAGCCGAGCATGTGGGCCCAGGCGCGCAGGCGGAGGTGTTCGAGGTCTTTGCGTGCGCCGAGGGTCCAGGCCGTCCGGATCATGCGTCGGGCGTGGTCGGTGATCCGGGTCTGTGCCAGTTCGGCGAGGAAGCGGATCGGCCGGTCCAGGGTGCCGGTCGCTGTCTCGGCGCCTTTCGTGGCGTACTTGGCGATGTACGCCGCTACGGCCCGTTCGGTCAGCTCCTGGCCGCCGTCGAAGTCGGCGGAGCGGATGGTTCGCACGTCGAGCTGACGGCCGAAAGCGAAGGTGTGGACGCGGCCGTCGACGTGCGGTCCGTTGACGCGTGTGGCGGTGACGGCGGCCTGGATTGCGTCGGTCAGCAGCTCGGGGGATGCCCAGGCCGGAGGGGCCGTGTCGCCGCCCTCCGGGCCGTCGAGGCGGATGACCGCGTGGAAGTGGACGGCGCCCCGCTTCTGGTACTCGGCGACCTTAGCGAAGGAGACACGTGCGTGGTCCCGAAATGTGCGCTGGGTGAGTCCGGCGCGCTTGGCGATCTCACGGCGCAGGTAGATCGAGAAGCGCCGCCAGAGGGCTCCGGCGTGGGCATTCCAGAGCACGGCCGCTTCGTAGTTGTATGCGTCCGGGTCGAGGGGCGTACCGAGGGCCGGGTCTGTGTCGTCGTGCCGGGCACCGCAGCGGCAGGGCCGCCCGCTGGAGGGGCGGTTGTGGACCGGGCCGAAGCTCGGTGCGGTGAGGGTGGCGAAGACGCGCGGGTGTGTGCCGACCTGTTCGGCGGTGCCCTTGCCGCCACGGAGTCCGGCGGTGATCAGGTGGAAGGTGTCTCGGCGGTAGACCTCCGCACAGGCCGCGCAGCGGGTGGCACGGCGGTTGTTGCAGCGGACGAGGAGACTTCCGGCGGGCAGGGAGGACGAGTCGAGGTGGTGGAGGACGCGCCCGATCTCTCCGGTCGTCCGGTCGACCGCGTACTCGGTTCGGTGGCCGTCGAGGCGCACGGGGTTCGTGCAGCCGCCCAGGCCGGAGAGTTGGCGGGCCAGCTCGGGCATGGTGCCGAGGGAGGCCAGCATGGAGAGTTCCGCCAGCGGGGGCGGAGTCTGCCGGGTGATGATGGGTCTTCCTTTCGGCTGTTTCGGCGGTTGGGAGGGACGGCCCCGGGGCGGCGGGATGCTTGGCGGCGTTTGCCGCCCCGGCGGCCGGTCAGCGCTTGTTCGCGCCGGTGACGAGGGAGCGCAGGACCACGGCGGCGATGGCCACGGACACGGCCGAGACGGCGACCGCCGCCAGGAGCGCGGTGAGGACGACGCCGATGACCACTACGGCGGCGACCGCACCGGCGCCGACCCCGACGAACGGGGCGACGGAGCGGCCGGCGGAGGGAGCCGGGGCGTGGTCCTGCGGGATGTGGGTGGTGATGCTCGGGACGTGCGGGGTGTCGGGCAGCTTGGGGCGGAACATCGCGGGACTCCTTGTCGGTCGGGGTGTCATTCGTGGGTGCCGTTGACGACGTCGACTCCGGAGCGGGTGCCGGACTCGATGGCCGGGGCGAGGGTGGTGTGCGAGAGCCAGAAGCCGAACAGCGCGATCACGACGGCGACCCAGAGGCGGATGCCGAGGAACTTGATCGCGGCCCAGGCGATGACGCCCAGGACGAAGACGAGCGGCAGCGAGACGGTCACGGGAGCTCCTCAGCGGACGCGGCAGCGGTGGGTGCGCGCGGCCAGCTCGGCGGCGGCGCGGCTGTCGTAGTCGGTGGAGAAGCCGCAGCGCGGAGCGGTGCAGGCGGCGGTGTGCTTCTCGCGGCCCCGGCCGTCGTAGTAGGTGGCGACCTGGACGGGGCCGATGCGGACGACGCGGCGGAAACGGCGGTTGGCGGACATCAGGGCATCTCCTTGTCGGTCTCGCCGGTGAAGTCGGTGACGTGGTCGGCCAGCCAGCGCAAGATCTCGTCGCCCTCGTAGCTGTCGGCGGCGAGGATCACCGGTTCGGCGATCAGCACGGCTTCGGTCAGGCGGTTCTGTCGGGTCAGCTCGGCGGCGCGCTTCAGCGCGCGGAGCGTGGACGGGCGCAAGGGGGAGATTCCTCCGGGTCAGGTGAGTTGGGTGGTGATGGCTTCGGCGAGCGGCATCGGGACACCGAGCCGGGCGCGAAGGGTCGAGGTTTCGATGTCGGTTCCGGTCCGGGCGCGGTGTTCGTCGGCGACCTTGCGGGCGAGAGTGACGAGCGCGGGCGGCACCGGGGACGGAGGCGGTGAAGCTGACTCCGGGGCGACGGCCGGTAGTTCGGGGGCACCCGTGGGCGGCTCGACGTCTGCGGCGGTCGATTCCGGCGCCTGTGCCGTCGAAGGCGGTTCCGGTGCCGTCGCCGGGTCCGCGCTGGGGTGCACTGCTCCGTGAGCGAGCAGCGTGCCGCCGAGGAAGGCGACCGCGGGCCATCCGGCGACGAGGATGCGGAGCCAGGCCGGTATGTCCTCCAAGTCGAGCAGTCCGGCGGTGGCGACATTGGCGCCCAGGGACGCCGTCAGTGCGACGAGAAACCAGCACCACCCGGCCGCTTTCGACTCACCGGAGCGCAGGCGCCGCCAGGCCGCCACCAACAGCAGGTCGACGGAGACCGGATAGGCCCACGCCTTCCAGCCGTCCTGTCCGGCAGCGAGCGCCAGGTCATGCAGGTGGGCGAAGGACAGCGCGGCGGCGATCACCGCTTGCACGAGCACGGCGTCCACACGGACGGGCAGGGCGCGCACGGCCACTCCTTCCAGTTCCGGGCATGGGTGGGGTAGGGACTTGGCGCGGGACGGCCGCGCCAACCGTGGGAGCGGGTCGGTTACTCGGGAATCGGCCGAGGAGTGGCCAAAGGGCCGCACTCCTTCACCGGCACGGGCGGAACGTGGGGCCGGAACGGCGCGAGCGCCGGAACGTCCGGGGCGAGGTGCGCCGTCTCGCGGCAGGTGGCCGCAGCGTCGGCGAGGGACAGGTGAGGGGTGCGGATGCGGGACCAGCCGCCGGAGGTGTCGCCGACGACGGCGAGACCGGGCAACTCTGCGGCGATGGCACAGGAGGCCGAGACAGCCTCAGGGGCGATGTCACCGAGCGCCATCTTCGCGGACGCTTCGTCGTTCACCCGATGGCAGACCCGGCCGGTGAGCTGAGCCCGAAGCATGGTCGCCCCCTTACCTAGCTCGGCCCCGAAGCGCTGCCCGCACACCTCCAGGTAGATGCCGGCCGCACGGCCAAGCTGGGCGAGCCGGATGAGCTGGGTGACCATCTCGTCCCGTCGCTCCTCCTCCTTCCTCGTGGCGACGAGAAAGAGTTCTGCCACTTCGTCGACGAACAGCACGATGGGAGCCGGGCGTTCGTCCTCCGGCAGGCCCCAGACGTCCGAGGTGATCAGCTCATCCGGTGTGCCGGGCGCGATGCCCTGCCGCGCTTTGATCAGGTCGTATCGGTCCTCCATTTCTTTGACGAGCACGGGCAGCAGCTCGGCCGCCTGCTCCGGGTCGGTCGCCAGCGCCGAGAGCCGGGGAGCGAACGGCGCCAGCTCCACGCCGCGCTTGCAGTCGATCCCGACCAGGACCACCGGCTGAGCGGCCAGTCCGGCGAGCAGGTTCCGCAGGAACATGGACTTGCCGGACAGCGTGGCGCCGAGCACGAGTTCGTGGGGTACGGCCCGGTAGTCCCGTACGAAGGCGGTTGCGTCCTCCCGCAGAGCCACCGGCACGCGGAGCGAACCGGCGTCGGTCCGGCGAGGCATCCGCACCTTCCGCAGGACGTCGAAGCCGACGAGCCGCAGTTCCACGACACCGGGCTTGACGTCCCGCACGTACACGGCGTGAACGCCCCAGGCGTGCCGGAGCCGTTCGGCCGAGGCCGCCACGTCCGCTGGTTCCTGGCCCGGAGCCAGCCGTAGCCGGAGCCGCAGACCGGTCGAGGTGGGCCGGATCATGCCCCGGCGGGGAGGCACGGGCCGGACCTCACGGCGAGTCGTAGCCTTGACAGCCAAGGCCCGCCACCGAGGCGGCTCCACCGTCAGGCCGCACGCGTCCATCGTGGAGGTGTACGAGGCCAGTAACCTGGCCACCGACATGGGAAGTCCGACCGTGGACCAGTACGCCGCCGGATGAGCATGCCGGGCGTAGGCCGCGACGCCTATCGCAGCAAGCGACCCGCCCAGCTCAGCCCATGTCGCGAGGTCGGTCACGACGATCAGCCCGCATGCTCCATCGGGAAGGCGCCAGGAGCAACGGCGGTCGCCCGGTAGGCGATGCCGTGCCGCTGCTGCCCGTTGAACACGCTCTCCCACGGCCGGGCGATGAGCCCCGGCAGCGAGACCGGGGCCCCCACGGTCAGGCCGTCCGTCACACCGCTCTCGGGGATGGTGACCTGGATCAGCGACGACTCGCCCTCGTCGATGTAGACGACGCCGACCGTCATCAGCGCCTCACCGCTCACGGCGTCCTTGGCGATCTCACCGGTCTGCCGGTCGCGCACCTTCGGCGCCGGAGCTTCGGTGAGCAGGATCGTTGCGGTCGAGGCATCAATACGGATTACACGCACAGAGATTTCTCCTTCTGAGTTGATCAACCTGCCGCCTGACAAGTTGACTTGGCAAGTTCGAAGTTAAAGATGACAGGTTGACTTATCAAGTGTGAATCGAGATAGGAGTCGATAGTGAACTTCCCTTAAGGCGAGCTCAGTTCAGGCGGTAGGTGTCTTCCAGTTCCTGCCGGTCGGCAGGGAGCAGCACGTCGGAGACTTGCAGCGCCTGCCCGGAAGCGTCGCACGCGATGACCAGGACGCTGAGGACCGGAACCCCGTCAGGGAGATCCAGAAGCTCCGCTTCGGCGCGCTCGGGCAGGCGGGCCGAGACCCGTTCCGTCACATGGTCGAAGCGGACCTTCTTGCGCGTCTCCAGGTGTGCGCGGATGCCGCCCGTCAGCGCTTCGGCGCTCTCCAGCTCCGTGCCTTCGACCAGGCCGGCGGGGAAGTAGGACGACACCAGCTCCACCGGTTCGCCGTCCTCCTCCACGAGGAAGCGGCGCATGAGAGTCTTGGCCCGCTTGGGCAGCCCGAGAGCGGAGGCGACCCGCACTGGAACGGGGACGTAGCCGACTTCGACCAACCGCCCTGCCGCTTGCGACTCGTCACGCGTGAGCGTCTCATTCCCCCGGCGGTCCTTCTGCTCGACGACAGCCTGGCGACCTCGCACGATCGTGCCGTACCCCTGCCGGGACTCCACCCAGCCGTCCCGCTTCAGCAGCTCCAGCGCCCGGACAACGGTCGGCCGGGACATCCCGAAAGCCTGCACTAGTTGGTTCTCACTGGGCACCCGCGTGCCAGGCGGATACGTGCCATCCTCGATGCGGCGCTGGATCGTCTGCGCGAGGCGCACGTACTTCGGTGGCTCCACTTCATACGCCATGAACGCCGCCCGTCGAGATTGGCCAAGTCAACTGGTCAACCAGACTAGCGAATCTTCGGTTGCCAAAGGAGAAGCGGAGCGAACTCTTACCTTCCGGGCCAGGCATCGGCCACCACGAAGGAGACGACGGTTCCGCCGAAACGACTCGGCGCCGCGTGCCACGACTCGGCCAGCGAATCGACCAGGAGCAGCCCACGTCCGTGGGAGTCATCAGCGTCGGGGTGCCTCAGCTGCACGTTCGCCGGAAAGCCGGGGTTGTGCACGTCGACCCGAAGCGAAGTCCCCTCGCGGAACCATTCGACCCGGACCAGCCAAGGATCGTCCGACCGGCCGTACGAGATGGCGTTGGTCACCAGCTCCGAGATCATCAGCGCACAGTCGTCGACGGAGCAGGCCGGGTTGTACGGGGCGATGAACTTGCGGAACCAGCGCCGAGCCCGCGGTACGGACTCAGCGACAGGGTGCAAGGTCATCGCACCGAGACGAGGTGACTCCTCAGACGGGTAACGGTCGATCATGTAGGCCATCGGGTGCTCACTTCCTGCCGCTACCGTCGCAGTCGAGGCAGCGCCGCTTTGATGTGGCGCGGGTGCGATCGGCGGCGGTGGCAAGCGCCAAGGTGGTCCGCGAGCCGACGCGCTTCCAACCGCGCCCCCGGCAACCCCGGCAAGGTAAGTGCGTGCCCTGATCCGGCCGCTGACTCGTCACACCGCGCCTCCTCCCAGTGAAGTGGCCTTAGCCACTTTCTGGATAGTGGCATTAGCCACCTGGGAGGCGCAAGCGATTCGCCACAACTGGCCCCCTCAGGTGAGCGGGTAGCCCTGCTCAAACGCCCAGCGATGCGGCGGGTAGGTGGCCTCAGCGAACTCCAACGGCCGGTCCTGGAGGTCGAAGACGACGTGGTGCACGATCAGCACGGCGGAGCCGGCCGCAAGTTGCAGGTCCTCGGCCTCTTCCTCCGTCGCCTCACGCGCGCACATGCGGTCTTCCGCGTAACTCCCCTGCCGTCCGGTCATGTTCTCGACGTACAGCAGCGTCCCCTCTTGGATCCGCTCCGGCTCCAGAAGCTTCGGCGCACGCTGACCGACATCCGGAGCGAACCACGAGGTGGACAGTGTGATCGGCCCGTCCTGGTTGTTGGTCACCCGCCGCCGGTGCACCGCCCGACGGTCCCTGACCAGGCCCAGCGCCTCAGCCACGTGATCCGGCGCTTCCAGCCAACCGGCAGAGGTGATCACGGCGTACTCGCCAGGCGTGTAGATTTTCCCCGTCTGCCGAGCGCGACCGTACAGCTCACGGGCCCGCCGGTTGACTTCGAGGCTCCGGACGTACGTGCCCGATCCCTGACGCTTCTCAACGAGCCCTTGATGGCTCAGCGCCTCCAACGACCGTGCGGCCGTGGGCCGGGACACCTTCCAGTCCGCCGCCAACTGCCGCTCCGACGGCACCTCGTCTCCCGGTCGCAGGTCCCCCCGAAGAATCTGATCACGGATGTAGTGCGCGATCTGGAGATACTTTGGCTGAGCCTCCTCGATCTGCGGCATCAGTCCTCCTCACCCAAGGCGAGCCCCAGGCGAGTAGTCGGGCACCCCGCTACCGAGCTGAGGCCTGCTTCTCGATACAAGTGGCTATGGCCTCTAGCCACTATAGGGTGAGTGGTCAACCCCCCACCCCGTAGGCTGAACCGCATGACGCGGTTGATCGTCGCAGCAGGAGGAGGGGGCGACGCAGTCGCCGCCGCAATGATTCACGCCGCCCTTTACGGCGACGAGGACCAGGCGGTGATCCTCACGTACGCGTGGGACCGCCTCCTGATCGACCCGGTTCCCGGTCCCCGAGGACCGAACAACTTCACCGGTCTCCAGCCCCTCACCCCAGCGGTCTGGGCAGTGCCGGCCGAAGCTCGCCCGATCGCGCCGGCGGGCTCGACTCTCCCCCGACTCGCAGCAGAGCTCCGGCACACGTTCGCGCTGATCGATCCGCGCCACGGGGTCGAAGGCGTCACCCGCCAACTCGAAGAGCTGGTGGACCACTTGTCACCAGAGTCGATCGACCTCCTGGACGTGGGCGGCGACATCCTCGCCCGCGGCGATGAGTCAACGTTGAAGAGCCCGCTTGCCGATGCCGTCACCCTCGCCGCGTGCTGCCTGGTGAACGCTCCTGTTCGCCTCCTGGTGGCGGGCCCCGGCCTCGACGGGGAACTCCCCCTCGACGAACTGCGCGGCATGCTCGGCCCGCTCATCCACACCCTCACCACGAAGAACGTCGAGCCCATCAGCTCGGTCCTGGAGTGGCACCCCTCCGAGGCAACCGGGATGCTCGCGGCGACAGCCCGAGGCGTACGCGGCACCTGCGAGATGCGAGACGCTGGCCTTCCTGTGCCGCTCAGTGGCGAGGGACCGACGGTCCATGAGGTCGACCTGGACGAGGCACTGACCCGCAACCAGTTGGCCCGCGCCATCCTGACGACCGTCAACCTGGACGAGGTTGAGGCACACAGCCGCGAAATCTGCGGCTACTCGGAGATCGACTACGAGCGCAACAAGGCCGCATGGCTCAAGGACCAGCCGTCGGCACCGCTCGACCGTGAGGCCGTACTGTCTCACCTCGACCAGTTCGAAGCCGAGGCCCGGAACCGCGGAGTCACCCACACGACGTTTCGCCGCATCACCGAGGCCCTGAACCTCAACGGCTCCTTGCGCGAGGACCTGCGCCAGCTGCTCATCAACAGCCGTCCGAAGCAGTACGACGCTCCCTTGTGGCGCATCACAGCCACTTCTGAGTAACAACTTTCTTCACGGGTTCAAGGCCCGCGCACGGCGCGGGCGCGCGCCGCCTCTGCGGCGCGGCCTGCCTCCTGTCTCCGCCCCGGCTGGCCGCGCCCGGCGGCGCGCTCGGCGGCTGCAGGCATGAAGGTGGGAGAAACCCTCTATGGCTGGGGCGGTCGGCTCCACGGCTTTAGGCAGCCACTTTGGGGCGAGCCTCGAAGATCATGGCCCCAACGTCGTGCTTTAACGGGCAGGTCCACAGACTGCCCGACGCGCCGGAAGCTTACGGGGCCATGATCACTCGCCCCAAAGCAGCTCCAGCCCAAAGCCGCTCCGCCGCCCTGTGGCGCACGTGTCAGCGGTAGATCGCGAGAATATTCAGTGTCAGAGCCGGGCCGACCAATGTGGTGTCGTCCGACTGTTCTTGTCGAGCAGCTTCCCTGCGCTGCTTTCGGCTCATCAAGGATGCACCAGGAATCGCTAGGAGGGAGTGGGTTTCGCCGTGCTTCAACCGCTTGGCAACCTTCCCCAGGATGAAAACCTCGCCTTCAATCGCGTCTCGAACGTAATCCTTGTTCAGCTTGCCTGTGATTTGAGGGCCGCCGTCTTCCTGGTCGCCAACGATGACCACGTCTGACTTCATCGCTTTGCCGAAATCGCTGAAAGCCTTCGTCTCCTTCTTTCCAGGAAGCCCTTCGAGATCCTGCCCCAGCATGGGAGCCATTGCTCGAAATGCCTCAATCATGTTCACCATGTCATCCAACTGATCTGGCTGACTAAGCATGCGAATGAAGGGGGGAATCTCCACTTCGCACTGTACCTGCACGATGTCTGCTACATTGACGCTTTCGAATTCATCCCCCAGGTCCTCGATGTCACGGTATCGCCACTGAGCAGACGCTACGTCGAGTGCAGTGACCAGGCGGATGAAGCGCTGGCTAGCCGTTTCGCGGACTACTCGCTCTTCCTCGGAGGTGGACTCACCGTCTGCTGGTTGTCCGAGCCCGGCGGACGTGACTTGCCCTCCACTTGACAAGCGCCGCGCCTTTGCTTCATCGGAGAGTCCTTGCTCTACTACGGAGAGATACTCGCCTAGTCCTTTCTCGTCCAAGTAGAGGAAGCGAGGGAGGGACGGAATGGGCATTTGTAATCCAATCCAAATATCGATGGTGGGCCTGGATCAAGCTGGGTTTGAATTATCTGCGGATCTCAATCCTTCGAGGGTGGCGGCGGCTTTAGCGCGGTCGCCCTCGGTGATTTCTGCGGGCTCATTACTGTAGGCAATGTAAGCCGTAGGAGTGGCCATGTTCCCTAGCTGGATAGGGAAAACGAGGAGATCGCCCCAGTGCTTCTTGTGGCCGAGTTTGCACTGGACTGCGGCCTGATATTCTCGGAGCTCCGGAATGAAGTTCGGAAATGGCGTGCTAAATTCCGCAAACACCTGTACGGCGGACCGGCCTGCCACAACGAAGACGCTGGGAAGCCGGGGGTCGTCATCCTTCTCGGGTCGGATCCGATCGCGAGTGGTGCTCCAGGGAAGAGTGACTGTGCCTTTCGTTGTGCCTGGAAGGGTCAACCGCAAATTCTGCACGATAATTGGCTTCGGGCCGGTGTTGAAGAGAATCAGAGGGATCCGGATAAACGTCTTACTGCTTGTCGTAGCAGCGGCGAAGGAGTGAGGAGTGTAGGACTTAAGGGCCCCTTGGCGAGCGTTAAGCCACCAGAAGGAAGCGATGGTAAACAGGAGGGCACAGGCTGCTACCACGGCGGCAGCCGGAAGGGCTCCTGCGCTGTTCGTGTTCGTTGCTGCTAGCACGATCGGATTATGGCAGCCAGTCCGGGCATATGCGGCAGTTTCAAAATTTCTGGGCGAACTATCGGAGGCAGCATCGCCGCAGCGAAGCACCCTGGGCCGTCCTTAGGCCGTGCGAGGCCGACCAACGTTGACAGACGGCACCCACGGGTGACCGCCCCCACCCCCGCTCCGGCCTGGGCACCCGCAGTTGATCTGCCACACTGGAATGATTTTGCCTGCACCCGGAGAACTAGCGTCGTGAGTCGGGACGCCCGGAACGGCTGCCCGCCCACGCGGCCGGCTGCCACTCAATCTCTCGTTCCTTGGACAGGGGATTTCCTTCTGCTGACCTCCTGCTGCTCCGGTTCGTCGCCGACCGGCATGCTCAGCTTGAGGTCACGCAGACCCGCAACGCGTGCTCGGGTTGCCTGGCCGGTGTCGTACGTAAGCACCGTCACTTCGCGCCCCGACAAGGGCTTGACCGCCAGCGCCCTGTCCACAATCTCGTCATCGTTGATTGGCAGCCGCACATGACCCGGCGGATCGAACAAGAGCTGCACAGTCACTTCGCCACGTCGCAGCCCGGTGGTTCGCAGTTCCTCGGCGTCAGCCTCACGGAGCAGGGCCTGCTCCGTGCTCTTCTGGAAGAGTCGATCCAGAACAGCAAGTGTGTACCGTGCCCGCCATCGCGCCTGCGGGGCCTTGCTCTCCTTGAGTTGGTCGAGTTCATCGACCACGACCATCGGCACCATGAGGTGTACGAACGCCCCTTGCGTACCTAGCAGACCAGAAAAGTCCGTGTCTTCCAGCTTGTCTGGATGATGGATGTAGAAGCTGCTGTCAGCCACCACAGGAAGCCCGCGGAGCTGCCACTGCTGCAACTCCTGCCCGAGCGTCTGAGTAGCAGCCGTGAATGCCGTCGTCCGCTGCCGGAGTTCGGCACTCACCAGTTGGTTCACGAGGCGCTGAGTCGTCCCGACGGTAAAACTGTCCAGTCCGGCGAGCAACTGGTCGTGCCGCTTGGTAAGAACAAGCCGGTCAAGGTCAGCGCTGCTGATGAGAGCCTCCAGTCGATCAACGGCATACGCCGCCCAATCTAGGTAGGCCAAGAGCCGTTCGTAGTACTCGTGCGGACCGCTGGTGTGGAGGTTCGAGACCTTCTGGCACACCTCGCTGAGCGTCTTGTACAGGTGCTTCCGGTCAACGCCGGGCAGTGGACTCACAAGCATCCCCGTACTGTGGCAGCTTACGGATACTGCCCGCACGTGAAAGTTTCGTACTCCTGATGCTGAACGGCGCCAAAGCAGTACCGCGGCCCGAGCCAAGGGCCAGGTCAGTCTCTGGTTGGCAACGGCTCGTGACGGTGCCAGATCAGGTACCGGTCCTCGCGGCGCAGCTCCGCTGACCCCCACTCAATGCGCATGACACCCTTCTCCATGGAGCAGGCGTAGGCGACGAGGACGAGCTGCACGTCGTCGGGAAGCAGCTCCAGATCTGGATGCACTTCGGAGTCGTCAAGTTCTCCCCAGTCCAGGTCGAATGCCTGCTGCCTGGGAGGTGGGCCGTGGCGGCGGATCAGGTCAGCTCGGAAGCCTGTGGCCCGACGGAGACGAGCGGCCGTGACAGGCACGTCTTTCTTGGCGTAGCGGAGGGGGTAGATCAAGTGGCCGCGGACGAGCATCAGCGTTCGCCCTTGTAGACGCACAGCTTCCCCAAGCCCGGAGATGCCGGCGGCCAGTTCTTCGTATTGCACCGCGTAGAGGCCATGTCCGTAGGCCTCGAGCGTCTGAGTGTGAACGCCCTCGTGCCCGGTCCGGGCGCGGTCATGAGCCCGTAGGAGGCAAGCCGGGATGATGTCGGCCAGCTCACCGGCTATGTCCCCGAAGGTCTCACGTGCCCATTGACTGGCTGAACCCACGACGTACCGCCCCTCCCTGATGGTCCTGCGGCACAGCACCGAGCAGCATCCACCTCAACCGTGCTGGGCCCAGGCGAGTCACACAAGGTCGCAACCAGCGCACGAAGGGAGCGCACACCGCCTGAACAGGGTTCACCGCACGTACCGCTCGCCTGCCAACCACAGCAGACATTCGCCCGGCCCGATCGCTAGCGGTGACGGCAATCCTGACGGCAACGACGGCGAACGGCAGCGACCCCCAGCAGCCCACCACGGTGCCGGTGTAGGCCGATCGGGTCGAATCACCAAGGCTTGCGCGCATCTTCTAATCGCTTGGCCGCAGGTTCGAGTCCTGCCTGGCGCCCCGTCGCTTCCCTCCTTGGAAAGCTTTTGCTGTGCCGCCGACGCCAGCACCGTTGACTGCCCACTCCACACCAAAGACCCGCGCAAAACGGTGCAGAATGTGACGGTTCAGGTGGTCGGCTGCCACAACCTCAACCGTCCGCCGGGACCGTCGCCGGAGGCGGGGTCTCCCCGGTGTCGTCGGGCTTGGCCGCCTCGTCCGGCTCCTCCCTGAGGTGCTTCCACGCGTCGCGCGCACGGCGGAACGAGTCGAAGACGTCGGGGAGCTGATCAAGGATGCCCTTGATCGCGAAAAGCAGCACAGAGGCCACGCCAGCGATGGCGAGAATGATGATGATGGCGGTGCCGTCCACCGATCCTTACCTTCCCTGTCATGGGCCGGATCGGGTGCGCAGGCAGCCTCGATCCGAACCCTTCGGTTCGGGTCGAGACACCCACGCTGACGCTCACGCGAATGTTCTCGGTCGGGCCTACTCTTCGGCCCGTACTCACTTCGGTACGTCTACTAGCCCCGCGCCATCAGTGCTACTGACCTGCGTCGCGGTGGATGTGTGACTACCCGTCCACCAGGCCAGCGCTGCCGATGAGTCCCACACCCCAGTTCGCAGCAAGGATGCGGGCAATGACGAGTCGACTATCAACTCGCCACATCCAGAGTAGCGCAAGGCCGTGCGCGGTACCCGGGAACAAGTGATCCTCGCCCTCGTGCAGTTGGGCCAGGCTGACGGAACGTCGGGCCAGCGGGCCGGCTCATGCCGACGAGGGCGGGGAGAGCCGGCAGCGCGAAACCGCCACTGCCGTTCAGGACTTAGGGTTGATGCACCGCGTAGAGCTCGGAACAGACGCTCTTCGGCTTGCTCCCATTCCCGGGCTCTGTGTTCGGCCAGAGCCCAGGCTGCTTCGATGAGTTCCTGCACCTTCCGGCTCTGATGAGTGGGCCAGCCTGTCGACTTCATGCTGACGGCTGGCCAGGGCGACAACGAAGCCGATTATGATCTTGTCCCACTCCTTATGAGCTTCAGGGACCGCGCGAGGGGCGTAGAGAGCCACTTTCGTTTTAAGCAGACGTACCGGCTCCTCAGGCCGACCGGGGTCCCACTCGTCCGGCAGCCGTCTGCTGTGCACGACAACGGCGCGTGCTCGGCTGCGGGCCAAGGTGAATCGGTGGATCTCCTCCAGTGCATCGGCCCGGCGCGCTGAGCGGGTCGCATTCCTCTCCCGCGCAGTCGCAATCAAGTTCCACCGGCTCCGTCTCGGGATCAACCTCATCCTGGCTGGCGTCTGCCTGCTATGTGCCGCAACTGCGCTGGCCTTGGTTCTGTAAGGCCACGACCGAAGACGAATCGCCGTGCCAGACTCGTGCCAGGTCGTGCGGGGCACCACGGGGAATGGCGGGGACAACGCTGCCGACCGGTCCGACCTCGCTAGCAGTTCCGCCGCTGGTCAGCCCAGCAATCGCCTGTAGAAGACCCAAGCTTCCCAAGCTGAGAGCGCGAGTTCGATTCTCGTCACCCGCTCCAGAGTGAAACCCCAGGTCCATGGCCTGGGATTTGCGTTTTCCCGAAGGTTGTCCAGCAAGTTCCGGCCCGTCAGGCGCACGAAGATCGGGCACGCGGAGGGCACCGGTTGCGGACGGCAGCCGTACATGCAACGCCGCAGCTTGCGACTCGGGTTCTCTGTCGCAGCCTCGGCCCACCTACCGCTCACGGACTCGTAGCGGTCAGGTCCCCAGCGAGTGCGACGTGCGGACACGCCGCGATCGCCGACTCTGCGTGCGGGGATCTTCCGCGGCTTGTACCCGTGGGCGCCGCGCCGTCCGTACACGGGCCGGCCAACCGGCTCGGCAAGGTCATTCGTCTTGAACCGATGTTAAGATCCGCCCGCTTGTTCGGGGGGATGGGGCCCTCCGTCGGGGAGGGGAAGCAAGTGGCTCGTCCTACCTTCATGCGTGGCTCCCTTGTCACGCTCATCGGGTTGGCGCTCTCTGTGTCCGCCGTCCCGCTGGTGGTGCCCGCGCACGCGGAGACCGCACCGGAGATCATCGTTCCGGCCACCATGCGCACGACTCCGCGTACGGCGTATCTGCAGAGCGCGGGGGCTTCCGGCTTCCTTGAGTACCGCTCCACCGCCGAGGGGTCCGGCCTCTGGTGGACCAGCTACGACGGCAGCCGAAAGCCGGTGGAAGGCGGCGAGGGACTCGGGCCGCGCACCGCGGGTGCGTACGGCACCGGTTCGGACGTCGTCGCCCTTCGCCCGTCCCAGAGCAGTGGTGGGCAAGTCCTGCTCCGGGACATGGGAACCGGTACGACGGAGACCGTGGCCATCCCGGCGGGCCAGAGCTATCTGCAGACGTACGGACGTACTGTCCTGACCAGCATGTCGACAGGTGGGGAACGAACTGGGCTGTTCCTGCTGCGCGACGAGAACGGCAGCACGGTGCAGAAGCCTGTCACCGGGCTCCCGGACGGGGTGGTCTTCCCCTTCTTTCCCAGGGGTTCGGCCTCCGGCATCCTCGTCAACTACTACGGCCCGGACCGGGTCTTCCAGTACGCCTGGGTGGACGCGGAGACCGGTGCCGCCACGATCTTGCCGCCGCTGGTGGCGAGCACGGACACCGTGGTGGGATCCGACTACCTGGTCAGCTGGTACGGCACGTCCCGGGTGCGGGTGTACGCCCAGGGTGCCTACGAAGCGCCCACGCACGAGGTCGCGTTCCCCCGCACCTCGGAGAACAAGATCCTCGGCGTCGTCGGTGACGCGCTCGTGGTCGCGCGGCGCAGCGACTCCTCCGTCTGGAGTGTGTCAGCACTGCCCTTCGACGGCTCCGCGGAGCTGCCCCTGTTCAAGCGGTCCGATCCCGCTGCCGTCACGACCCCCGACGGCGGCCTGGTCCTCGCCGGCGGAGAGTCCTCTCTGGACTATGGCATCGCCAAGATCCAAGCGGGGGCCGACGGGCTGCCCCGGGTCCGCCGGGTCGTGGACCTTCCGCCCGTGCCCTTCGGGATCGAGTCGCTCGATCTGAGCGGCGGTGAGCTGATGACCTACGAGTCCGGCGACGGGGCGACGCACCTGTACAGCCGCTCGCTGACCACGGCGGAGGCTCTGACGGTGGGCACGCGCACGGACCGGGGAACGACCGGGAGGTGCGGGGTCATGGCCGGGGACCACGGGAGCTGTCCCCGTCTGATGGGAACGGGTGACGGCCGGGCGGTCATGGCGAACACGGCCGGGGAGGTGTCCGTCCTGGACCGGGGACAGCCCCTTCCCGGCACCGTGGTGACCTCCGGTCTCCAGGACAACCATGGCCTCGTGGACGTCGCGGGCCGGTACGCGGCCTGGCATGGGCCCACGCCCGCGGGAGAAGGCCTGGCCGTGGCGGATCTGGACGCACAGAAGGTCGTGCTCACCCGTACGGGCGCGGCCGACGTGAGCCCCTCCGCCCTGTGGGGGGAGACGCTGTGGGCGGCGGCCCAGGACGGCACCGTCACGGCCAGCGAGGTGCGTTCGGGCAACACGATCACGTCATTCCGGGTGGTCGGCAGCGGCTGCCAGGTGGGCGACTTCCAGGCGGTGGGACGCTGGGTGTACTGGTCCGGCTCGTGCGCTCTTACCCAAGGCAGCGTGGACAAGGCCTTCGTGTACGACACCCGCAAGAAGACGCTCATCGCCGTGCCCGCCGGCCGGGAGACGCGCCTGAGCGACGGCTTCCTGATCAGGCGTGACCCCACATCTGGAGCGCTGACCCTCACGGACGTCACGAGCGGCTCCGCGGTGAGCCGGACCCTGGCGGTCAAGGCCGGAAAGTGGGACGTCGATCCGTACACCGGCCTGGTCGGCTACGTGGACCCGGCCTCCCAGGACATCCACGTCCTCCGGAGTGGCGTCCCCACCACGGACATCGCGGTCCTGGGAGCGAGAACGGAACCTTCGGTCAGTCTGGTGGACTCGTCGTCCTCGTGGGACGGCACGTGGTGGCTGTCGAAGCCGGCCGCCTCGTGGACGCTGGCACTCAGGAACAAGGCGACCGGGGCCACCGTGCGCACCCTGTCCGGTGGCGCCGCGTACGACGCGGTCCGTACGTCCTGGAACGGCAGGACGTCGACGGGCGCGTATGTGCCGAACGGCACGTACAGCTGGACTCTGACGGCGGCCCCGGCCGACCAGCACGGTGCGTCGGCGACGGCGTCCGGCACACTGAAGCTGACCGGCGGTGCCGCGGTGAGACGCGACCATGTCGGTTCCGACGGCATCGGTGACCTGCTCACGCTCACCTCCCAAGGCGCACTCTCCTTCCATCGGGCCGACGGCGCCGGGAAGTTCACGACGAAGACCTCGGCTTCGGGATGGCCGGCCTCGATCACGGTGGTGCCGTTCGGCGACCTGAACGGCGACCGCTGCAATGACGTGCTCGTGCGGTTCAGCAGCGGTGCACTGCGGGCTTACCGCCCCGGGTGCGGCAAGGCCCTGACGACCTCCACGTCGTACACCACACTGGGAACGTCGGGCTGGAACCAGTACAACGTGCTGACCTCACCGGGCGACATCACCGGTGATGGCCGGGCGGACCTGATCGCCCGCCAGGCGTCCACCGGTGACATCTACCTGTACAAGGCCACGAGCAGCGGAACGCTCTCGGCACGGGTGAAGATCTACTCCAAGTGGTCCGGTTACAAGAAGATCATCGGCGTCGGCGACCTCAACGGTGACGGGTACGGAGACCTGCTGGCGCAGGACACGTCGAACGAGCTGTGGCGGTATGTGGGCACGGCGACCGGCGGCTTCAGGGCGCGGGTCAAGGTGGCCGACAACTGGGGTGCCTCCTACAACGTCGTGGTGGGCGCCGACGACATCACCGGGGACGGGCGGGCGGACATCGTCTCCCGCGACACCTCCGGCAAGCTGTGGCGCAACAACGGCGACGGCAAGGGCTCCTTCGGTCCTCGCACCGGGATCGCCACTGGGTGGCAGGGCTACAAGGCCCTGTACTGACCGCCCGTGACAGGTGAGAGCGCGACCCGCTCCAGCCTGCCCGGCGCCCGTGCTGCGCGCACACCAATCAGCCGCATGCCCTCAGGGAGCGCGCGCCTCGAAGATCACGGCGCCCCAACGTCGTGCTTTACCGAGCAGGTTCAGCCCAAAGCCGTTCCACCAACCTCGTGCCGGCTAGACGCGGTCCTGGAAGACGCAGCCCCACACGTGTGTGCCCGCGACGCTGCCGTCGGCGCGCACGGCCTCCAGCGTGTAGAAGTGCGTGGTCCCCCGCGCGGCCGTGGTGTCCGTGTAGGCACGGGTCTCCGCCGACAGCAGTCCGGCGTGCAGCGGCCCGTACGCCTTCGTGGACGCGTTCCACCGGCTGATCCGGTAGCCCGCGACGGTGTCGCAGTCAGGCGTCTTGTCGCACCGCCAGTTGACGGACGGCCCGTCCTCGTCGGGTCCGCCGATCACGGTGCCGTGGCCTATGCTGCCGAGCTCCCAGTCCCGGGTGACCGTCACGGACGGCCGGACGTCCAGCTCGGTGGCTTCGACGACCGTGACCTTGGGGTCGCTCGGGGGCAGTGCGTTGCCCCAGCGGTCCCTGGCAATGACCGCGTACACGTAGGTCTCGCCGTCCGGCAGGTCGCCGCAGAGGACCGCGAGCGGGTCGCTCGTGCCCTCCCGGCAGTCGCTGGCGCCGAGCCACTTGACCGTGCCGTCGGCCTGCCGGGCGCCGGTCCAGGCCCAGTAGCGCTCGACGTCGTCCTCGGCCGAGGCCGCCCAGCTCATCAGCACGCCGTCGGCGCGCGGTGTGGCCTGCACGCCGGTGACCGGGCCGGGCGCGACGCGGTCGCCGGTGCGGACGACGAGCGGGGCGGACAGCGCCGACTCGTTGCCGGCCGGGTCCACCGCCGCGACCGCGTACGTCACGTACGTGCCCGCAGGCATGTCCAGGTCGTGGCAGACGCCGCCGGTGCTGGTCTGGCCGCTGCTCTCCTCGGCGCAGGTCACGCGGGTGAGCGCGGCCGGGTCGAGGGTCTTGCCGGGCGAGCGGTAGACGCGGTAGGTCCCGCCGTTGGTGAAGTCCTCGTCGAAGCCGTCGGGCTGCTTCCAGTACACGTCGGTGTAGCCGACTTCGGCGACGGAGCCGAGGGAGGTCGGGGACTTCGGCGGTGTCCGGTCGACGCCGTCGCCGGTGACGGTGGCGTACGCCGACGGGTTGCCGAGCGCGTCGAGGGCGCGGACCCGGTAGTACCGGGCGGTGTTCACGGGCGCGTCGGTGCGGTACGACGTCGAGGTCGTCGTGCCAGCAGCTCGAACGGGCCGGTGCCGCGGAGGCGGCGTACACCTCGTACGTCGCGGCGTCGGCGACCCCCTGCCAGGCCAGGGTGGCCCACCACGCGTCGCTGGTGACCGTGAGACCGTTCGGCGCCGCCGGTCCCGTGCGGTCCACGGTCACAGCGGTGGCGTCGGAGCTGCCGGCGGACTCGCGGCCCGCCTTGTCGACGGCGCGGACCTCGTACAGGAAGGTCTGGCCCGTGGCAGGCGTCGCGTCCACGAAGGTAGGGGAGGTGAGCAGCGACGAGCCGCTGACCTTCGCCCACTGGGTGGTGCCCAGCCGGCGGTACACGCGGTAACCGGCGAGGTCCATCTCCTTGTTCGCGGTCCAGCGCAGGGTGGTCTTCGTGGTGTCCCGGTTGTATGCGGCGGTGAGGCCGGTCGGGGCGAGCGGCTTGACGGTGTCGACGGCGGCCTCGGTGCGCGGGGCGTACGTGAACCCGGCGTTGGCGAGGCCGGTCCATGCGACGTAGTCCACGCGGAGCGTGTGCTTGCCGGCCGGGATGGTCAGGTCGACGGTCTTGCGGGCGGTGGTGGAGACGTTCTTCCACAGGTCGATCTTCCGCACGCCGTCGACGTAGACGCGCATGCCGTCCTGCGTTGCGGCGGAGAGCCGGAAGGGGCCGCCAGAGCCGAAGTCCCGGGTGAGGGACCAGCGGACGGAGAAGTTGTCTTTGGGCAGCGTGACGCCGGGCGGGTCGCCGTACCCGTAGTTCTCGGCGATGACGGAGTCGCAGGCGGTCAGCTTCGGCGTACCACTGAAGGTGGAGTTGCCGTAGTACTGCGCCCTCCAGACGGGAGAGGTGCAGGTGACGGCCGCGGAGGCAGAGGTGGCGGTGATCAGGCCGCCGGTCGCGGCTAGGGCAGCCGTCGCTGCCAGCACTGTCAACCGAATGCGAGTCATCACTGAGAGTGGGGCCCTTCTGGACCTTTGGAAACATGAGAAACAGTGACGCCTGTGTGACCTATGAGGCGGGGGCAGGGTTGCCCGTCCACTCCCCTTTTTCACGGACGTTCGGCACGCGTCGGCCGTACCCGTGCCCTCGGCCAGACGGTAGGACCCCGGCCCACTCCCGGGGGTGCTGCCGCGTTGGGCAGCACCCTGTGGCCGGCATCCGGGAGCAGTCCGGCGACGCGAATGGGTGGGCGTCATCGTCCAGCCTGGCGGGTCCGCTTGGCTCAACGTCTGGGCGAGGCCGGCTCAGGACAGACCGGCGAGCAGGCCGAAAACCAAGTGACGTGAATTGAAAGGAATTTGACTCCTTCCAACGGGCACGGTTCCGACCTCTTGGACACCGACCAAACCATGCCTCTACGGCAGCGCCTCGTGCCGCAGGCTCCCAGGCCAGACATGTGCTGCCGCAACGCCGTATCGGGCGCACCCTGGCGCCACCGTCCGGACGAGTCATCCAGGGGTCCCGGGCACGCCGGACAACCCTCCCTGGAGCTGCGTGCCCATAGCGTGCCCGTAAGGACGGAAAACAGCGGTCAACAACAGTACAAACAGCACCACCGCCGCCACCCGAGGAGGGGCGTTAGCCCAGGTCAGAGGAGCAACACCCGCCCAAGCGCCGTCGCTTCCCAAGCTGAGAGGGCGAGTTCGATTCTCGTCACCCGCTCCATGAAGCAGGCCCAGGTCAGAGACCTGGGCCGTTTTGTTGTCCGTTGTGATCACTCGCCGCGTGCCAGATGCGTGCCAAAAGGCTTCTCGGCGACCTTCTGGGCCGGAGGTCGTAGAACCGGCAGCCCTCGGGCATGCCGACGATCTCTCGTGCCTTCCGCCGCTTCCGCCCGAAGGTGCTCCGCCGGAAGGGAGCCCCTTTCTCCCCGATGAAGACCAGACCATCAGGACCCGGCTCGGCGTACAGGAAGGGCAACAGGTCGACGATCTCGGACCACAACGCGTACTACGGCAAGTGAGGCCGCGGTTCGCCAAGCGGGATCGCTGAGTGGGGCGGTCTGCCGGAAGGCGGAATCCGGCAGACCGCCCCTGTTCGGTGGGTCGACTCTCCGCAGTGTCGGACTTCACGGCACGCACGTTTTCCCGCGTCCCGGCAGCATCGGGGGCGCCGCAACCGTCGACCTCGTGGTGACCGCCACGGCCGCGGGGGGCTTACTCTCCCGCGACGTGGCCGGGACTCCGGGTGCATCGCCGCCGTCACCGGCCAGCCACTCCAGTGAGCGCACCCGCGAATGCTCCCCGAACTCGACGACCGAACCAGCGGGGCTGACCCGACAAGCCTCGGCGCATTGGGGAGCAGTGAGCGCTTCCGCCTTCTGGAGTTCGAGGACGTGATCCTGGACCGCGAGGCGATCTGGCCGGAGCGCGACGGGACGTTGACGGACTTGGGCTGGGGATTCCTGGGGGAGATCAAGAAACACGTCAGGAGACGCGTCGACACACTGATGCACTGTGAGAAACATCTGTCATGCGACGACTTCATCGTCTTCGTGGCCGCCCTCGACTCGGGACCCACGACCACCACTTCCGTAGGCACAGCGATCTGATGCAGCGCATCGGCCCCGGCGCCGGACGCGGTCGCCTCAAACCTGGAGACGACGGGAAAGACGCTGCTGAACGCCCCCTGGGAACTGGGCGCCGAGGTTCTCGACTGGTTCGCCTGGAATCCCATCCTGAGACTGCCTCCTCGCCTCCGGCATGCTGAAGCACCCCGAGGCAATCCCAGGCTCTACGGCGGTCAAGGCGGCTGGTGATGTCATGCCGCTGGTCAGCTCGCCCCGGAACAGAGGCCGCGTGTTCGCAGAGCGCCCCCACCCACGGCCTGTCGGGCGACAAACCACCTCAGGTGATGTCGTGGACGTTGTGCTCGACCAGGTCGGACGCGTGCCGGGCAGTGGCCCGGTAGTCGGCATCGTCGTGGAGGACAGCCAGCCCGTGGTGGGCCGCGGTGGCGGCGATGACGAGGTCCACCGCCGAGGCACTGCGATGCTCCCCAGCCTGGGCCATACGGTGTTGCACCGCGCCAATCCAGCGCCCCGCGTTCTTCGGCACCGACACGTCGGGATAAAGGTCCGTGAACATCTCGACGATCTCGTCGTACTCGCGTCCGTTCCGAGCACTGTGGAGGAACTCGGTGCGTTGCACGTAGCAGGAGGCGACGGTTCCGGCATCAATTGCGTCGTACCAGGCCGACTGCAGTTTGGGATCGCGGAGCAGCCGGACCAGGCCGGACGTGTCGAGCAAGTAGATCACCGGCTGTGCTTCTCCGCCCGGTGCAGCCGTTCGGCATCCTCGACGGCGCCCCACTCACGCGCACGCTCGAAGTGACGGCTGATGCGCGCCGCACGCTCCTGCTGCTCGGCGTAGAAGCGCAGAGCGAGATTGACCGCCTCCTTCTTGGTCCTGACCTTGGACAGAGCCATGGCGCGTTCCAGGGCATCGTCGTCGATGTCGATCTGGGTCACAGACATACTGCACCTCCCACAATGTTGATGATGTACATAGGAGAATACGTCACCAACATTCACGGAGCCACGTCTGAGTGTCACATCCCGGCATGTGCAGTCGTGACGGAACTCCGGTCAGCCCGAGAGGCGATGCGGTCCGTCGGCACAAGCGTCACGCGCACGTATGGCCCGGCTGCTGGCAGCGCCCGTGCCCAAAGCGTGCCCGTAAGAACGGAACAACCTCGGTCAACAGCGGTGCGACCGAATCCGCGCGACGGCGTCGGCACGACGAGCCACATCCAGGCGCCCCTCGCGGAGTTCGTGCACGACCTCGACACTCGACCGGGCTTCGAAGCACCGAAATGCGCCCGCGGCCGTCACCGGTGACTGAGGCGACCGTCAGCCGTGTGCAGTCGCGACGGCCCCACACCGACCGTTCCGGGGTCGCACGCTCCACAGGTTCGAAGTCAGGCTCCGGTCCGTCGGCCCTCTCGTCGCGTGGCGGCGATCACGGCGGAAACGGCGGCGGTCACGGCGAAGCTCCCCGTCATGACCATCCCCACGCCGATCATGAAGAGGCCGCTGGCATCGTCCGACCAGTCGTAGAAGGAGGCCACGGTCAGGCCGGCCGTGGTGCCGAGCACGGCGCCCGCGAAGTAGCGCCGGGACGCCGCCCAGTACACCGGTACCAGCAGGGTCAGCACGAGCCCGATCACCTGCCACGCCTCGTACGGGCCGGTCGTCGTGCCGTCGGGCCGCACGTCACGATGCTGGTCCCAGCCGAGCCAGGCAGCCCACACCGCCGGCGATATCCCGGCCAGCACGAGGATCGGCAGAAGGTGCAGAACGGGTTTCGGTAGTCCTTGGCGCATGTACGAAGGGTTCCGGCCGGCCCCGTCACCGACCAGAGCGCACGTACTCAGTTCCACCTCAGCTCCACGCGAGTACACGAGCCGGTGGGCTGGCTCCGGGGAAGAGTGGCCTGTCGGCCGTACACGTCCCTCGCGGTCGGTCCCGCGCGTTCTGGAAGAGTTGGTGTGTCCGCCGCGTGGTCCTGGTGGGTGTGGGTACCCGTTGCGCGCACTCGGGGATCAGGCACCTCGGAGGTGACAGGAATGACTACCTCTCCCCAGTCGTCCATGGAGACCCATCCCGACATCCTCGACATGCGCTCCCGCCACGAGATGGCCGAGCGTGCGGCGACCACCCCTCAGGCCCAGGCCGTGGAGACCCTGGCCGTCCTCACGGGTCTGTACCTGGCGGCGTCGCCGTGGATCGCGGGGTTCAACGGCTTCACCACGCTGGCCGTCAACAACCTGATCGTCGGTATCGCGTACGCCCTTCTGATGAGCGGCGGCTTCGGCCGTGCCTACGAGCGCACCCACAGCATGGCGTGGGCGGCGTGCGCCCTGGGCGTGTGGACGATCTTCGCTCCCTGGGTCGTCGCGGGTGATGTCAGCACCACGAGGACCATCGTCAACAACATCATCGTGGGTGCCGTCGCCCTGCTGCTGGGTCTGGCAGCCAGCGCCGCCGCCGCCCGAGCGGACCGGTCCGCCGGTGCGAAGGCCGGCAGGAGGGGCGGTATGCCCGCCGGCGGTATGTCCGCCGGGAACCGTGGTACGACCGCTCCCTAGCGGCCGGCCGGAGCCGACTCGGATTCAGGAACGCAGGAACAGGACACGAACAGCAACCCCTGTGCCCCTCTCCGCGCGTCGCAGGCGGGCGGAGAGGGGCACGCGCGGCTCATCCGTGCAGGCGAGGAGGTCAGGGTATGCGCGTGCGTGAGCGAGTGGTGGTGGTGACCGGGGCGTCCAGCGGGATCGGGCGCGCCACGGCCGAGGCGTTCGCCCGGAAGGGCTGCGCGGTCGTACTGGCGGCGCGCCGGCCGGAGGCGCTGGAGGCGGCCGCGCGGGACTGCGAGAAGCATCGCGGCGCGCGTGCCCTGGCCGTACCGACCGACGTCACCGACGTGAAGCAGGTCGAGGAGCTCGCCCAGCGGGCGGTGGAGCGCTTCGGCCGGATCGACGTGTGGGTGAACGCCGCCGCCGTGACCGTCTTCGGCCCCTTCCAGGAGGTGCCGCTGGAGGACTTCCGCAAGGTCCTCGACGTCAACGTCCTGGGATACGTCCACGGCGCCCGCGCCGCCCTGCGGGTCATGCGGGAACAGGGCAGCGGCACGCTGATCAACGTGTCCTCGATCGTCGGGGTGGTCAGCCAGCCCTACACCCACGCCTACGGCATGTCGAAACACGCGGTCCGGGCCCTCAGCGCCAGTCTGCGCCAGGAGTTGCTGCTGGAGGGCGTGAAGGACATCCACGTCTGCACGGTGCTGCCCGCCACCGTCGACACCCCGCTCTTCGAGCACGCGGCGAACTACACCGGGCGCAAGGCGGTGGCCATGCCGCCGGTGTACTCCCCGGAGCGGGTGGCCCGCACCGTCATGGACCTGGTGCGGGTGCCGCGCCGCGAGGTGGTGGTCGGTCCCACGGGCCGCTCCATGGTGCTGGAGTCCCGGATGGCCCCGGGCCTGGTCGAGCGCATGATGGCCCGCCAGTTCGACAGGACCCACCTGTCCCGCCAGGAGCCCGCCCCGGCGACCCACGGCAACCTGCACGTTCCCGCGCCCGGCGAGGGCGCGGCCCACGGCGGCTGGGGCGGCCGTCGGCGCACCGCCGTACGCCGGCTGGGGACGGCCGCCGCGCTGGCGGGCGCCGCCGCGGGCGCACGCCGGCTCATCCGCACCCCGTGACCGGCCGGGACACCCGCAGCCGCCGTCCCTGAGCCCCCGCCCCGAGCGGCCGGCCGGTCAGCGGGCGAGCAGGCCCGCCAGCGTGCTCACCCCGCCCGCGCAGGCGAGGACGGCGCAGGCGCAGGCGGCGTGGCGCTTGAGGAGGTCGTGCCGGAGGGTGGCGTAGCGGTCCTCGTACTCCTGCCGCAGTTCGTCGGCCCGCCGGGCCGTGTCGAGCAGCATCCGGCGGGTGAGGTCGATGCGTCGGCGGACGTAGTGGCGGGTGAGTTCCTCGACTTGGGTTGCGGTCAGCCACGGCATCGCGGCGCAGAGCTCTTCGGCCTCGCGGCGCGCCTGGTCGTGGTGGAGGTGGGCGAGCAGGTAGCCCTCGGCCTCGTCGGCCAGCGTGCGGGCCCCGTTGCCGTACCGGCCGTGCTGCGTGGTGCTGTCCCGGTCACCGTGGGCGCCGCGACGCGCGGTGCTGTCGTCGCCGTCGCCGTACGTGCCGCCCCGCGCGGTGCTGCCCCCGCCCCCGTCGCCGTACGCACCGCCGCCCCGCCCGGCACGATCCCCGTCGCCGTGCGGGCCGTCATGGGCCGTGCGCGTCATGGGCGTTCGCCCTTGTGGGAAGTGGCGTCGAGGACGTCGCGCTTGCCCACGTTCTCGCGTTCGTCGAGCTCGGCCACGTCGGGGTGGTGCAGGTCGAAGGCGGGCGATTCGGAGCGGATCCGCGGCATGGTGAGGAAGTTGTGGCGCGGCGGCGGGCAGGAGGTGGCCCATTCCAGGGAACGCCCGTATCCCCAGGGGTCGTCGACCTCGACCCGCTTGCCCTGCTGGGCGGTTTTCCACACGTTGTAGAGGAAGGGCAGCGTGGACAGACCGAGGAGGAACGCCCCGATGGAGGAGGCGGTGTTGAGGGCGGTGAAGCCGTCGGCGGCGAGGTAGTCGGCGTAGCGGCGGGGCATGCCCTCGGCGCCGAGCCAGTGCTGGACGAGGAAGGTGGTGTGGAAGCCGGTGAACAGGGTCCAGAAGTGGATCTTCTCCAGGCGCGTGTCGAGCATCGTGCCGGTCATCTTCGGCCACCAGAAGCTGAAGCCGCCGAACATCGCGAAGACGATCGTGCCGAAGAGCACGTAGTGGAAGTGCGCGACGACGAAGTAGGTGTCGGTGACGTGCCAGTCCAGGGGCGGGGAGCCGAGGATGACGCCGGTCAGGCCGCCGAAGAGGAAGGTGACCAGGAAGCCGGCCGCCCACAGCATGGGGGGTTCGAAGGACAGTGAGCCCTTCCACATGGTGCCGATCCAGTTGAAGAACTTCACGCCGGTGGGGACGGCGATCAGATAGGTCATGAAGGAGAAGAACGGCAGCAGGACCGCGCCGGTGGCGAACATGTGGTGGGCCCAGACGGTGGCCGACAGCCCGGCGATGGCGATGGTGGCGCCGATGAGACCCGTGTAGCCGAAGATCGGTTTGCGGGCGAAGACGGGGATGATCTCGCTGATCACGCCGAAGAACGGCAGCGCCAGGATGTAGACCTCCGGGTGGCCGAAGAACCAGAACAGGTGCTGCCACAGGATCGCCCCGCCGTTCTGCGGGTCGAACACCTGCGCCCCGAAGCGCCGGTCGGCCTCCAGCACCAGCAGCGCCGCCGCCAGCACCGGGAAGGCCAGGAGCACGAGCACCGAGGTGAGCAGCACGTTCCAGGTGAAGATCGGCATCCGGAACATGGTCATGCCGGGGGCGCGCATGCAGATGATGGTGGTGATGAAGTTGACCGCACCGAGGATCGTGCCGAACCCGGACAGCGCCAGCCCCATGATCCACAGGTCGCCGCCGACGTATCCGCTGCGGATGGGGCCGCTGAGCGGGGTGTAGGCGGTCCAGCCGAAGTCGGCGGCGCCCTGGGGCGTGAGGAAGCTGCCCATCACGATCAGGCCGCCGAAGAGGAACAGCCAGTACGACAGCATGTTCAGCCGGGGGAAGGCCACGTCCGGGGAACCGATCTGCAACGGCATGACCGCGTTGGCGAATCCGGCGAACGTGGGCGTCGCGAACAGCAGCAGCATGATCGTGCCGTGCATGGTGAACGCCTGGTTGTACTGCTCGTTCGACAGCATCTGCAGGCCCGGCCGGGCCAGCTCCGCCCGGATCGCCATCGCCAGTGCCCCGGCGATCAGGAAGAAGATGAACGACGTGATCAGGTAGAGGTGCCCGATCTTCTTGTGGTCCGTCGTCGTCAGCCAGGTGACGATGACCTGACCCGTGCGGTGGCGCTCCCCCGCCGGTACCGGAGCAACCGGTTCAGTATGTGTCGCCATCAGGTCCCCAGATCGGCAGCAGTCGGTGCGCGGACACGTGCCAGTGCGTGACCGGCCCAGCGGAAATTAGTCCCGCCGCTGGGGCACCGCCGTCTCGCGGCGACTGTTGTTGGGCTGAATGGCCCGCTGATTCACCCGCCCGGGTGGCAGCCGTACGGGGCTACTCGCCGGGCCCCTCCTCGGACTTCCCGGCCTTCTCGGCCTGCCCGGCCTTCTCCGCCTGCCCGGCTTCCTCGGCCTCCTGGCCCTCGCGGTCCCCCTCCGCCTGCGAAGGAGTCGTGCGCGGCACATCGCGACGACCGGCCTGTTCCTGCTCCGGCCGCTGCTCCGGCGCGGTGGCCTCCTGCCGTTCGCCTTCCGCCTGGGACGGGGTCTGCTCGCTCATCGTCATCGGTCTCCGGTGCGCATGCCGTGGAGTGTCAGGGTGTGCCGGCTGTGCCGGGCGTGCTCGGCGTGCCGGAGCGCAGCCACGCGGCGATCCATCCGGTCTGCATCGCGGCGTCGAGGAGGTACGTGGGCCGGATCCGCCGCTTGGGGACGTAGATCAGGTCGACGGCCAGCAGGGTGACGGCGGTGCCCAGTCCGATGCGGCGGGCGTGGGACGGGCCCTGGGGGGCCGGGGCCGCCGCGAGCTGGGCGACGCCGGCGGAGACCAGGAGTCCGCCCGTCGTCATCTGCAGCCAGTCGTCGGTCTTCGGGCCGAACACCCACTCGAAGCTGCGCAGATGCAGCAGCGGCCACAGGCCGCCGAGGAGGTTGAAGACGCCGTGCGCGACCGCGACGGTGTCCGCGGGATCCGGGGTTTTCGCCGCCCTGCCCATGCGCTGTCCCTTCGCTGCCCCTTCGGTCCCGCCGATCGCTTCGCGGAGTCTGCCGGGTACCCGTGCCGCCCGGCGGAAAAACGGTGCTCACCGGTCGGCCGGCGCGACCGTCGTCGTGACCCGGGTGAGGGCGGGTGTGCGGGGCACGGAACCGAACCCGAAGCGTACGGGCGGTTCCACGGGGGCCAGGGCGCCCAGGTCGTCGCCCTCGTAGGCCGCCGACAGCGCGGCGATCGGCCGCAGTCCCCGGGCGCCGTACCACTCGTGACGGCCGGGGACGGCGCTGCCGCGGGTCCGCACGCCGCGCAGCAGCAGGCGGGCGGGGCGGTCCGTCAGCGCGGCCCAGGCCGGACGGCGGGCGAGCGGGGCGGGCACGGCCCGCAGGACGAGCCCCAGGAGGCCTGGGCGGCCGACCGTGAAGCGCAGGTCGAGCGGCCCCGCGGTGACCGTCCAGGTGTCGTCCGCGACGCGTACGTCGACCGGTGCGACGCGCACGGTGTCGAAGGTGTAGGTGCCGCTCACGAAGTCCGCCGTCCGGCGGGTGGGGGCCAGCAACAGCCGTTCCCCGTCGGCCCGTTCGATCATCACGTCGCTGAACGGCCCGAACGGTGACCGCTGCCAGTGCCCCAGCACGACGCGCGTCCCGGAGGAGGTGCCCAGGCCCGCGATCCAGCCGTCGAAGCGCAGCCGCGGACGCCGGGCGGCGGCACGGCGCCTGCCGCTCACGCCCGCTCCCGCGCCGGGGTCAGGAAGCGCCCGGCTCCGGTACGCAGGGCCGGGAGGGCCCGAGCCGGACATGCCTGACTCCTTCCGAGTAGTGCACGACGGGCTCGCCGGCGGGCGGGGGCAGGCCCGCCGCGGTGGTCAGGGTCTGCGCGAGCACCTCGACGGCGGCGTCCCTCAACGGCCAGGGCTCGTGCTCGACCGGCGTCTCCCAGAGCAGGCCGAACCGGCGTGTGTACGCCCGCCAGCGCGAGGTCAGCCAGACGTCGCGCTCCCTGGGCGCGAGCCGCTCACCGGGGCGGACGACCAGACGGTACGAGGCGCTGCCTCCCCAACGGGAGCCCTTGTAGCGGACGCTGCCGCCGTCCTCGGAGACGCTCAGCGTTCCCGGGTAGTACGGCGCCCCGATCACGCGCGCCGCCAGCATCAGCGGGGAGGACACCTCCAGGGAGAAGAACCAGAGCCCGTCCCGCCCGTTCCGGTGGCGGACGTAGGTCCGCAGGTTGGTCTCGGCGAAGGTGCGCAGCCCGGGCAGGAGGGACGGCACACCGGGAGGGCGTACGTCCGCCATGACGAAGGGCGTCAGCCCCACCCAGGCCGCGCCCTCGTACTCGTCCACGGTCAGGTCTCCGGGCAGCAGCGCCTGGACCTCGTCGGGTGGGAAGGCCCAGTGGACGAACGCCTGCGTCAGCCAGCCGGCCCGCAGTGCCGGGACACGCACCCGCTGCTCGGCTCCGTATGCCACCACGTACGCCGGGTCCCCCGTCGTGGCCAGCGGAAACGTGGGGCGGGCTGTCCAGCTGCCGTCCGTCGGCGTCCGCCTCGGCCGGGGTGGCGGACGCCGACGGGGAGGTCAGCCGGGCCAGGTTCCCGTCAGGCGGCGGGCGGCGACGGCGCCGCCGCGGTCGACGGCGGCCTTGACGCCGGCGAAGATCGCGCCCTGGAGGACGGCCGCCGGCAGGACCTCGCGCCACGTGCGCTGCTCGTCGGTGGCGTCGGGGGCGTCCTCGTCACGCCCGAGCTTCTTCCAGACCTGCTTGAACACCGCCCCGGCCACGACACCGCTGACGGCCCCCATGGCCATGCCGACGGGCTTGTAGGCGACCTTCGAGGCTTTCATCGACGCCTCTGGAAACGGCGGAAGACCAGCAGCGCGAACAGCGCGCCGGCCGCGGCGACCAGCGGAGTGCGGTTGGCCCGGGCCACCTCCAGGCCCTGGCCGGCCTTCTCACGTACCGGCTCGGGCGCCTTCTCCCGGGCGAGCTGCCCGGCCTGGGCCGCCTTGTCGCGGACCTGCTCGGCGGCCGCGGCGGCCTTGGTGCGCACCGGTTCCGGGGTCCTTTCCTGCACCACGTGGGCCGCGTGCGTCGCCTTCTCCCGCAGCTGGGTCCTGACCTGTGTGGTCTTCTCGGCGACCTGCTGGCGGACGGTCTCCGTCTTCTCCTGGGCGCGGGCCTTCACGTCGGCCTTCGCCGCGAGCGCCTCGGCGGTCCCGCCGAGCTCCTCACGGGTCGCCTCGACCCGCTCGCGCAGCTCCTCGGGGGTGGGGGTCGCCTCGTCGCGCGTGTGCGGCTTGTTTCGGGTCATCGTTGTGCCTTCTCCTTGATCTCGGCCACGTCGGCCTTGACGCTGTCGATGGTCTGTTCGGGCGTCGGCGGGGTCGCCTTGCTGATCTGCTGCTTGCCGAGCGCCGCCATCAGCGCGGTGACGGCCGCGAGGACGCCGGTGACGATCAGCGCCGCCACCCACACGTCCATCGCGAGCGACAGCGCGGCGATCACGGTGACCACCAGGGCCTGCAGGGTGAGGACACCCACCAGGCCGGCGCCGCCGAACAGGCCGCCGCCCTTGCCGAACCGCTTGCCCTTCTGGGTCATCTCGGCCTGCGCGAGGCGCATTTCGTCGCGGACCAGCTGCGACAGCTGCTGCGAGGCACGCTGGACCAGCTCACTGACCGGTTCCTGTGCTCCGCCGCCGGTGCGGGGGGAGCCGTCTGCTGTCATCGGTGCTCACCTGTCCTTCGTCGGCGTGTGCTACATGGGCCGGCCGGGTGCCCGGGTGCCCCCGCGACGGCACATCACCGCCCGTCTAAGCGCACCGCCCGTCAGAGCGCATGGCGCCGCACCAGACGCGGCACGGCCCGTACGAGAGCGGCGGCGGCCAGCCCGATCGCGCCGCCGGCGACCACGTCGGAGGGGTAGTGCGCACCGCTGTGTACCCGCTCGGCGGCCACCATCACCGCCGGCACCCCGCAAGCGGCTCCGGCGGCCGGCCACACCGACGCGACGGCTCCGGCGAACGCGAAGGCGGCGGCCGTGTGCCCGGAGGGGAAGGAGGAGCTGTCGGGGCGCTCCCGCAGCACCTCCGGCGGGACCCACTCGCGGGGCGGGCGGCGCCGCCGGTAGAGCTGCTTGGCGACCGCGTTGGACAGCACCTGGGCCGTCGTCATGGCGCCCACCCCGGCAGCGGCGGCGGTACGCCCGCGCCAGCCGCCGGCGGCGGCCATCACCCCGGCCGCCGCCCACCACAGCTTGGTGTGCTCGGCCGCCTCCTCCACCGCGGGCGCGATCCCCCGCACCCAGGCCGGCCCCCGCCCGATCACCCGCCTGGCCAGCCGGTGATCTCCGTCGCGCAGATCCGTCGTCACTCCCATGACCAGCCGACTTCCCGTCCAGGGCGCTGTCACACCGGGCCCGGCCGCGGTGATCCACCGCCTCAGGATTCAAGACGGCGGCGGTCCTCCTCGTCCCACTTGCGGGTGTCGCGCGGCTCGACGTACGGCTCCTCACCGGCCGGATGACCGCCCGCGATGGCACGCTGGCGGGCCATCTCCGCGTCGAACTCCAGGCCGAGCAGGATGGCGATGTTGGTGATCCACAGCCACACCAGGAAGATGATCACGCCGGCGAAGGTGCCGTAGGTCTTGTTGTACGAGGCGAAGTTCGCCACGTAGAACGCGAAACCGGCCGAGGCGATCATCCAGATCACCAGCGCCAGGAAGCTGCCCGGCGAGATCCAGCGGAAGCCGCGGACCTTGGCGTTGGGGGTCGCCCAGTACAGGATCGCGATCATGATCGTGACCAGGACCACCAGCGCCGGCCACTTCGCGATCGACCACACCGTCAGGAAGGTGTCGCCGAGGCCCAGCGCCGTGCCGACCTGGCGTGCGAGGTCGCCGGTGAAGACGACGATCAGCGCACTGGCCACAGCCATGATCATCAGCACCACGGTCACCCCGACACGGACCGGCAGCACCTTCCACACCGGACGGCCCTCGGGGACGTCGTAGACCGCGTTGGCGCTCCTGATGAACGCGGCGACATAGCCGGACGCCGACCACACCGCGACCGCCAGACCCACGATCGCCATGATCGAGCCGATGCCGGCGTTGCCCTGCAACTGCCGCACCGCGTTGGTGAGGACGTCCCGCACCGCGCCCGGGGCGATGTTCTGGATGTTGTCCAGCACCCGCTGCGTCGTCGACCGTCCGGAGATCCCGATCAGCGAGATCAGCGCCAGCAGGGCCGGGAACAGCGCCAGGATCCCGTAGTAGGTCAGCGCCGCCGCCCGGTCGGCCAGCTCGTCCTTCTTGAACTCCTTCAGGGTGCCTTTAAGCACCGCTCCCCAGGAGCGTTTGGGCAGGTCCGTCGGAGTGTCCGGCGCCTGCCGCTCCACCTGTTCGTCCGGCCCGGCCTGAGGTGCCTGCGCAGCCTCAGGTGCGCGCTCGGTCTCGGCCTTCTGGCCGGCCGTGCCGTGCTCGCCGTGCCGTCCATGCCGTTTCCTCAACGTCCGTACCATTTCAGCCGAGTATCCGACTGAGCATCGCCCATACTCGAATGCGCGGCAGAACAGGAAAAATCCGAGCGCTGGTTCAGCGGAGGGTGTGGTGACCGGTGCGCGGTGCGGGAGACGAGGAGCGGTCGGGGCCCGCGGCCGGGCCGGGTTTCTGGCGGCAGGTCGTCGAGCAGCTGGGCACGGCCCTGATCGTGACGGACCCGGCCGGACGGATCCTCGCGGCCAACCCGGCGGCCGAGCGGCTGCTGGGCCGCACCGCCGCGGCGATGCGCGGCCGGGACGCGCACGATCTGCTGCACCGGGCCGCGGACGGCGGCCGGATCCCACGGGAACGGTGCCCGCTGCTCAGGGCGCTGGCCGAGGGGACCACCGCGCGCGGGGAGGGCGACAGCTGTCTGCACGGTGACGGCCGCCTGGTCGGGATCTCCTGGTCCGCTTCTCCCCTGACGGACGGCGGCTCCGTCCGGGGCATGGCCGTGCTGTTCACCGACGCCACCGGCGACCGCAGCGCGCGCCGGGAACGCGCGGCCTACACGAGTGCTCTGGAGGACCTCGCCGAGCGGCTGACGCTGGTCGCGGAGATCACCGACGTACTGGGGCAGACCCTGGAGACCGACGAGGCCCTCGCCCGGCTGGGCCGCCTGCTGGTGCCCCGCCTCGCCGACTGGGCGGCGGTGGACCTGCGGGTCGGCTCCGGGCAGGTGCACCGGGTGGCGGTCACCGGTCCCAAGGGCCGGAACGCCGTACACGAGGACTGGCACGAGCGTCTTCCCGAGGCGGGGGAGGCGGCCCGCTCACCGCTGGTCCGGGCCCTGCTCGGCGGTGATCCCGTCCTGCAGGAGCGGGCGGAGACGGCCCCACCGACCGGCTCCGCCCTGGCCGTCCTGCACAGCGGTTTCCTGCGGGCGGTGGGCGCCACGTCCGCCGTCACGGTGCCGCTGGGTGACAGGCGGCGGATCGCCGGCGCCCTGACGCTGGTGCGCACCGACCCGGCGCACCCGTTCGGCCCCGCCGACCTGGAGGTGGTGAGCGACATCGGCCGACGGGTCGGCCGGGTCATCGACAACGCCCGCCGGTTCGGCCGCCAGCGCGCCGTCGCCGAGGCCATGCAGCGCAACCTGCTCGCCCCGCTGCCCCAGCCCGGCGGGATGCGGCTGGCCGCCCGTTACCAGCCCGCCCCGGCCGGCTCCCAGGTCGGCGGCGACTGGTACGACGCGTTCGAGCTGAAGGACGGCACGCTCGCGCTGGTCATCGGCGACGTGGTGGGCCACGACCTGACCGCGGCGGCCGGCATGGCGCAACTGCACGGCATCCTGCGCTCCCTGGCCTGGGACCACACCGGGCCGCCCGGCGCGGTCGTCGACCGGCTCGACGACGCCATGACCGTCATCACCACCGTCCCCATGGCCACGCTCGTCCTCGCCCGGATCGAAGGCCGCCCGCACACCGGCCCGTGGACGCTGCACTGGACCAGCGCCGGACATCCGCCGCCCCTCCTGCTGACCCGGGACGGACAGGCCCAGTACCTCGAAGCCGGGCAGGGACTCCTGCTCGGCGCCGGCCCCGGAACCGGCGGGAACCGGCCCAACGCCACCCACCCCCTGCCCCCGGGCTCCACCCTGCTGCTCTACACCGACGGACTGATCGAGATCCCCGGCAGCGACCTCGGCGCCGGCCTCGGCCGCCTGCGCCACCACGCCCTCGCGCTCGCCCACGAACCGCTGGACACGCTGTGCGACCAGCTGCTCGCCCGCATGCCGCCCGGCGGCACCGACGACGTGGCCCTGCTCGCCCTGCGCCTGCCGACGCCGTGACAGGGGCCGGCGTGCTCAGGTCCCCAGGACCAGCACCCGGAACGGGCCGTGCGGGGACGTCCGGGGCGTGTCGCCGTCGAGGTACCGCCATCCCCAGGACCGCAGCGCCTCGACGGTCTCGGTGTCGGAGCGGTTCACCAACGTGACGCCGAGCGCGGCACCGTGGTCGGTGAGCAGCCGCTTCTGCAGGCGCCGGGCGAGGTTCCAGGCACGGTCCTGGTTCTGCCACCGCACCCGGGGCGGGACCAGGATCCCGGAGACCACGAAGAGACGTCCGCCGGCGGCGAGCCGCAGCAGCCTGCCCGGCAGATATCCGTCGAAGCCCTCCCACCCGGGCCCGTCGCCGCGCAGGGGGAAACCGAAGGCGCATCCGGTCAGGCCCGTGCTCTCCGCGATCAGCAGCTCGAATCCCGGTCGCCGTACGTCGGCCGCCAGCCGGCGCAGGAAGGCGCCGCGGGCCTGGTTCCACGCCCAGGGGCCGCCGCCGGAGGTCTCCGCGTACAGATCGCCCAACTCCTGGAGATGGTCCTCGATCTGACGACGGCTCAGCGGACGGACGCGTACTCCCTCACGGGGCGAGGAGCCTCGTTCCGGCCGCGGTGGGCGCTGCCTGCGCGCCTCTGGCGGCGGCCCGGGGAGGTCGGTGGTCGTCGGCCGAGCCGGCGCGTTCACGGTCATGAGGCAAGCCCTGCCCCGGGCGCGGGCGGATCCGGCCCGGCGTCGTCCGTCGCCGAGAGCGGCACCGGTGTCGGAGCCGGTGCGCGACATGCCCTCGGTCCTTCCACCGTATCGTTCCTGAAGACTGAGCAGGAGTGAGCCCACTTACCGGCGAGCAGCTTCAACCCCCCGGCCCCGCGCACACCGGTGCCGTCCGCGCCCCGCCGGGCTCGGGCCGCGCGGGAGTACGGTGGACCTACCCCGGGCGTTGAGGCCGAGCAGCCCGACGCATGGACGCCGACACCCCACCAGCCACAGGACAGAGGTGAGCTCCATGCACGCGCCGACCCCTCGCGACCACGGCAGCGCCGACCGCACCCGACCGCCGCGCGAAGACCCACCCGCGTACGAGACCGCGGACGGCGATCCCCCCGGGGGCGACCTCGCCGAGGTCCGCATCATCGCCGCCAGCCCCGACATAGCGCAGCGGGTGGCACAGCTGTTGCGCCGGAACTTCCACTGCGACGAGCCGCGCAGTTACCCCGCGGGCGCCGACGGCAGCGGCACCCTGCTCCATCTCACGGTCGACACCGCGCACGTCACCGCGGAGGCCTCCGCGGTGACGCCCTGGCTGACCACCAGCCACACCCAGGCCCGCCGCGCCCACACCGACGAACCGGGCTGAACCCGGCCGTCGGCAACTGTTACGGTCCGTAACCCCCTTTTCGCCTTCAGCGAGGTAGGGTGAACAGACCGAGGGCACGGCGCATACCGGTGACCGGGCCGGTTTCGCTCCCGGCGCACGACGACACCGGGCGGCTCGTCGCCCGGGACAGGTTCCGCATCATGACCGCCCTCGCCGCCCGCCCTCGATCCGGTCGTAGCAACACGGCGTTCACCCTTACCTGCGCCGCGGGTAAAGCCGCCCTCGTCTGAGGGCCGCCGCCCGCGCCCGCCCCCGCACGACACAGCAGCAGCCGAGCACCCGGCCGCGCCTCCCCCGGCCTACGTCTCGGCCGGCGGGAGGACCCCTTCACCGAGGCCGAGGAGCCCCGTCATGCCGTTCGATTCCCCCGCGACCGTTCCCTCACCGGCGGCGTCCCCGCCGGACGCCGCCCGCCCCTCGCAGGCGTACGACGGAGCGGCGCCCTTCCCGTCCGGTGGGCCGGCGCCCGCCCGCGGCGGCTCCGACCGCGTGTACGTGGCGGTGACGGCGGCGATCGTCGTGCTGCCGTTCCTGGCGCTCGGCGCGGCGGGCTGGTGGCTGTGGGGCAGCTTCATCCGTCCCACCGACATCGTCCTCGCGCTCGTCCTGTACACGATCACGGGCCTCGGCGTCACCGTCGGCTTCCACCGCGGCCTCACGCACGGCGGCTACCGTGCCGTCCGTCCCGTGCGCATCGCGCTGGCGGTGGCCGGGTCGATGAGCTTCCAGGGCGACGTCATCGGCTGGGTGGCCACGCACCGCCGCCACCACGCCTTCACGGACCGGCCCGGCGACCCCCACTCCCCGTACCGCTACGGCACCCATCTGCGCGGCCAGTTGCGCGGACTGCTGGACGCCCACGTCGGCTGGCTGTTCCGCAACGACCCCACGCCCGCCGAGCGGTACGCCCCCGACCTGCTGGCCGACCGCGACATCCGGGCCGTCTCCCGGGCCTTCCCGGCGCTGTGCCTCCTCACGCTCGCGCTGCCCTTCGGCATCGGCTGGGCCATCGGCGGCACCTGGGTCCACGCGCTGACCGCCATGCTGTGGGCGGGGCTCGTACGCATCGCCCTGCTGCACCACGTGACCTGGAGCGTCAACTCGCTGTGCCACGTGCTGGGCAAGCGGCCCTTCCGCACCCGGCGCCACGACCGGGCCACCAACCTGTGGCCGCTGGCGCTGCTCTCCTTCGGGGAGAGCTGGCACAACCTCCACCACGCCGACCCCACCAGCGCCCGGCACGGCGTCGACCGGGGTCAGATCGACCCGTCGGCCGCCGTCATCCGCCTCTTCGAGCGCCTCGGCTGGGTGTCCGACGTGCGCTGGCCCACCTCGGACCGCCTGGCCGCCCGCCGTGCCTGACCCGGACCGCCGCTCTCCGCACAGCCAGCCGAAGGAAACCATCATGATCACCGAAGCACCGCCCGAACCGCCCACCGGCGCCCTCCTGCGCCTGCGCCTCGCGCCCCACAGCACGCTGCCGCGCCGCCTCGACGGTGCCTGGTGGCCCCGCTCGTACGACCTCCTGACGGAGCTTCCGCAACTGCTCGCCGCGCTGCCGCGCGCCTGGGGGCACATCACCAGCGTCACGGTGAACGGAGCGGCCTGGTCCGCGGCCCCGGGCCGGATGCTCGTCGCCAACCAGGTCGTACGCCTGTGCAAGGCGACCGCGCTGCACGCCCCGAACACCGTGGTCCTGCTCGCCCCCGGCCACGGCCGCCGGGACCTGCTGGTCGTGCCGCCCGACACCGCCGAGGAGGCGGCCGAGCCGCTCATCACGGCCGCGCTGCGGGACCACACCTGACCCTGGTCCCCCGCGGCCCGACCCCCGGTCCCCCGCGGCCGGGAGTAGCGTGGACGCCAGGAGAGCGACAGGCAGGTGAGGGTGATGTCCGACACCGATCCCGCGCCTCGGGCAGGACTCCTGGCGGACGGCGTGCACGCGTCCGTGCGCCGCGGCACGGCCCTGCTGCGGCTCAGCACGACCCACGACCGCCGGGGCATCCTCGACGGTGCGTGGTGGCCCCGCTCCAGGGACCTCGCCGCCGAACTTCCCGGCCTGATCAGGGCGTTGACCGAGCACATCGGGTCCGTTATCCGGATCGGCCTGGACCGCGCGGCCTGGGACGAACTGCCGACACGGATGACCGTCGACGACCGTGTGGTGCACATCGACGCCTTCTCCGTGGGGGACGGCACCGCGCTCGTGACCCGCGGCGAACAGGACCTGTTCTCCCTGCTCGTGGTCCCGCCGGACGCCTCCCCGGAGGCGGCGCGGGCCGCGATGGCCGAAGCGGTCCGCACCGACAACCCCAAGCGGGCGGAGCAGATCCTCATCGACACCGGCACGGACCAGCGAAATTCGTCGTCGTAAGCGGGAATTTTCCGCGGTGTCCGCGAATATTCCCCGGCCGGCTGACGGCGTGAAATTGTTTCCCGCGCATGGACGATCAGGCCGTGGTACTGTCGATGTCAGTTGCAGTTGTGGTTGCCAGAAGGTTTTTTTCCGACGGGGTGATCATCACGGCGACCGGAGTCCGCACAGTGCAGACTCCCAACACCGTACCGAAGGAGAAAAAAATGGCATCTGGCACCGTGAAGTGGTTCAACGCGGAAAAGGGCTTCGGCTTCATCGAGCAGGACGGCGGCGGCGCCGACGTCTTCGCCCACTACTCGAACATCGCCACCCAGGGCTTCCGCGAGCTTCAGGAGGGCCAGAAGGTGACGTTCGACGTCGCGCAGGGCCAGAAGGGCCCGACCGCCGAGAACATCGTTCCCGCCTGACACGCGCACTGACGTTCACTTCGCAGCTGGGGCCCGCACCTTGGGGTGCGGGCCCCAGCTCGCTCCATTCCCGGGCGCCTCACGAGGATTCCCCACCGGACGACGGTGACATATCCCTCACCGATTCCGTCGCATCGACGGAATCGATCCGGCACGCCCCCATCATCTCCGGCTCGTTCTCGCGATTCTTCGCGCCGCTCCCCAGCAGCGCGATTTCCTTGATACGTGCCGCATCAAGGAAATGTGAAGGTTTCGCATGAGCCGTGCACGTACGACGCGCACCTATGACCGCTTCGGCGGCCCCTCCGGCAACCGCTCCGCCGGCAACCGCTCCTCCGCCCCGCGCCGCTCCAAGAGCAGCTACGGACGCCGACCGGCCGCCCCGCAGGGCGAGTTCGCCCTGCCGGTGACGACGACGCCCGCGCTGCCCGCCGTCGAGGCGTTCGCCGATCTCGACCTGCCGGCGCCGATCCTGGCCGCGCTCGGCCAGGAAGGCGTGACCGTACCGTTCCCCATCCAGGCGGCGACCTTGCCGAACTCCCTGGCCGGCCGTGACGTACTCGGCCGTGGCCGCACCGGTTCGGGCAAGACGCTCGCCTTCGGCCTGGCGATGCTGGCCCGTACCGCCGGCCGGCGCGCCGAGCCCCGGCAGCCGCTGGCCCTCGTCCTCGTCCCCACCCGTGAGCTCGCCCAGCAGGTCACCGACGCGCTCACCCCGTACGCCCGTGCCGTGCGGCTGCGGCTGGCCACCGTGGTCGGCGGGATGTCGATCGGCAAGCAGGCCGGTGCGCTGCGGGGCGGGGCCGAGGTCGTCGTCGCGACACCGGGACGGCTGAAGGACCTCATCGACCGGGGCGACTGCCGACTGGACGACGTCACCATCACCGTCCTCGACGAGGCCGACCAGATGGCCGACATGGGCTTCATGCCCCAGGTCACCGCGCTGCTCGACCAGGTGCGTCCCCAGGGGCAGCGGATGCTGTTCTCGGCCACCCTGGACCGCAACGTCGACCTGCTCGTCCGCCGCTACCTGACCGACCCGGTCGTCCACTCCGTCGATCCGTCGGCGGGCGCCGTCACCACGATGGAGCACCACGTGCTCCACGTGCACGACACGGACAAGCAGCGCACCACCACCGAGATCGCGGCCCGCGACGGCCGGGTGATCATGTTCCTGGACACCAAGCACGCGGTGGACCGGCTGACCAAGCACCTGCTGAAGAGCGGTGTGCGCGCCGCGGCCCTGCACGGCGGCAAGTCCCAGCCGCAGCGCACCCGCACCCTGGAGCAGTTCAAGAGCGGGCACGTGACCGTGCTGGTGGCGACCAATGTCGCGGCGCGCGGGATCCACGTCGACAACCTCGACCTGGTCGTCAACGTCGACCCGCCCACCGACCCCAAGGACTACCTGCACCGCGGCGGACGCACCGCCCGCGCGGGCGAGTCCGGCAGCGTCGTCACCCTGGTGACCCCCGACCAGCGCCGGGACATGAGCCGGCTGATGGCCTCGGCCGGCGTCACCCCGAAGGTCACCCCGGTACGTTCGGGCGAGGCGGAGCTGACCCGCATCACCGGGGCCCAGACGCCGTCCGGTGTCCCCGTCGTCATCACCGTGCCGGTCGTGGAACGCCCCCGCCGCGCCGCGTCCGCCACGTCTTCGTCCCGTGGGCGTCGTGGCCGCCGCGGTCGCCCCGCCCAGGGCGGCACCACCGGTGAAGCGCCGCGCCGCACGGCACGGCGGCAGTCCTCCGCGCTCGGCCCGGCGGCCTAGCCTTCAGATGCAGCACACCCCTGATTCCCTCCCCTGGTCAGTCCGCTCCCCATCCCCCTGTGAGGCATCATGCGCTGTGTCATCGCCCGGTACCCGTTCGACCTGACCAAGAACGACGTGCTGGCCGCCATGAAGGGCGTCACGCCCGAGCTCGTCACGGCTGAGTCCGTGACCATCGGCCGCCGCCGCTACCCCGTCAAGCAGGTCGGCGAGGTCATCACCCGGCAGGACCGCCGCGACTTCAGCAGCGGTGAGGTCATCCGGGCCATGACCCGCCTCGGCTTCACCTGCCACGAGCACCCCGACGCCACACCCGTGCGGGCCGCCGCCACTCCGCTCCAGACCGCGTCGGAGCTGCTCGGCAGCCCCGCCCCGCAGGACGTCTGAGGAGCGGCGGAAACCGCCGACGGATCCGGAGAGGGCCCTGCCGACACGCGTCGGCCAGGCCCTCTTCGTGTTCGTACTGCCCTGCGGCTCCTCGGTTACGCGAAACACTTTCGCAAGCCGTGGCAGGTGCGTGCCGGCGACGCGACGCCCCCGGCCCGGCCACCGGAATACGGCGGCCGGGCCGGGGGCGTCATCCGCAGCTGCGCGCTACTCCGCCGGTGAAGCGGCGCCGGCCGTCACGTCGGTCACCTTCCAGCGCTGGTTGGGGCCGGAGTTCGGCCACCACACGCCGACCTTGGCTCCGTCACCGGTGGCCTGGCCGAAGACGTCCGGGAGCTGGCCGGTGGCGGCGTTGACGAGGGTCCAGGTGCCGTCGCCGGTCGTGGACATGATCCACTGGGCGGCGCTGTCGGGGCGGCCCTCGGCGGGCTCGGCCACCAGGGCGCCGTCGCGGATGGCCAGGCGCTTTCCCGCCTCCGCCGCGGCGAAGACGTACCGCTTCCGGTTGTCGGTGCCGCTGATCTGCTCCACCCGCCACTGCTGACCGCTCGGGTCGGCCGCGTCGGCGCTCTTGATCACCAGGCCGGTGCCGTCGGCGGCGACGGTGAGGTCCTTGCCGCTCTGGACGCCAGTCAGCCGGTAGGTGTGGCCCTTCTTCAGCTCGGCCGCGTCCTCGGCGACGCCGGAGACGCCCTTGACGAGGAAGGACGTCACGGACTGGGCGGGCACGGTGACGGTGGCCTGCTCGCCGGAGACCCGGACGGGCTGCTGCCGCTCCAGCTTGCCGTCGGCGCTGGTCACCACCGGGGTGACGGTGGCACGGGAGGAGACGCGGCCGAACTTCGACAGGTCGAGCGTGACCTCGCGGGCCTCGGTGGTGCTGTTGACGTGGACGACGGTCGCCGCGTCGCCCTTGCGGGAGACCGCCGCGGCGCTGGAGGTGTCGTTCGTCTTGATCAGCCGGTCGCCGGGCTTGATGTAGTGGGTGAAGTTGCGGGCGGTGTCGAACTTGGTGTTGGTGTAGATCGGGCAGGTCTCCAGGGTGTCCTTCTTGGTGCAGCTGAAGGGGATCTGGATCTCGCCCCAGTTGCCGCCCTTCGCGGACTCGCCGCCGGGCTTCATGTTGTCGTAGTCCTCGACCGGCTGCCAGAACACCCAGGCGCGGGGCTCCAGTTCACGCAGGTCGTCGACGATGCGCTGGGCCAGGCCCAGGCCGGGCCGCATGTCCGTGAAGCTCTGGCCGTCGCCCCAGTCGCCCTCGACCTCGCTCATCCACAGCGGCTTGTCGGCGGCCTTGGCCAGGTCGCGGACGGTGGTGCGCTGGCCGGTGCCGTAGGTGTGGACGTTCATCTGGCCGACGAGGTCGCGCACGTCCTGGGGGTAGGAGTTCCAGTTCGTGGCGAAGATGCCCGGGTTGGTCTCGTCCATTGCGGAGATCTCCGCGTTGGTCCTGGACTTCTCCAGGGTCGGGGCCAGCGCGCGGAGCACCTTCTGCTGGAGTTCGGGGCCCATGTGGGCGCCCTCCTGGCGGCCGCCGACCGGCTCGCCGTCCGGGCCGAGCCGCGTGCCCCAGTAGCCGGTGTTCGGCTCGTTGAACGGGTCCAGGGTGTCGACCTTGATGCCGTGCGCCTTCTCCAGCCGTTCGGTGGCGCCGACCAGGTACTTGGCGAAGTCGTCCACGGACTCGGTCTTGAGCTGGTCGGCGTTCGCGTCGAAACCGCCCGAGACATAGCCGCTGACCGTCATGAACCACGGCGGCGAGTTGCTGAACGTCTCCCAGTGGGTGATGTCCTTCTTGATGCGGTCTACCCACCAGCGCTGCGTGGCGTCGGCGTTCTCGTTCCAGTCGGCGGGGTCGTCGGCGTCCCACCAGTCGACGTCCTCGCGGGTGGTGCCCGCCGGGGCCTTCCACCAGCCCTCGACCGCGCCTCCCGGGCGGAGGTAGTCCTTCACGTCCGGGGCGTTGCCGCCGCCGATGTTGTAGCGGGCGATGTTCAGGGCGAGGCCGTCGTCCCCGAAGAGGAGCCGGGCCAGCTTCTCCCGTATCTGCGGGGGATAGTCGCCGGTGGCGTTGGCGAACCAGACCAGGCTGGTGCCCCAGCCCTCGAACCGCTCCTGCCGGTAGGAGGGGTCGGGCCGGACGGTCACCGCGGCGGTGGCGGCCGTGCCGGTCGTCGTCTCGGCGTGCGCGGCCGGCAGCGCGGTGGTGGCCAGAACGGTCCCGGTCGCGAGGGCGGTGATGCCGATGGCCCCCAGGAGCCGTCTCGTACGGGTGCGGTGTGCCATCTCGAGTACTCCAACTCTTCTGTGTGCCGCGCGTCCCGGCGGGACACAGAGATCGGGGCCTACGTGGTGCGACTTGTTCCTTTTGATGCCTTCTCGTACGGTTTCTGCGGGCGATGTTTACGTAAACATGCACTGGCGCGATGTCTACACTGTCCGAATCTCGACGGTCAAGGAGTCGTTCCGGACCGAAAGTTGCGCAACCAGGGGACGTGGGGGACAGGGTGGACACAGCCGACGCCGACAGCACACCGGCACCGGTGGGAGCACGCCGGGCGGGAAGCCGTACGGGCCAGACAGGCGTGCGTACGGGAAAACGCGCCGCCCGCCCCCGGCAGGGGGCCTCCATGGCCGACGTCGCCCGCCTGGCCGGTGTCTCCTCCCAGACGGTCTCCCGCGTCTCCAACGGCTTCCCCGGGGTGACCGAGGAGACCCGGCGGCAGGTCCTGGCCGCGATGCGGGAGCTGGGCTACCGGCCCAACAGCGCCGCACGGGCGCTCAGACGCGGCGAGTTCCGCACCCTCGGTGTGATCACCTTCTCCCTCTCCACCATGGGCAACATCCGCACCCTGGAGGCGATCGCCACCTCCGCCGCCCGGCGCGGCTACGCCGTCACCCTCCTGCCCGTCGCCGTGCCCACCCAGGACGAGGTGAACGGCGCCTTCTCACGCCTCGGCGAACTCGCCGTGGACGCCGTCATCGTCATCATGGAGATCCATCTGCTCGACGCGGCGACCGTCGCGCTGCCGCCCGGCGTGCAGGTCGTCGTGGCCGACTCCGACGCCGGCGACCGCTACACCGTCGTCGACACCGACCAGGCGGGCGGCGCCCGGGACGCCGTACGGCATCTGCTGGACCTCGGCCACGACACGGTGTGGCACCTGGCCGGACCCGAGGGCTCCTTCGCCGCCCAGCGCCGTGCGGGCGCCTGGCGCACCACCCTCACCGAGGCGGGCCGCGTCCCGCCGCCCCTGGTGCGCGGGGACTGGTCGGCCGAATCCGGGTACCGGGCCGGCCTCCGGCTGGCCGACGAGCCGGACTGCACGGCCGTGTTCGCCGCCAACGACCAGATGGCCCTGGGCCTGCTGCGCGCCCTGCACGAACGCGGCCGGAAAGTCCCCGACGACGTCAGCGTCGTCGGCTTCGACGACATCCCCGAGGCGGCGTCCTTCCTGCCTCCCCTCACCACCGTCCACCAGGACTTCGCCGAGGTGGGACGGCTCTGCGTCGAGGGCGTCCTCGGCAAGATCCGCCAGGGCGCACGGGAGGACGCGCGGGACGGGACGGAACACGGCACCACGCTCGTCCCGACGCGCCTTGTGACGCGCACCAGCACAAGTCCTCCTCGTAAAACAGTGCGCTCGGGCTCGTGAGGTGCTACCGTGATAACAGTTGCAGTTTTGGTTACCAGAGACTTCGAGCGCTCTTTCGACCTTCCGTCGACGAGCGCTCTTGTTGTTTCCGGAGTGTTCCGGATTTTCCGGAGGGGTGATCATCGCGGCGACTCCGGCTTCCGCACAGTGCGGATTCCGGGCACTGCCCCGAAGGAGATTTGATATGGCATCTGGCACCGTGAAGTGGTTCAACGCGGAAAAGGGTTTTGGCTTCATCGAGCAGGACGGCGGCGGCGCTGACGTCTTCGCCCACTACTCGAACATCGCCACCTCCGGCTTCCGTGAGCTTCAGGAAGGCCAGAAGGTGACCTTCGACGTCACGCAGGGTCAGAAGGGCCCGCAGGCCGAGAACATCGTTCCCGCCTGACGTCGACGCGTTCTGCGCGAGTCGGGGCCCGCACTTCTAGGGGTGCGGGCCCCGACCCATTGCTGCTCCCTTTTTTTGTGCCGACCGAGCTTGTGTGCCGACCGAGCTTGTGCGCCCACCGTGCTTTTTCGCCGACCGAGTCTTCGCGTCAGCCGAGTCTTCGCGGCGGCCGGGCCTTCGCGTCGGCCGAGGACCTGCCCCCATCGAAGAGGAGAAGCCTTTGACGACCCTGCAGACGTGGGCCTGGCCGGGCAACGGCACCGGCCTGACGGCTCGTGACGCCATGAACGCTCCCGGACCCCAGGTCGACGACCACATGGCGGTCGACGTGGCCCTGTCCGTGCTCATCGGTGCCCGCGTCACCCACCTGGTCCTCCGGGACGAGGACGGCCGGTGCGCCGGTCTGGTCACCCGGGCCCAGCTCGACGCCCACCGTGGTGGCTCGTGGTTCAGCGACCGGACACGACTGCGGGACATCCCGCTCGACCGCGGGCCGTTCACGTCGTCCGCGGCGGAGCTCACCGACGCGGAGGACGCCATGCGGGTACGGACCCTCGACATGTCCCCCGTCGTCGACGAGCACGGCTACACCCTGGGCGTCCTCGCCCTCACCCCCTGACCTCCTCAAGCGGGGCTCCTCCCCTGCGCGGCGCCCCCACTGGACTAGGCTCCTCGCCCATGGCGCACCCAGATGAACTGCTCGTCCGCATCGCCACGTTGGTGGAGTCGGAGCGAAGCAGCCGGATGTCCCTGACCGTGGTGGTCCCCGGGGCCGTGATCACGGGACGGCTGGCCCCCGAGGCCATGTGGAACGAGCGCGTGGCCGAGGTGCTGCGGGATTCCGAGCAGCTGAGGCCCTTCGCCGCCGCGTTCACCACGACCGACCCGGGCGGCGAGCCGCCACGGAGCGACACCCGGCCCACCCACCTCCACTTCCACCTCGCCCGGATCCTCCAGGGCAGCTTCGGCATCCCCGACACGGGCGGCATGTACCGCGTCGCGCTGGCGGACGTCAGCGCCTGGACCGTGGGGGACATCGGCTACTCGGACCAGTGAGCCGGAGCCGTCAGTTCCGGCTTCCGCGGGACACGGTGGCCCTGGAACCCGCGCCGATGCGCAGGGCCCAGGGCCACACGGTCTCCGCCGTCCCCGGCGTCTCCGGCGTCTCCGGCGGAGACCGTTGCGGGGTCTCTGACGAAATCCCTTACGGAGCGTCGATCAGGTCGTGCGGCGGCACGCTCACCGTGCGGGCGCCCGGCTCACCGCCCAGGATCACCTTGCGCAGGGCGACGTTGTTGTCCAGGTTCGTCTCCTGCAGCCGCTTCTCCGGGTTGGCGATCACCTGGATGTAGTACGTGCCGTTCGGCAGGTCGGTGATGTCGAAGGACTGGCCGGGGCGGTACTGGGTGTAGGTGTCGCCGGAGCCGACGTCGAGGACCTCGCGGACCGAGATCGAGTTTTGCTGGCCGCAGGCGGTGGACAGGTCGGTGTTCCTCGGCTTCCAGTTGGCGTTCTTCACCGTGTAGTCGATGGCGTCGGTGTTGGCCAGGCAGAACGCCTCCTTGCCGCTGCGCACCTCCTTGGTCTGGTCCGCGCTCAGCAGCCGGTAGCTGGCGAAGTCCGTGAAGTGCCAGTGCTCATGGCCCTCGCGCGGGTCCCACTCCATGGTGCCGGTGGGCGTGTAGCCGACCTGCTTGCCGTTCGCGTCGTAGAAGTACTGGTAGGCGTCCATCAGGTCCTTGCCGGGGCTGCGGAAGCCGTCCACGACCAGGGGTGCGGGGCCCGCGTTCCAGACGTTGGCGCTGAAGGCGAGGTAGTCCTTGCCGGGCAGGTCCCCGTCCTCGCCGTCGGTGATGGCGATGTCCCACGCGGGCAGCGACCGCAGGTCCGGCTTGGGCACGTTCGCCGGGGCGCCCGCCTTGCCGGTGGGCCGCTTCGCGGCCGGCTTCAGCGCGGGTGCGATGCGCGAGCCGTCGGTGTGTCCCGGTCCGTCGCCCAGGTGGTGTGCCGTGCCGCGGTCCTCGAGCGCGTGCGACAGGGCGGGCGGGGTGGGCGCGTCGGCGCCGCGGGGGCCGTAGTGGTGGGCGGCGGAGTGCCCGGTGGGGTGCGCGTCGTGCCCGGCGCCGTGGTGGGCGGAGGACTTCGCCGAGGCCAGCCCCTGTCCGCCCTCGTCACTGTGCTGACGTACCGTCACCTTGATGGTCGGCCGGTCGTCGGGGATGCCGAACAGGTCGCGGTACTTCTTGGCGACCGCGACCTGGGCCGTGTACTCACCGGCCGGCAGGTCGACCGGCTTGTCGTAGTCGAAGGTGCTGGAGTTGGCGGCCCAGCCCTTCTCGACGCCCCACACCGAGCCCAGCGTGAACGGGTTGGTGGAGCAGCTCTCCGGATACTTCGAGGTGGCCGGGGCGTCCGGACGGATCCGCCCGGAGGCGTTGTTCGGGCAGAAGGAGCCCTGGGTCGTCGACACCTCCTCGCCGGCCGCGTTCCTGATCGACACCTCGAGGAAGCCGGGCAGACCCGAGAAGTCCTTGACCAGGTCGGCGGGCAGGGTCCTGGTCTGCGTCTTCGATCCGTTGCGGATGATCTGCCGGGCGACGACGGGGTCCTTGTACGACTTCCGTGTCACCTGGAACTCCAGTGGCACGTCGTCGACCGTGACGTACGTCCCCAGGTCCAGGTAGACGCCGGGTTCCCCCTCCCAGCGGTCGAGCGTCACGGAGTTCGACGCGGCGATCAGCTTGAGCTTCGGCTTGCCGGCCGTACTCGCCGGGGCCGCTCCCGCGCCGGGAGCGGCCCCCGCCCCGGCGACGGCGACGGTGAGCGCGGCGCCTGCGGCCAACGCCGAACGCTTCAGGCGCTTGCGGTTGTGCTGACTGGTCATCGGTTCCTCGTCTGCGAGTGCCATGGTCAGGTGGCATCGGACTGGACAGCCCACGACCGGCCGACGCTGCGGACGCACCCCACGCGCCCCGGAGTCGGGGCGGGTCTGTGAGCAACCTGTGAGACCGGTGAGACAGGTGTGCGGGTTGCCTGTCGAGGATGGAATTGCTGAATATTCGGTCCTGTCGCCGCGGGACGCGCCCCACACCTCGCGCAGGAGCTGCTGCTGCGCGGCGCCGGGACACCGGCCAGGCGTCCACAGAGCTCCACGCTGCTCCGGCCCTCGCAGGGCGACGGCCACGACCAGGCCGACGACGTTCTCGGCGGTCCCAGCTTCGCCACCCCTATTCCATTGATACCCCCGGGGGGTATACGATTGGTGTCTGTCGAACCCGGGGACCGGATCACATGAGACGGAAATGGGGACGAACGTCATGGACCACATCGCTCATCACACCGACAGCACGCACCACCACCACGGCGCGCCCGCGCGAGCGTCCTGGAGTACGGCCGCGAAGGCGACGCTGCACTGCCTGATCGGCTGCGCCATCGGCGAGATCCTCGGCATGGTCATCGGCACCGCACTGCTGTGGGACAACGTGCCGACCATGGTTCTGGCGATCAGCCTGGCGTTCCTCTTCGGCTACTCGTTCACCCTGTTCGCGGTGCGCCGGGCCGGGCTGGACCTCAAGTCCGCGATCAAGGTCGCGCTGGCCGCCGACACCGTTTCGATCGCGGTGATGGAGTTCGTCGACAACGCCATCATCGCCCTCACCGGCGCGATGGACGCCCACCTGTCCGACGGGCTGTTCTGGTCGGCCCTGCTCGGCGGATTCGCCGTCGCCTTCCTGGTCACCACCCCGATCAACAAGTGGATGATCGGCCGCGGCAAGGGGCACGCCGTCGTGCACGCCTACCACTGACACGGACGATCAACATGACCTCCGGCAACTGGAAGGTCGGGCTGGTGGTGGACAGCGAGTGAGCGACGAGCAGGCGGACGCGCTGGAACGCATCCTGTCCGGCCGGGAAGGCGGACCGTTCGGCCAGCTCACCCAGTTCTACGGCGAGTACCTGGGCATGGAGCGATCCCCCATGTCCCGGCCTGCCCGATGGTCAGCGCCCAGGCAGGCACGGCGATCAACGCGACGAGGAACCAGGCGGCCGCGAGATCTCGGCAGCAACCCGCCACCGGCTCCGGTCGGCGCGGGCGACCGGGTGGGGTTGGAAACGGACGTCCGGGTGTGACGCATAGGTGTCCTCCCGCGGATACCTCCAGGAGACCATGGGCCCACCTGCGACGCGACCTCGGTCCGGCACGTCCTGGCGCGGGGCCCTGATCGCGCCGATCCCGGGGGTCTCGCGATCTCGTCGATCCCGGGGGTCTCGCGCGGCCTCGCCGATTTCCTTCTCTCCCCCATACAACCCTCGCCCCACCTCGAGTGTCGTGCTGGTGGCCCCCCACGCCTGATCTGCTGTCCTCCGAGACTGGAGCGATTTTGCGCGTACGCACCCTGGCCGTCGCCGTGGCCGCGGCATCCGCCGGCCTGTCCCTGACCCTCGTCCCCACGGCGAGTGCGGTCACCACCGCGGCCGACGACTTCAACGGCGACGGCGTCGCCGACCTCGTCGTGGCCACCCCCGCAGCCACCGTCGGCACCACCGCCACGGCCGGCTCGGTCACCGTCCTGTACGGCTCCGCCGACGGCGTGTCCCCCGCCCGCTCGGCCACCCTCACCCAGAACTCCCCCGGTGTCCCGGGCACCGCCGAGTACGGCGACCGTTTCGGCAGCACGTACGCCACCGGCGACCTGGACGCCGACGGCTACACCGACCTCGTCGTCGGCTCCCCCGGCGAGCGCATGGACTACAACAGCGGTTCGTACGGCAGCCTCACCGTCCTGTGGGGCGGCGCGAACGGCCTGGTGAACGGCGGCATCGAGATCGACAGCCCGCTCGCCACCAGCCCCTACGAACAGGAGAAGGACTTCGCCAAGAAGGTCGCCGTGGGCGACTTCGACGGCGACGGCACCGTGCAGCTCGCCGCGCTCAGCCGCAACAAGCTGTGGGTGTACGACGACCTCGCGGGCCGCACGGTCCCGGCCGGCCCGAAGTACTCCCACTACTTCTGGGCGTTCGTCGAGCCCCGCACCCTGACCGTGGGCGACTTCACCGGAGCCGGGCGGGCCCAGCTCGTCGTCACGGGCCCCCAGAACTGTGAAGGCACCGCGGACTGTCAGCACACCGCCGTCTACACCTGGGGCGCCGACCGGCTGGACTGGGCCTCCGTCACGGACCCGGGCGTCGGCGCCGCCGGCGAGAACGAGGCGCCCACGGTCGCGGCCGCCGCCGGGGACGTGGACCACGACGGCTACACCGACCTCGTCACCGGCCACGTCCCCGCCTCGGCGACCACCACGGGCGAGTACGCCGACGCCGCGGGCTTCGTGCACGTCCGCTACGGCAGCCCGGAGGGCCTCGGCGCCCACCGCACCGCCACCCTCGACCAGGACACCGCGGGCGTCCCGGGCGCGAACGAGTCCGGCGACAACTTCGGCGCGTCCCTCGCGGTCGGCGACGTCACCGGCGACGGCTACGCGGACGTGGCGGTCGGCGTGCCGGGCGAGGCGGTCGGCACGGTGCCGCAGACCGGCGGAACGGTCCTGCTCAAGGGCACGGCCACCGGCCTCACCGGCACCGGCGCCCAGGCGTTCTACCAGACCACCCGGGGTGTGCCGGGCGCCGCGGAGGCGGACGACTGGTTCGGCTCCGCCGTACGGATCGCCGACGTCGACGGCGACGGCGCGGCGGACGTGGCGATCGCGGCGAAGGGCGAGGACGTCTTCTCCGGGTCGGCCCGCGACGGTGCCGACTGGGTGCTGCGCGGCTCGGCGGCCGGGCTGACGACGAGCGGCGCGGTCTCGTTCAGCGAGCGGGCCTTCGGCTTCACCTACCCGAACGCCGAGTTCGGCTCGGTCCTGGGCGGCTGATCCCCGGCTCACCGGACACCGGCACACCGGTTCACCTGCACACCTGCCCACCGGTTACCGGGCAGGCCCTCCTGCCCGGCCGCGACCACCACCCCGGCGGTCGCGGCCGGGCTTCCAAGGAATCTGCGCAGCAGCGTCACACAGGAGGCACACGGTCTTTCGAAAGCACCGCTAGCGTGACTGGGCAGTCGCTTCCCCATGCGAACGCCACCGGGTGCCCCGGCCCGGCGGGTCGTCGGCTGCAACCCAGGAAGACCCCAGATGGACTACTGCTCCACATGTCGTCGGCACCTCAACGGCGCCCTGGTGTGCCCCGGGTGCGGCGCCTACGCGCCGGACATCGCTCCGGGTCTCGCCGACGGCCACACCATTCCGGGCCGGGCCACCGCCACGCCGGCGGTCGGCACGGCGGCATGGGAGTTCCCGGCCTCCGACGCGTCGGGCGCCCCGGACGCGTCCTACGCGACCCGACCCGAGACGAAGGCCGGGGCCGACACGGGGGCCGCCCCGGCCGCACCGGCCCCGCAGGACGAGCCGTACGGCGGTCCCGAGGGCGCGATACCCGTGCCGCAGGGGCGCGCGGCGCGGCGGCGGCAGCTGGCCCGCTGGAAGAAGAACCAGCGCCGGGCCGTGGTCGCGACGGCCGTCGCACTGGTCGGCGGCGGTCTGACCGTCGCCTCGCTGGACCGCCCCTCCGGCGACCGGGCCCAGGCGGCCACGGCCCCGGACCCCAAGGGCATGGGCTCCGTGGAGGAACCGGCGGAGCAGTACACCCGCCCGACACCGACCCGGCCCGCCACCCAGCCCGTCTCCCGCACCCGCCCCGAGCGGGCACCCGAGGCCACCACCCCGCTCCGGCTGTCCACCGCCGCCCCGACCCCCGCCGCCACGCCGCCGAGCCCCCGGCCGGACGCCGCTGACGCCCCCCACAAGGCGGTGACGTCACCGCAGCAGCCGCGGACCACACCCCCGGCCCCCGCACCGACGGCCCCCGACCGCGGCGATACGGCACCCCAGCAGACGCCTCCGCCCCCGGCGGCCAACGACAGCACGGACTCGGGAGCTGCACAGTCGAGCCCCGCACCCGCGGCCACCCAGCCGGAGCAGCTCTGCCTGCTCGTGGTCTGCCTCGGCTGACCAACCGGCCCGGCGGCTGCAAACACAGGGCCGGGATTCACCCGCGCTGCGCAGAGGTCTCCACGCGGGTCGACGCCTCTCCCGTCGTGCCCCGGTTCCCGGTCCGGGCCTCGGTCACGGCCTGCCGGAGGAGCCGGGACAGGCGCTGGTCGGCGTCGGGAGCGGTGAGAAGGACGCGCAGGGCGTGTTCGAGGTGGTGGTGGCCGGGGCCGTGCCACCACAGCAGGTCGGCGACGCGGGCCGGTGTCGTCGGCGTACGGGTGTGAGCGAGCCGGCGGGCCCGGGCGTGGCAGGCCGCGCTGCGCCGTTTCAGGCGCAGGGACGCGGGCCGCACCCGGCGGGCGGCGTCCACGGCCATGCCGACCAGCAGCGGACCGTAGGCGCGGTCGGCGGGGTCCGCGTCGGCGAGGTCGGCGGCCAGCGGCCACAGGGTGCGCCGGGTGGGGTCGTCGACGGCGTCGTTGACCGCCCGGGCGAGCGCGGCGAGGACCGGGTGGGTGCCCGGCGGACTGTCGGTGAAGCGGCCGGTCGCCAGCAGCGAGGCCGTCTCCATCAGGCAGGCGCCGTCGTCGGGGTGCAGATGGCTGAAGCGGCCGGGCGCGGGGAGGCCGTCGGGAACTCCGGCGCGTGCGGGCCTGCCCGGCTGGGGATTGGGCGGGGTGGGCATGGTGGGCCTCCGGCTGAGGTCACAGGCCGGTGATGGCGTGCAGGATCAGGTAGAGGGCGGCGGCGGGCAGCCCGGCTCCGGGGAAGGTGAGGATCCACGCGGTGAAGATGGAGCGGGCCACCTGCCAGCGCACGGCCGAGATGCGCCGGGTCGCACCGGCGCCGAGGATCGCGGCGGTGATGGTCTGGGTGGTGGAGATGGGGGCCTTGAAGACGAACGCGGTGGTGTAGAGGACGGCCGTCGCGGCGGTCTCGGCGGCGAAGCCGCGCGGCGGGTCGAGGTGGACGATGCGCCGGCCGAGGGTGGTGATGATGCGGCGGCCGCCGCTGTAGGTGCCCGCGGCCATCGCCGCGGCCACGGCCGCGACCACCCAGATCGGCACGGAGAAGTCGTCCTGCCAGCCCGCCGTGACCAGCGCCAGCACGATCACGCCCATGGTCTTCTGCGCGTCCTGCAGCCCGTGCCCCAGCCCCATGGCGGCGGCGGAGACGGTCTGCGCCATGCGGAAGCGGCGGGTGGTGGGCCGCGGGGCGGTGTGGCGGAACGTCCACAGGATGATCGTGTGCAGGGTGTAGCCGAGGGCCACGCCGACCAGCGGGGACAGCAGCATCGGCAGCAGGACCTTCTCCACGATGCCGGACCAGTGCACGGTGGCGGAGGCGGCGAGGGCGGCACCGACCAGTCCGCCGATCAGGGCGTGCGAGGAGGACGTCGGCAGGCCCCGCCACCAGGTGAAGACGTTCCAGCCGATCGCGCCGATGAGCGCGCACATCACCAGTAGCAGGCCGGAGAGCTCCTCGGGCGCGCCGATGATGCCGCTGCCGACGGTCTTGGCGACCTCGGTGCCCAGGAACGCGCCGACGAAGTTCATGACGGCGGCCATGGCCAGCGCGATCCGGGGCGTGAGGGCCCGGGTGGAGATGGAGGTGGCGATCGCGTTCGCGGCGTCGTGGAAGCCGTTGGTGAAGTCGAACGTCAGGCCCACGACGATGATCAGCACCACCAGAGTGAGCTCCATGGCCGGATCACCTTTCGCCACGCACACGGTCACGGCACCGGACGACCGCGCGCCCACGCCCTGTTCCCATCCTGCCGTGAAACCCCCGCCGCAGCCGCGCACGGGCACGCACGACACCCACTCGGCCGACCCCGGGTGCATCCCGTGCGCCCCGCCGCCGCCCCGCCCCGCGGCTGCGGCGGCGGCCGGGGCACGGCGGCGCGCTCAATCCCCGACTCGGCGACGGCGAGGCCGCGATCACCTGCCCACGGTCAGTTCAGCGACAGCACCGTCGTCAGGACGTGCCGCAGCGTCGGTTCGGTCTCCTCCGGCGGGACCGGTTCCGTGGTGCGCCAGGCGACGAAGCCGTCGGGGCGGACGAGGACCGCGCCGCCGGGGGGCGTGCCGTGGCGGGCCGCCCAGTTCGTGTCGTCCTCGGGGATGAGGTCGGCGTCGGGGGACGTGCCCACCCGGTAGGAGGTGAGGGGCACGGACAGCTGCTCGACGAGGCGGACGGCGGCCTCGTGCCAGGGGTTCGGGGTGTCGGCGTCGCTGAGCAGGACCAGGGAACGCTCGTACAGGTCGAGGGTGGAGACGCGTTCTCCGCCGCGGTCGACCCACAGGTGGGGTGCCCTGCTGCCGGGGTCACCGGTGAGGGTCAGGGCCTCCGGGACGACGGGGGTCGCCGGGTCGGCGCCCAGCACGGCGCCGTGCGGGTAGCGGTAGCCGAGGGCCACGTTGAGGATGCCGCCCTGCCGGCCGCCGCCCGCGCCGGGCGCCGGGGCGTAACCGGGGTGGCTGTGCTCGACGGAGCGGGCGGCGGCGCGGGCGCTGGTCGCCTCGGCCACCGGGCGGCGCTCGGCGTCGTAGGTGTCCAGCAGCCCGTCACCCGCCCAGCCGCCGAGCACGGCGGCCAGTTTCCACGCGAGGTTGTGGGCGTCCTGGATGCCGGTGTTGGAGCCGAACGCGCCGGTGGGGGACATCTCGTGCGCCGAGTCGCCGGCCAGGAAGACCCGCCCGGCGCGGTACTGGCGGGCGACGCGCTGCGCGGCGTGCCAGGGGGCCCGGCCGGTGATCTCCACGTCCAGGTCCGGTACGCCGACCGCGCGGCGGATGTGGTCGGCGCACCGCTCGTCGGTGAACTCCTCCAGCGTCTCGCCCTGTTCGGGGTGCCAGGGGGCGTGGAAGACCCAGTGCTCGCGGTTGTCCACCGGCAGCAGCGCGCCGTCGGCGCCGGGGCTGGTCAGGTAGCACACGATGAAGCGCCGGTCGCCCACCACATCGGCCAGGCCGTGGGAGCGGAAGGTGACGCTGATGTTGCTGAACAGGTCGCCGGGGCCGCTCTGCTCGATGCCGAGCTGCTCCCTGACGGGGCTGCGGGGGCCGTCGGCGGCGACGAGGTAGTCCGCGCGGATCGTCGTGTGCTTGCCCGTCTCCCGGCTCTTGACGATCGCGGTGACACCGGTGGAGTCGGTCTCGAACGACATCATCTCGGTGGCGAACCGCAGATCGCCGCCGAGGTCCGTGGCGTGGTCGAGCAGGACGGGCTCCAGGTCGTTCTGGCTGCACAGGCACCAGGAGCTCGGGCTGAAGCGGGCCAGTCCGCCGCCCGGGTCGATCTCCTTGAACAGCCACTCGCCCGCGTCACCGACCAGGGTGGGCGTCTGCAGGATGCCGTGGTTGCCGGCCAGGGTCGCCGCGGCCGCACGGATCCCGGGCTCCACGCCGGCCACCCGGTACAGCTCCATCGTGCGGACGTTGTTGCCGCGCCCGCGGGGGTGGATCGAGGTTCCGGCGTGGCGCTCCACCAGCGTGTGCGGTACGCCGAGCCGGCCCAGGAACACGGACGTCGACAGGCCGACCAGCGAACCCCCGACGATGAGGACCGGGACCCGGTGGACGGTTTCGTCGGTGTGATCGGCTCGTTCGTTCATCTCTCTCTTTCCCTCCAGCGCGTCGTGTCCGCCGACTCGGCCGCGTACGGCCGCGATCGTCATGCATGCCCCACCAGGCCGGAGCACGGCGCACCACACCCCACACTTCACCCGCTTAACCCGTTGCGTTCGCGAGGTGGCGCGGCACGGCGGACGATCGTGCTCACGGGGCCGACACGCCCCGTCACCTGACGCGACGTCCGGCTTTCGCTCCCCGAAGAAGAGGTGTGCCGCATGACGGTCTCCCCCGCTGTGTCGACGGTCCCGCGCCCCGACACCCTCGTCCCGCTCTCCGCGTTCGACGGGTCCCGGCTGCGGGTCGTGCTGATGCTGGACATCCACGACGGGATGCAGCAGGAGTTCCTGGACGCCTACGAGCACATGCGCGACCGGGTCGCCGGCGTGCCGGGCCACATCAGCGACCAGCTCTGCCAGTGCCTGGAGAACCCCACCCAGTGGCTCATCACCAGCGAGTGGGAGAGCGCGCCGCCGTTCCTCGCCTGGGTGAACAGCGAGGAGCACCTGGAGACGGTCAAGGCCATGGAGGCCTGCGTCCGCGACACCCGCTCGATGCGCTACTCGGTGCTGCGCGAGACGTTCGGCGAGCGCGCCGGGGCCGACACGGCGGCCGGCGGCGGGCTGCAGCCGGCGCCCCGCGTCGGCGACAACGTGGTCCGGCACGCCATCACCTTCACCGTCCGGCCCGGCAGCGAGCCGGACGTCGCGAAGATCCTGTCGAACTACGCCTCGCCCGACGCCCGCGTGGACGACACCACACGGCTGCTGCGCACCTCCCTGTTCCTGCACGGCAACCGGGTCGTGCGGGCGGTCGAGGTGCAGGGCGACCTGCAGGCCGCGCTGCGGCACGTCGCCCGGCAGCCCGAGGTCCGGGCCGTCGAGGAGGCCATCAACCCGTACCTGGAGCAGGAGCGGGACCTCACCGACCCGCAGTCGGCCCGCCGGTTCTTCACCCGGGCCGCGCTGCCCGCCGTCCACCACGTGACGTCCGGGCGCCCCGCGGACGCCGTACCGGACGGCGTACAGCGGTGCGCGCTGTACTACCCGGCCCGCCCGGGTGACGGCCAGGCGCTCGCCCGGCTGCTGGCCCGGCAGGACGAGGCCGCCGTGGGCGCCCCGGACAGCCCGGTGCTGGCCTGCACCGTCTTCCACCGCGACGACCTCGTCGTCCGCCTCGTCGACACGGCGGGCGCACCGGAGCGCGCGCCGGGGCTCGTCCTGGCCCTGCCCGACCCGGACGCCCTCGCCGAGGCCGCGCGGCTGCTGGACACCGCCGCTCTCGGCCTCGACGAGCCCCTGACGGACGAGCGGGCCCTGCCGGGGCTCCTCGCGCAGGCCCGGATGCGGCCCCTCACCGACCGCCGGGCGCAGATCTCCTGACCACCCGCACCTTGGCACCTCATCCCCCCACCTCAGGGAGTGACCGACATGGCACAACAGCAGGCACGCATCGTCGACTTCGACGACATCGCGCCCAACCGACGGCGCGGCGGAGACGTCCGGGCCCTGCTCACGCCCACGACCGCCGGATCGACCAGCGGGTTCATGGGCATGGCCGTCGTACGGCCCGGGGAGCGCATCGGCGAGCATTACCACCCGTACTCCGAGGAGTTCGTGTTCGTCACCCACGGCGCCTTCGAGGTGGACCTGGACGGCGCACCGCAGCCCCTGCGCACCGGCCAGGGGCTGTTCATCCCGAAGAACGTCCGGCACCGCTTCCGCAACGCCGGCGACGTCGAGGCACGCCTCGTCTTCCACCTGGGCCCGCTGGCACCCCGCCCCGAACTCGGGCACGTCGACACCGAGGACACCCAGGACGCCGAGGACACCGCACCGGCCGGGGCGGTGTCATGACCCGGCGGGTCGCCGTCACCGGCATAGGCGTAGTCGCCCCGGGCGGCATCGGCGCGGCACGGTTCTGGGACCTGCTGGCCGCCGGGCGTACGGCCACCCGCCGGATCTCCCTCTTCGACCCGGTGGGGCTGCGCTCCCAGATCGCCGCCGAGTGCGACTTCGACCCGGCGGCGCACGGCCTGGACGCGGAGACCGTCGAACGCTGCGACCGGTACGTGCAGTTCGCGCTGGTCGCCGCCGCCGAGGCGGTCCGCGACGCGGGCCTGGACCCCGCGGCCGAGGACCCCTGGCGGATGGGTGCCGTGCTGGGCACCGCGGTCGGCGGCACCACCCGCCTGGAGCACGACTACGTCCTGGTCAGCGAGCGCGGCTCCCGCTGGGACGTCGACGACCGGCGGGCCGGTCCGCATCTGCACCGCGCCTTCGCGCCCAGCACGCTCGCCTCCACGGTCGCCGAGGAGTTCGGCGTGCGCGGCCCCGTGCAGACCGTCTCCACCGGCTGCACCTCCGGGCTGGACGCGGTCGGCTACGCCTACCACGCGATCGCCGAGGGACGCGCCGACGTCTGCGTAGCGGGCGCCTCGGATTCGCCGATCTCCCCGATCACCATGGCGTGCTTCGACGCCATCAAGGCGACCTCCCCGAACAACGACGACCCGGAACACGCCTCCCGCCCCTTCGACGCGCACCGCAACGGGTTCGTGATGGGCGAGGGCGGCGCGGTGCTCGTCCTGGAGGAACTCGAGCACGCCCGGGCCCGCGGCGCGGACGTCTACTGCGAACTCGCCGGCTACGCCACCTTCGGCAACGCCCACCACATGACCGGGCTCACCCGGGACGGCCTGGAGATGGCACGGGCCATCGACATCTCCCTGGACATGGCCCGCCTGAACGGCACGGACATCGACTACGTCAACGCGCACGGCTCCGGCACCCAGCAGAACGACCGCCACGAGACCGCCGCCGTCAAACGGTCGCTGGGCGACCACGCGTACCGCACCCCGATGAGCTCGATCAAGTCCATGGTGGGCCACTCGCTCGGCGCCATCGGCTCCATCGAGGTCGTCGCGTGCGTCCTCGCCCTGGCGCACCAGGTGGTGCCGCCGACGGCCAACTACGAGACACCGGACCCCGAGTGCGACCTGGACTACGTGCCGCGCGTGGCACGCGAGCGGGAGCTGCGCAGCGTGCTGTCGGTGGGCAGCGGCTTCGGCGGCTTCCAGTCCGCGGTCGTCCTGACAGGACCGGAAAGGAGGCTGCAATGAGCGAGCCCCGACGAGCTGTCGTCACCGGCCTCGGCGTGGTGGCACCCCACGGCACCGACGCGGAGACCTTCTGGAAGACCACCGCGGACGGCACCAGCAGTCTGGCCCGCATCGACCGGGACGGCTGCGACCACCTGCCGCTGCGCATCGCGGGCCTGGTACGCGACTTCGACGCCTCGGCCCTGATCGAGGACACGTACCTCGTCCAGACCGACCGCTTCACGCACTTCGCCCTGGCGGCGGCCCAACTGGCCTTGGACGACGCCCGGCTGGCCAAGGCGGACATCGAATCCCCGTTCTCCGTGGGCGTGGTGACCGCCGCGGGCTCCGGTGGCGGCGAGTTCGGCCAGCGCGAGCTGCAGAAGCTGTGGGGCCAGGGCTCGAAGTACGTCGGCCCCTACCAGTCGATCGCCTGGTTCTACGCGGCCAGCACCGGCCAGATCTCCATCCGCGGCGGCTTCAAGGGCCCCTGCGGTGTGGTGGCCGCCGACGAGGCGGGCGGCCTCGACGCCCTCGCGCACGCCGCGGGGGCCGTACGACGCGGCACGGACGCGATCGTCGTCGGCGCGACCGAGGCCCCGCTGGCGCCCTACTCGATGGTCTGCCAGCTGGGCTACCCGGAACTGAGCCGCAGCGACGACCCGGAGCGGGCCTACCGCCCCTTCACCTCCGCCGCCTGCGGGTTCGTACCCGCCGAGGGCGGTGCGATGTTCGTCCTGGAGGAGGAGCGGGCGGCCCGCGACCGCGGGGCCGACGTACGGGCGACGATCGCGGGCCACGCGGCGACGTTCACCGGCGCCTCCCGCTGGGAGGAGTCCCGGGCCGGCCTGGCGCACGCGATCGGCACGGCCCTGGCCGAGGCCGGCTGCCGTCCCGAGGACGTGGACGTCGTGTTCGCGGACGCCCTCGGCGTACCCGAGGCCGACCGCGCCGAGGCCCTCGCCCTCGCCGACGCCCTCGGCCCGCACGCGCGCCGCGTCCCCGTCACCGCCCCCAAGACGGGCATCGGCCGGGCGTTCTGCGCGGCGGCGGTCCTGGACGTGGCGACCGCGCTGCTCGCCATGGAGCACGACCTGATCCCGCCGACCCCGCACGTGTTCGACGTCTGCCACGACCTCGACCTGGTGGTCGGCCGTCCCCGCCCCGCCGAGCCGCGCACGGCCCTGGTGCTCAGCCGCGGCCTCATGGGCTGCAACGCGGCGCTGGTCCTGCGCAAGGGCGGGGGACCGTTCCCCGAGTAGGCCCCTGGCCTCCTGGGCCTTCTCCGCCTGCTCGGCCTTCCGCACCAACGACCCGAGACGCAACAACCCGAGCGTGAAGGAGCGCACCTCATGACCGACATCACCGAACGCGTGGAACTCCAGACCGAACGAGCGGACCGCCAGGTGACCTTCGAGGACCTGGCCGCCCTGATGAAGCGCACCGCGGGTGTGTACGTCGACCCCCTCGACCTGGAGAAGCGGGCCGACGAGGGCTTCGACACCTTCGGCCTGGACTCCCTGGGCCTGCTGGGCATCGTGGCCGAGCTGGAGAAGCGCCACGGCATCGGCCTGCCGGAGCAGGTGGAGCGCTGCAAGACGCCGGCGGCGTTCCTCGCCACGGTCAACGACGCCCTGGCGACGGGAGTGTGAGCACCATGGCCGGACACACCGAGAACGAGATCACCATCGCCGCACCGATGGACCTGGTCTGGGACATGACCAACGACGTCGAGAACTGGCCGCGCCTGTTCAGCGAGTACGCCTCCGCCGAGATCCTCGAACGCGACGGCGACCGCACGCGGTTCCGCCTCACCATGCACCCGGACGAGGAGGGCCGGGTGTGGAGCTGGGTCTCCGAGCGCGTGGCCGACCGCACCACACGCACGGTCCGGGCCCACCGCGTCGAGACCGGCCCCTTCGAGTACATGAAGATCAACTGGTCCTACGACGAGACGCCGGACGGCGTCCGCATGCGCTGGGTCCAGGACTTCGCGATGAAGCCGGACGCCCCCGTCGACGACGCCGGGATGACGGACATCATCAACCGCAACTCCCGCACCCAGCTGGAGCTGATCCGCGACCGGATCGAGCAGGCGGCGGGCGAACGGCCCACGGCCGCGGCACTGGCCGACTGAGGCCGAGGCCGTCTGAGGCCGACGACGAAACCGGCTGAGACCGACTGAAGGGCACACCCTGATGCACCACACCCTGATCGTGGCCCGCATGAAGCCCGGCGCGGCCCCGGACATCGCGAGAATCTTCACGGAGTCCGACCGCGGCGAACTCCCCCACCTCGTGGGGGTCACCCGGCGCCGCCTCTTCGAGTTCGGTGACGTGTACCTCCACCTCATCGAGAGCGACCAGGACCCCGGCCCCGCGATCGCCGGCCTGACGGACCACCCCGAGTTCCGCGACGTCAGCGATCGCCTCTCCGCGTACGTCTCCGCGTACGACCCGGCGACCTGGCGCAGTCCGAAGGACGCGATGGCGCACTGCTTCTACGGCTGGGACCGGGACACGGCACGCTGACCGCCGCCACTCCCAGAAACCCCCGGGTCTTCGGCCCGGGGGTTCGGCGTGGGGATTCGGCGTGGGGTCGGCTCATTCCGGTTCCTTCAGCCCCGTGGCCCGCCCGTCCGCATCCCACTCGACTTCGTGGACCCGCACGACGGCCGCACGGTCGATCGGCCCGAAGACATGCGGAAACAGAGTGCCTTCGGCGACTCCGGGCGGCGGAGCGGGAGCCGCGGCCTCCCAGACACACGCGGCGCCCAACCGCTCCTCGTCGAGCAGCAGCACGAGCAAGGGCCTCGGCGCGCTCCGGTAGAAGGCGTTGACGACGGCGAGCGTGGTCTCCTCGTCGGGAGAGCAGTGCACGAACCCCTCGTCCTCGAGGGAGGCGGGTGCGTAGCGCTGGTCGGGGTCGGCGGTCCAGGTGTCGCGGGGCACGACGTGATAGATCATGCCGCGATTAAACAGGCGGGAGGCAGGAGCGTGCGGCTCGGTCACGCCTCAGCCGCGTCTGGCCGCGTCGTACTCCTCGCGCGCCGTCTGCACCGCCGCCATCCGCCGATCCACCCACTGCGCGAGGCCACGCACCTGTTCGGCGGCCTCCCGTCCGAGATCCGTGAGGGAGTAGTCCACGCGGGGCGGGATCACCGGCTTGGCATCCCGGTGCACCAGCCCGTCGCGCTCCAGCGTCTGCAACGTCTGGGTCAGCATCTTCTCGCTGACCTTGCCGATGGCCCGCCGCAGCTCGCTGAACCGGTACGAGCGCTCCAGCAACGCGATCAGCACCAGGGCACCCCAGCGGCTGGTGACGTGCTCCAGGACGAGGCGCTGGGGGCACATGGTGTCGCCGTCGGCGTTGCGGACGCGCTCCACGAGCGTCGTATCACCCATCTCGCTTACTCCCATGCCCGATACCCTACTCCCAGGTGGGCACTTTCGCTGAGTTAGTACACCGCTTCATCGCTGGGCGGGGGCTTGGGCTGGAAGATCGCTTCCTCTGACTCCGCGGGCAGGATGATTCATCGGAGTGGTTGCGGAGGGGCTGGGCCATCCGCTGATCATCGGCATCGTGGTCCTCGTGGCCGCGCTGGGCCTCATGGCCGTGCACTGGTCCCAGCGCTCCTGCGGTCGTCGCCGTCCCTGCCTGTGACGAAACAGCGGACGCGGACGGCTGCCGCAAGCGGTACGCGCTGGCGCATACTGGTGGCAATGACAAAGCCAGCTGCACCGAAGCGTTATTTGCCTACCAGCCCCTTCAAGGCGCCGGTCATGCCGTCTCCCAAGCAGTTCTGCGTGGGCGACCAGGTCACACACGACATGTACGGCCTCGGCCGGGTGATCGGCATCGAGGAGGGAATCGCGGCGCTCGTGGATTTCGGTTCCACGCAAGAGCGGATCTTGAGTCCCTACGCCAAGATGAGCAAGCTGTAGCACCGCCGTGCCCGGTCACGGCACGCCAGGGCCCTTCAAGGCCCTGTAACGAACGGGAGACCTCTCATCGACCTGACCTCGCTGTTCTCCGCTCCGGAAGGGGCGCCCCGCTATGCCACCACGGCATCGCCGCCTCCGACGACCGACCCCTTCCAGGCCCCGGACTTCGGGGAGAACGAGGCCTTCCTGTTCGAGGATGCGGAAGCATCCCCCTCAGGCACAGATGCGGCTCGACGCAAGGCAGGCCGCTCCGACCAGTGACAGTGGCCGCGGCGGCCGGCCACGGGCCGTCTCGGTTGCCGGCGCCTTCGGGCCAGGCTGTAGCAGCGGTCCTTCGCCTACCGGCCGCGGGCGCAGCCCAGGTCAGACGGCCCGGTGCAGGCCCGCGCAGCCCTTCCAGGACCGTGCGGGCCTTCCGTTCTCGGTGACGCGGTGTTCCCCTCAACTCTGCCCTCCGGCAGATCAGTTGCTGAGACGACGACCTGAGGTCGGAAAAGGCCTCATGGTGTCTTCGGGGTGCCCGTAGGCTCGATGCGCGCGGTCGATGGGGAGCGCGTCGCGCCTGTGGTTGAAGGGGATTTGACGAACGGGGTGTTCTGCTGTGTCCCAAGCTCATGAGGAAGAAGTCCTGGCCAGGATCGGTAAGGGACTTGTCTATACCGAGTCGGAAGCAGCCTTCCTCGCCCCTCGACGCCGCACCGAGCAGATCTTCGAGTACAACCACACCCCACCGAGCGAAACGGAAAAGCGTCGATCGCTGCTCGTTGCGATCTTCGGATCGGTCGGGGAACGCACGGTGCTGCTGCCGCCGTTTCACGCCGGGTTCGGAAGCAACGTCCACATCGGTGACGACTTCTTCGGAAACGTGAACCTGACGTTTGTCGATGACGTGGACATCCGGATAGGCAACGGTGTCATGATCGCACCCAGTGTGACACTGACCACGACGGGACACCCGGTGCATCCGTCACGGCGCGTGGACTACGGGCGGTTCTCGGAACCGATCGTGATCGAGGACAAGGTGTGGATCGGCAGCAATGTGGTCGTCCTCCCAGGCGTCCGGATCGGATACGGATCGGTCATCGGCGCCGGCAGCGTCGTCAGCCGCAGCATTCCCCCCATGACCGTCGCGGTCGGAAGCCCTTGCCGGGTGCTCCGCCCCATTACCGACGAAGACCTGACGACACGTACTCCGTAGGCCGGCCGCGTCGCCGAGCACGGCAGAAGAGGCAGGCCCGTATCGCGGCGATGAGTTTGGGCGGCCCGGGCAGTCTCACCGTTGTCGGCAACACAGATGGTCGGCGACATAGGAGGAAACACGTGGCTCAGCTGCTGAGAGTCCAGAACTTCACCGTCTCGCTCGACGGCTTCGGTGCCGGGGAGCACCAGAGCCTGGAGAGACCGTTCGGCCACGCCGATCCCGGGGACATGTTCGCCTGGGCCGGAGCCACGGCGAGCTGGCCCAATCGGACCGCCCCCGGCGGGAGCCGGGGACTCGACGACTACTTCACGCGAGACTTCGCGCACAACATCGGTGCCGAGATCATGGGCCGCAACAAGTTCGGGCCCCAGCGCGGGCCCTGGCAGGATCATGACTGGCGGGGCTGGTGGGGTGACGAGCCCCCGTTCCACACGCCGGTGTTCGTGATGACCCACTACAAGCGTCCTTCGTTCACGCTCTCCGACACCACGTTCCACTTCGTCGACGGCGACCCGGCCACGGTGCTCGACATGGCCCGGGAAGCGGCGCAGGGCAAGGACGTCCGGCTCGGCGGCGGGGCCACCACCATCCGGCAGTTCCTTGACGCCGACCTCGTCGACACCATGCATGTGGCGGTCTCGCAGGTGCGGCTCGGATCCGGGGTACGGCTCTGGGAGTCACCCGCAGAGCTGCTCGACCGGTTCCACCTGGAGGTCGTGCCCAGCCCGAGCGGCGTGACCCACCACCTGTTCTGGCGAAGGTGACACCAGAGCACCCGGCGGTTCCCCGGCGTCCGCCAGCAACGCCTGGTCACGTATCGGCGCCCCGGGGCGGAACGCGAGCAGGTCGGTGACGGGTGTGGCCGCGCAGCTGTCCTGAGGGCCGGCTCATCACGCCACACCCGGCAGTGGCCCTTACAGCCCGATGCGGGAACGGCGTCGGCCGAGGAGAAGGGCGAGACCGATCATGGCGATGCCCAGGACGAAATGGAGCCAGTCGTCGGCGGTGTTGAGGGGGATGAAGTTCGCTTCACTCCTGTGGCTGACCAGCAGACCGTAGATCCACAGCACCAGGTAGATGGCCCCGCCGACGAGCAGGTAGGAATACGCGCCGGAAGCCGTGCGGGCGAGTACGAGACCGGCGATACCGAAAGCCACGTGCACGAGATTGTGCAGGATGGACACCTGGAAGATTCCCAGCAGCTTGGCGCCCGACTCGTGGGTGGCGAATTCCATCGCGCTGTAACTGGTGGTGACGCCGGGGATGAAGCCCAGTACACCCACCAGGAGGAATACGGCTCCCACCAGCATGGCGGCCTGCTGGAGGGGGGTATAGGCGGCCGGAGTGCGGCGTGAAAACGCGTTCATGGCTGTGGATCCCTCACTGTCGTACCGATGAAGAGTCAGCAATGGAGACCGGCTCAGGTAGGCGAGTACCACGCCCGGCGCGAAACACCACAGCATCCGGTCGACCAACAGACCGGCCAGAATGTTGTACGCGCAAAGGAAAAAGTTGAAATGGGCAAACGAAAAAACGGAGGGAAATCCGCCGGGACATGGGTGTCGTCCGGAGAAAGGGGCACTCCTCAGGAAACCACCGGTACTACCGTCTCCATGACCGGGAGAACATCGTGATCGTCAAAAGAATGCACGAGATGGGCGTCCGCAGCGAGCACGCCTACATGGCCGCCTTCACCTCCATCGGCCTCACCGTCGCCACGTGGGTGACCAGCCTCAAAGCCGAACCCGGCACCGGGCTCGCCCGCGCCGACCGGTGGGGCATCTTCGTGGGCGAATGGGCTCCCACCTTCTTCGGTCTCGGACTCGCCCTGTCCCACTACGAGCAGCACGACGGCACCCTCACTGCCACCGTCCATGAACTCCGGCAGCACCAGGCGGCCGGCTGAGAAAGAGGCATCCCTACACTCGGCGACGTGGTTGAAAAGCGCGTCGCCCACTGGGACGGGGTCACCCGTCGGTCATCGCTCAAAGAGCGGTACGCGGTACTGCGGGACCGGCTCGCCGATGCCGCACGGGACGGGGACTGGCGGACGGTCTTCCAGATCCTCGACGAGAACCCCGACTGGGCCAACTCCGCGCGTCTGGAAGGCAGGAGCGGCTACGCCCCGCTGCACCAGGCCGCGTGGCACGGCGTCCCCGCCGGGACGGTCGAGCGTCTTGTGGAGTACGGCGCCTGGCGCACACTGAGGGCCAGTGACGGGGGCCGTGCCGTGGACATCGCCGAGCGGCGGGGGCACCGTCACCTCGTCGGCGTTCTGCGTCCGGACATCAGACACTCCCTGCCGCAGGACGCCCTCGCCCGCCTGCAACAGAACCTCCAGCGCCTGATCCGGTACCGCGCGGGCCTTGAGGACGGCTCGGACCTGGCCACCCAGCAGGGGCTGCGCCTGCCGGAGGTCGAGGTGCTGACCGAGCTGGAGCATCCCGTGTGCTGGTTCCCCGTTCCCGGCATGTACGGCGGGTTCAAGATCCAGATGCGGGGGCGCGAGCTGATCGTGGACAGCTGGATCCGTGTCGTCGGGGGCTCCGAGCGGACGGACCGGGTCACGGTCGACGGGGTGGAGTTGCAGGAGGGCAGGCGGCTGTGACGGCGCTGCCCTCCTCGACCGCCGGCTCAACCGCCGGCGCAGAACTCATGGGCTGATCGAAGCGGAGCGTGCGCGAGAACTCGCCAGCGGGACGCGTGCCAGCTGGACGACGTACGGCTGTGATCCGAAGAGGCGGACGCGGCGTAGGTGGACGGGGATGAGGTCGTGCCGTAGGGCGGATGTCAGCGCCGCCGGGTCCGGGAGGAGGAGTACGGCCGTGCCGTCCGGGGTGAGGACGCGGCGCAGTTCCGACCACCAGCGGTCGGGGGCCGTGGCGAGCAGGCCGCGCGGGTGGGCCTGGGTGCCCCAGGGCGGATTGCACAGGATCCGGTCGACGGAGCCGTCGGGGAGGGGGAGGCGGCCCGCGTCGGCGCGGCGGATTGTGAGGGGCACAGCGCCGGTTCCGGTGTTCGCGCGGGCCGCCGCCACCGCCTCCGGTGAGAGGTCGAAGCCCTGGCAGCGGGCGCCCGGGTGGGCGAGTGCCGCCTCGATGAGCAGGGTGCCGGCACCGCAGCACGGGTCCAGGACGTGGTGGCCCGGGCGGATGTCGGCCAGGGCCGCCATGGCGGCGGCCAGGGGTGGGTGGAGGGTGCCCGGGATCGTGTGGCGCTTGTAGGTGCGGCGGTGCAGCGGGCGGTCGTCGACGCGCAGCATGAGGGTGGCCCGGGTGCCGTCCAGGGTCAGGCGCCAGCTCCAGTGGCCCGGTGGGGCCGGGGTGCCCGTACGGCGCGCGTGGTACGGCACGCCGAGCCGCCGGGACAGGGCCCGGCCCACGGCGTCCTCGACGTCGTACCGGTTGAAGGCGCGGCGGCCGAGGAAGGAGGCCGAGACGTCGACGCCGGTGGGGTCTTCGGCGTTCGTGAGGGTGCGGCGGAGGGAGAGCAGGTGGTCGGTGTCGGTGTGGTCGGCGAGGGTGGCCAGGGCCGGGAGTCGGTGCTTCGACGGTCCGATGTCCTCCTGCTCGGCGGCGAGCAGGAAGACGTCGTCCGCGATGCGCGGCCGTGGCACCGGCCCGGCCGTACGGAAGTGGACTTCGCGGTGGCGCAGGCCGGTGACGGTGCCGGGTCCGGTGGTCAGGATCTCGGCGGCGACCAGGGTCTCCAGGCCGCGGAGGCAGCGCGCCACGAGGGGCGTGTGCATGGTGTCGGTTCTTCTCCACGTCGGCACTCGGGGCAGCGCTGCGCTGCCCCGCCTCGTCGGCGACGGGGGTTCCTCGTTTCGCCGACGGCGCCTAACGCAGGGGGAAGAAGAACGTCATGGGCGGGAGTCTAGAGCTCCCGAAGGGCCAGGGCAGCCCAATAAATCGGCAGGTGCGGGGGGCGGCCGGAGGTGAGCGGGTCAGGTCAGTACGGCGACGACCTCCCGCGCGGCCGCGGCGAGCAGGGCGTCCCTGGGCTCACTCTCGTAACCGGGCCGCTCGGACAGGACGGCCACCACCAGCGGCGCGGCTCGGCGCGGCCACACGACGGCGACGTGGTTCGCCCTGCCCCAGTTGCCGGTTCCCGTCTTGTCGGCCACCCTCCAGCGCTTCGGCAGCCCGGCCCGGATGCGGGTCGCGGCGACGGCCGTGCGGTTGCGTTCCAGCCAGTCGGTCAGCAGGGCCCGTTCGCGTGCGGGCAGCGCGTCGCCGAGCACCAGCTCGCGGAAGTCGGCGGCGATCGCGCGGGGCGTGGTCGTGTCACGCGGATCGCCCGGGGGGACGTCGTGCAGCTCCGGCTCGTAGTCGTCCATGCGGCTGACCCTGTCGCCGAGTTCGCGGAGATACGCCGTCAGCCGCGCCGGGCCGCCGAGGTCACGCATCAGCAGGTTGGCGGCCGTGCCGTCGCTGTAGCGGATCGCGGCGTCGCACAGCTGCCTGAGGGTCATGCCGGTGCCGACGTGGTCCTTGGTGATCGGTGCGGTGGAGTCGAGGTCGGCCTGGGTGTAGGTGATGCGTCTGTCCAGGTGCGTGACGGGGGTGCGGTGGAGGACCGCCGCCGCGGCCAGCGCCTTGAACGTGGAGCAGAACGCGAAGCGTTCGTCCGGGCGGTGGGTCACCGTGGCACCCGTGTCCGTCGCCAGGGCGTAGATGCCCAGACGGGCACCGTACGCGCGCTCCAGCGCCGCGAACCTCGCGGTGGGCGGGGGCGAGTTGGACGGCGCGGACGAGCTGGACGGCGGGGACGAGCCGGGCGCCCCGGACCCCGCCGAGGCGGGGCGACGGTCCGCCGTGTCGCAGCCCGCCAGGGGCAGGAGAGCCGCCGTCAGCAGAAGGGCCCGGCGGGACGCTCCGGCGGAGTGGTGCGGTAGGGGCATCGGTGCAAGCTCCTGTTCACGAAGGGTCGTCGGGGACCGCGGACAGCAGGTCTCGGACGACGGGGCCCGCCGAGCCGCCGCCCGTCACCCCTTCCTCCACGACGCACGCCACCGCCACATTGCCGCGGTGCGCCACGAACCAGCCGTTGTTGTCCTGCTCCTCGGACACCTCGGCGGTGCCCGTCTTCGCGCCGATGTCACCGGGCAGGTCGGCCAGGACGCTCGCCGTGCCCTCGGTGACGGTGGCGCGCAGCAGGGCCCGGAGCTGGGTGACGACCTGCCGCGGGAGCGGCGCGGTGGTGGTCTTGTCGTCGTTGCCGGCGGTGATCGAGGGCTGGTGGAACCTGCCGGAGACGGCGGTCGCGGTGACCGACGCCATGATGAGCGGGTTGGCCTGGATCCGGCCCTGGCCGATCATCGACGCGGCCTTCTCCGTCTCGTCGCGCGGAGTCGGCACCGAGCCGTCGTACGAGGGGATGCCCACGTGCCACTCCTGACCGACGCCGAAGTACCTGCTCGCGACCTCCCCCAGTTCCCCCTCGCCGAGCCTGCCGCGCAGGCTGATGAACGCCGTGTTGCAGGACTCGGTGAAGTCCTTGCGGAAGGTCGCGCCCCGGTGCTCGGAGGTCTCCACGTTCTGGAAACGCTTCCCCACCGTCAGGTACTTGGGGCAGTCCACGACGTCGTCGGGGGCGACGGCGTCCTTCAGCAGCAGGGCGGTGCTGGTGACGATCTTCCAGGTGGAACCGGGCGCGTAGGTGCCGGAGACGGCGCGGTTGAAGCCGGCGGACGGGGAGTTCGCCATGGCCAGGATCTCGCCGTCGTCGATCCGCAGGGCGACGAGCGCGGCGTTCTTGCCGTCGGCGCCGGAGGCGAGGGCCTTCTCGGCGGCGGACTGCCAGGTGGCGTCGACAGTGGTGCGGATGGGGCGGTCGGAGGAGGTGACGCGTCGGTGGCCGAACCTCGCCTCCGTGCGTTCGACCTCGCCGGTGGCCCGGTCGACGAGCTGGATCGCGCCGCGCGCGCCGGTGTCGGTGCCGGTGCCGAGCCGGTTCAGGACGGGCGCCAGGGACGGGAACTCGTCGCCCGTCAGCGCCGTACCGTTCCGGTCGGTGACGTCCGGGGCCGCCGCCTCCTCGCGCTCCAGGCGGAACTTCTCCGTCTCACTCAGGCGCGGATGGACGAGGGACAGTCTCCAGTCCACCTTCCAGGCGCCGTCGCCCTGTTCGCGCAGCGGCAGTTCGGACTCGTACGTCCAGATGCCCAGGCCGGTGACGGGCATCCGGGCCGTGAAGGGGACGGTGACCGTGCCGTCCTCGGCCCGCTCCGGCTCGGCCGCCGTGAGTTTCGGTCCGCTGATGTCCAGGCCGGCGGTGAAGCTGTTCAGTACCTGCTGGGCCGTGTCGGGTCGCGTCGTACGGCCGGCCGCGGCGGGCAGGCGGTCGGCCGCCCAGTCGGCGAGGAACGCGCGGGCCTGGGCCAGGGCGGCGGGGTCGGGGCCGGCGGCGTCCCGGTCGAAGGGGCCGAGGCCGGCCGCGTACGCCCCACCCGCCGCGACCGCGGCCACCACCGCCACGGCGACGACGGTCCGGGTCGCCGGGCGTCGTCTGCGGCGGACCTGGCTGGTCATGGGGATGTCGGTGTGGGAGTTCGTGCCTTGGTTCATGCACCGAGGAGACCAGCGGGCCGGGCGATCCGTCCAAGTCCGCTATCGCTTTAGGATCAATTAACCGAGCATATGATTGCTGGTTGTGGACCTGGTGCGGCACCTGGAGTGCTTCGTGGCTGTTGCAGAAGAGTCACACTTCGGCCGTGCCGCGGCGCGTCTGGGCATGGCACAGCCGCCGCTGTCGCAGCGCGTCCAGCGTCTGGAGCGGGAGCTGGGCGTGCGCCTCTTCGAGCGCACCAGCCGGCAGGTGACGATCACGGAGGCCGGGCGGCTGCTGCTGCCCGAGGCCCGTGAACTGCTCGCCCGTTCCGAGGCGTTGCTGGCCACCGCGCGCCGCATCCGCGACGGCGAGACCGGCCTGCTGCGCGCCGCGCTGCCGCCCGACCTCTCCGGTGAGACCGTCGCCGCGCTGCTGGCGGAGTTCCGGCGGCACCACGCCGGCCTGGAACTGGAGCTGCACGAGCTGTCCACCGCCCAGCAGCTGGAGCGGTTCGCCGCGCACGAGCTCGATGTCGGGCTCATCCACCACCCCTGCGACATCACCGGCCTGGAGCTCGGTCCGGTGCTGCGCCGTGAGCTGGGCGTGCTGCTGCCGGGCGGTGCGGTGGCGGCCGAGCCGGCCGAGGTGCCGCTCGCCTCCCTCGTGGGGTACGACCTGATCCTCTTCCCCCGCGGCAGCGCCCCGGCGCTGTACGACGACCTGCTGACCACGTGCGCCCGCAACGGCTACACCCCGGCCGCCGTACGGCATGCGCAGGGCGCCAGCTTCGTCCGCGGGCTGGTGCTGTCCGCCGGGGCCGTCGCGCTGTGTCCGCGCGATGCCCAGGTTCCTCCGCCGACCGGTGAACGGGCCCTCGGGGACGGCCAGGGCCCGGACGTCGTATGGCGCCCCCTCGCCGGTGCCCCGCTGGCCTGGCGGCACTCCGCCGCCTGGCCGAAGGGGCGTGGGGAGGCCGCCGTCGGTGCCTTCGCCGAGGCGGCCACGCACGCGCTGCGGACGACGGCCGGTGCGACCCCCGACCTGCCCTCCCGCCCGCTCCACCTGCGCCCGGCATCGGAGTACTGGCTGTGAACGACCCGCTCGCCCGTATCCACGCGGCCTTCGCCGAGGCCGGTGTCACCGGTCGGCTGCACGCCCTCGACATCGACTCCGGCGCGCAGCTCGACGCCGGAGCGGACCAGCCGGTGTGCACGGCCAGCGTCCACAAGCTGTGCCTGCTCGTCACGCTGTACGCACAGGCCGCGGCGGGTCGCCTGGACCTCACCGAACAGGTCGAGTCCGCCCCGGGCGGCCGTACGACCGGCCCCACCGGAGTGGCGGCCATGCTGGACCCCGTCCGCATGTCCCTGCGCGACCTCGCGTACCTGATGATGGCCGTCAGCGACAACGCCGCCGCCGACCTGCTGCTGTCACGCGTCGGCCTGGACGCCGTCAACCGCACCACGGCCCGCCTCGGCCTGACCCGCACCCGAGCCGTCCATTCCTTCGGCGAGATGCTGGCCACCATCAAGGAGGACGCCGGCCCCGGGGGCGCGCAGGCGCTGGCCGACCCGCACGTCATCGCCCGGCTGCGGGCCCTCGATCCGGCGCGCACCAACCGCAGCACGCCGCGCGACATGACCCGCCTGCTCGCCGCCGTGTGGCGTGACGAGGCCTGCGTGCCCGAGCACGGCGCCGCCATCCGCCGCGTCCTCGGCCTGCAGGTCTGGCCGCACCGGCTGGCCTCCGGTTTCCCCTTCGACGACGTCCATGTCGCGGGCAAGACCGGCAGCCTGCCGACCGTACGGAACGAGGTCGGCGTCGTCGAGTACCCCGACGGGGGCCGCTACGCCGTCGCCGTCTTCACCCGCACCGCGCACACCGCCGCCACACTTCCCGCGGCCGACGCCGTCATCGGCACGGCCGCCCGTATCGCGGTCGACGCCCTGCGTGCTCCATGAAAGAGCCGGCAGCCCGTGAAGCCCTCCGTCGGCGTGCACGCCTTCCCGGCGAGCGCCGCGCTCCCGGCGGCCGTCGCGGTCGGCGCACCCACCAGCACGCTCCCGCCCCCGAGCGCGACGAGGGTCAGTGCGACGGCGCCCCGCCGCAGTCTGTCGCCACGGCGCGGCACAGAGGAATCCAGTGGGGAAGGAGACGCCGGTCAGACGCGCCCATGGGGGTGCATGGGCCCTCGCCCCCTGACGCCCCCGGCGGGGAAGGCCGGGCCGGGCTCCCGAGCTGCACACGTGGGGACGCGACGGCCCGTCCCGGCCTTCCCCTGGCCGCACTCTCGCACGGGGCGTGCCCGGCCGCCGCTCCTGCACGCCCGAACAGGCGGGTCTGTGTCCTCTGGGCCCTCTGGGCGGCCGGGCGGCCGAGCCCGGCCGTCGTGCCTACGCGCCGTGCGTCACGGCCCGTTCCATGAGCTGACCGGCCTCCGCCTCCGGTGTGGCGGGCGGCACCACCAGCAGGTCCCAGCGGCCGCGGCCGGGGGCGAGCAGGCAGACGGTGTGCGGTGCCTTCGGCGAGTCCGTCCGCCGCACCCGGACCGGCTGCCCGGCGACCGTCATCCGTTCCGGGCACTCGGGCCACCCGTCCCCGTTGACGCGGACGCTGCTGATCCGCCCCCAGGCCAGCGGCAGCACGCCCAGTAACCCGGGCAGTTCGGCGGCCAGGTCGTACGACCACGGCCACCAGGCCCCGTCGATACGGCGGGCCGTGGGGCCGAAGTGCGACTGGGCGGCGAGCCGCAGCCGGACCTCGGGCGGGGCGGGCAGCGGCGGCGGGGGCGTCGAGGCGGACGTCATCGTGGCTCCTGCGGAGATGTGAACGAAGAGAACACAGCCGTGGGGTGGCGGAGCCGCGAGCCCGGTGCGGTGGGGGTGTCCTGGTGCGCGGAGGGCCGTCGTGCACGAGGGCGAGACCGGTTCGGCCACCGGTTGCGAGATACCCGCGGGCGTACCGGCGAACCCCGGCGGGCCCGGGCGGGCGGCACGGGATTGCCACGGCGGGAGACCGCGGCCCGGGCCGCCCGCGTCGGTCAGTAGCCGTACCTGCTCTTCAGGTGACGCCAGAAGTCACGGAGCATCCATGTGTCGAACTCGGTGATCCGGGTGGCACTACCCGCCTTCATCAGGAAGCAGCACTGGCCGGTCGGCGTCCAGTCGTAGAAGTCGTCCAGTCCGAAGGTGTGGCCGACCTCGTGCAGGTAGATGTGGATGTCCTCCTGGTTCAGGGCGCCGGTGAAGTACTCCTGGCCCATGCGCTGGCCCCAGTCGCCGCCGGCGCCGCCCTGGAAGCCCTTGGTCAGCCACAGGGACTGGTCGTAGTGGCGGGCCGCGCCGCCGGGGCACCTGGAGTAATCGCCGTCCTGGTGGAAGAAGCGGCCGCAGTCGGGGGCGCACTGCGGGGCGCCGCCGCCGTCGAGGATGCCGGTGTAGATGTCGACGGAGTTGTCGGTCCACTGCAGGGTCGAGCGGTTCTTCACCGCCCAGCCGACGATGTTGACGGGGACGGTGGTGTACGGCCAGGCGTTGTGCCCCTTGCCGTTCTCCACCATCGCGGCCATCCACTTGCCGAACTGCTTCTTCAGCGACGCGTGGATCCGGTCCCGCAGGGCGGCGCTGACCGGGGTGTCGGACTCCCAGCGGACGCAGTAGTTGATGCTGCCCTTGTTGGCGATGACCTGGTCCCAGCCGTAGTTGCGGAAGCCGTAGAGGTCCGGATAGGTCGACTCGACATGCCGCCACACCTCGTTCAGCGGCTGGACGAGATGCGCGGGCGGGTTCCACTGGTCGGCGGCCTGGGCGCGGGGGGCGTTCAGGCCGGGTGCGGCGAGCAGGGTGGCTAACGCGGCGAACACGGCGAGCAGCCGCGCCAGGTGTCTGCGCATGGCGATCTCCTCGTGTGGGGGGAGGGGGTCTCCCCCTGGGGTCGCCGTCGGGGCCGCCAAGGTTGCCCGGGCAAACCAGGCGCTTATTCGCATTCCGGGAGCGATAATCGGACCATGAGTACGGCAACGTATGAGCTTGAGCTGCTGGCCGCGTCGACGGATCACGCGTTCGCCGTGGCCGCGGCCTTCATCGGCGGGCTGGTCATCGCCGGCGCGCTGATCTGGGCCGTACGCGTCGGCATGCAGGTCATGGACAAGGACACGCACCATCCGAGCCCCGAGGAACAGCCGCACCTCCCGGACGGCGGCCCGGTTTTCGAAACCCTTGAGGTGCGGGAGCCGGACGAGGTGCCGGTCGTGCTGAACGACAACGAACGTCTCCTGCCCCATGAGCTCCACCGGGCACGGACCCGGACAGGGAAGGACCAGCACCGGCCGCGCTGGTCGCCCGGGTCCAGCGGCTCCTTCGGCAGCGGAGGCCTGGGCCACGTGTGATGCCGTGGATTTGTCATCGACCACCCGTCGGCCGGTCCGCGGGCGGGCCCGTGACCTCCACGTGGGCCGGGCGCAGCAGGCGGTCGCCCAGCCGGTAGCCGGGGCGCAGGATCGCCGTGCAGACGAGCCGGTCGGCGTCCGGGGAGACGTGGTGGGTCAGCGCGTCGTGGCAGGTCGGGTCGAAGGCGTCCCCGACCTCGCCGAACTCCACCAGCCCCAGCGCACCGGCCTGGCTCGCCAGCGTGTCGGCGATGTCCTTCAGCCCCGGTGTCATGGGCTCGTGCGCGCAGGCACGGTCCACGGCGTCCAGCACCGGCAGGAGGGCCGTCAGCACGTTGGCGACCGCGATCTGTCGCACGGCCAGGCGGTCGCGCCGCACCCGCTTGCGGTAGTTGTCGTACTCGGCCTTCACCCGCTGCAGGTCGGCGGTGCGCTCCTCCAGCAGGCGGCGCAGTTCCTCCGTGCCCCGCGGGTTCGGCTGCCGGCCGCGGTTCATGGTCAGCCTGCCCGCGAGCTGTTGTCGTCGTCGACGATCTCGGCGTCCACCACGCCCTCGTCGTCGGAGGTGGCCTGTTGCGCGCCGGAGCCGCCGGAGGCGCCCGAGGCGCCGGAGGCGGACGGCTGGGCCTGGGCGTACATCGCCTGGCCCATCTTCTGGCTGACCGAGGCGACCTTCTCCACGGCCGTGCGCAGGGCCGCGGTGTCGGCCTGCTCCTTCAGCCTCTCCTTCAGCTCGCCGAGGGCCGACTCGACCTCGGACCTGGTGTCCGCCGGGACCTTGTCACCGTTGTCCTCGAGGAACTTCTCCGTCTGGTAGACGAGTTGCTCGGCCTGGTTCCTCGTCTCCGCCGCCTCGCGCCGCCTGCGGTCCTCTTCCGCGTGCTGCTCGGCCTCGCGGACCATGCGGTCGATGTCGTCCTTGGGCAGGGCCGAGCCACCGGTGACGGTCATCTTCTGCTCGCGGCCGGTCGCGAGGTCCTTCGCGGAGACGTGCATGATGCCGTTGGCGTCGATGTCGAAGGCGACCTCGATCTGCGGCACGCCGCGCGGGGCCGGTGGCAGACCGGTCAGTTCGAACATGCCGAGCTTCTTGTTGTAGGCCGCGATCTCCCGTTCGCCCTGGTAGACCTGGATGGTCACGGACGGCTGGTTGTCCTCGGCGGTCGTGAAGATCTCCGAACGGCGCGTCGGGATCGTGGTGTTGCGCTCGATGAGCTTGGTCATGATGCCGCCCTTGGTCTCGATGCCGAGGGACAGCGGGGTGACGTCCAGCAGCAGGACGTCCTTGACCTCGCCCTTGAGGACACCGGCCTGCAGCGAGGCACCGATCGAGACGACCTCGTCCGGGTTGACGCCCTTGTGCGGGTCCTTGCCGGTGAGCTCCTTCACCAGCTCCGTCACGGCGGGCATCCGGGTCGAGCCGCCCACCAGGACCACGTGGTCGATGTCGGACACCTTGATCCCGGCGTCCTTGATCGCGTTGTGGAACGGGCCCTTGCAGCGCTCCAGCAGATCCGCCGTCAGCTGCTGGAACTGGGCGCGGGTCAGCTTCTCGTCGAGGTGCAGCGGGCCCTCGGCGGAGGCCGTGATGTACGGCAGGTTGATCGTCGTCTCCGACGAGCTCGACAGCTCGATCTTGGCCTTCTCGGCGGCCTCCCGCAGCCGCTGCACGGCCATCTTGTCCTTGGACAGGTCCACGCCGTAGCTGTTCTTGAACTGCTTGACGAGGTGGTCGACGATCCGCTGGTCCCAGTCGTCACCGCCGAGGTGCGTGTCCCCGTTGGTGGCCTTCACCTCGATGACGCCCTCGCCCATCTCCAGCAGGGAGACGTCGAAGGTGCCGCCGCCCAGGTCGAAGACGAGGACCGTCTGGTCGTTCTCCTTGTCCAGGCCGTACGCCAGTGCTGCGGCCGTCGGCTCGTTGATGATCCGCAGGACGTTCAGGCCCGCGATCTCACCGGCCTCCTTGGTCGCCTGCCGCTGGGCGTCGTCGAAGTAGGCGGGCACGGTGATCACGGCGTCCTTGACGTCCTCGCCGAGGTAGGCCTCCGCGTCCCGCTTCAGCTTCTGCAGCACACGCGCGGAGATCTCCTGCGCGGTGTACCGCTTGCCGTCGATGTCGCCCTGCTCGGGGAAGCGCCAGGCGTGGTCGCCCATGTGCCGCTTGACGGAGCGCGCGGTGCGCTCGACGTTCGTCACGGCCTGCCGCTTGGCCACCTCGCCGACCAGCACCTCGCCGTTCTTGGCGAACGCCACGACCGAGGGAGTGGTCCGCTGGCCCTCCGTGTTGGTGATGACGGTGGGCTCACCGCCCTCGAGGACCGAGACCACCGAGTTCGTCGTGCCTAGGTCAATGCCGACCGAGCGCGCCATCTGGGTTCTCCCTCCTCGTACCTGTGCTGTTCATGGCCTGTGTCAGGGCCGTGTCAGGGCCTGCGCTCCCACCGGACCGGTCCGGCCCGCAGCGGCGGCTCGGGCGCCGGAGCCCCGAAGAGGCCCGGAGCCGCGAAGAGGCCCGGGGCCCGGAACAGCCCGGGGGTCCGGAACAGCCCGGCCGCCGTGCCTCGGTGGGGCGGGGCGGGGGCCGGACGCGGCGCGCGGGCCGGGCGCGGTGCGGGGGCGGTGCGCGTACGGTCGTACGCCGCCCGCAGCGCGGGGTCGCGGAGGGTGTCGTACGCCGTCCGCAGCTGTCCGAACCGCTCGGCGGTGACGGCGTCGACGCGGGTGTCGGGCCGCAGTTCCCGCACCAGGCGGCGGAAGGCGGAGGTGATCACCTCGGCGGACGCCGAGGGGTCCACCCCGAGCACGGCGTACGGATCGCGCACGGCCTGCGGATCACCGGCTCTGGCATCGGCCGTCGGCATCTGCGTGAGTCACCTCCCGACCCTTGCGACCTGCGGTTCGGCGCCACTTTGCCTTATTAGTTTGAATAAAACTTGAGCGCCCTATTGTCAAGTCTGAGGCGGCGCGGTAAGTGAAGTAGCGAGGCCGGATGCATCGGGGCAAGGTGGGATAAGCAGGTCGGATCGGAGGTGTGCCGCAGTGATCACCGAACTTGCCGTCGAACGAGTCGAGTTCACCTGTGGGTCGTGCTGGCACCGCTGGAGCGTCGACTACGACGTCCAGCGCTACCTGGACGACCACGGAGACGAGTGGGAGTACTTCTACCGGGACAACACCGCCGTCCCGTCCCCGTACACCCCCGGAGGGGCACCGTCCTGCGAGCACTGCGGACGCCGCTGGGTCGGCCGCCTCGTGGCCCGGCGCCCGGTCCCGCTGCCCGGCGGCGCCGACACCCCGCGCAGCCGTATCCCGGCGGAGGGCGTGCACCGGCCCGAGCGCCACGCGGCTCCGCTGCTGGAGGCCGGGGGCCATCCCCAGCCGACGCCCGAGACACGGTGACGGCGGCCAGGCCGGGTGCGCGGTCGGCCCCCCGACGGGGGCCGACCGCCGCTTGGGGGCCGACCGCCGCTTGGGGGGGCGACCGCCGCTTGGGGGACGACGGCTAGTGTCCCGGTCCGGAGATCCTGTCGCAGTAGCGGCAGATGCGGTCGATGATCTGGTCTGCGGTTTTGGTCCACTTGAAGGGTCTGGCCTGCTCGTTCCAGGTCTTGATCCAGTCCTCGAGCGCGGTCTTCAGTTCGTCGAGTGAGCAGAACACGCCGCGTTCAAGGCAACGCC
>NZ_BAAGRZ010000009.1:0-240197 GCF_054782695.1 Streptomyces deserti
GTGCGGTCAAGAGGGTGTCTAACTCGGTCGTCACAACCCGATGTTGGACACCCTCCCTGCGTCCGTGAAGCCCACAATCGGAACTACTCGTCTAGGGAACCCGGAGGCGGCGGCTCAGCTCTCGGGCGGAGAGAACACCACCAGGACCCTCAGGTCCTCGGTGATGTGGTGGAACTTGTGGGCGACACCCGCCGGTACGTACACCACGCTGCCCCGCGCCACCTGGGTCGTCTCCAGACCGACGGTGATCGACGCGCGGCCGCTGACGACGAAGTACACCTCGTCCTGGTTGTGGGGCTGCTGCGGATCGTGCTCGCCCGCGTTCAGGGCGTACAGGCCGACCGACATGTTCCGCTCCCGCAGGAACTGAAGGTACGCCCCCTCGTTGGCGGCGCGCTCCGCCTCCAGTTCGTCCAGCCGGAATGCCTTCATCGCCTCGTAGTCCCTGCCTCACTGCTGATGTCCGATCGCGTCTGCAACGATCAGACACATGAAGAATTTCCTAGTCAAGACGATCGCCAACGCGGGCGCCCTGGCGGTCGCCGTCTGGCTGCTCGACAAGATCACCCTGACCGGTGACAGCACAGGCAAGAAGGTCGGCACGCTGCTCGTCGTCGCGCTGATCTTCGGCCTGGTGAACTTCCTGGTCAAGCCGATCGTGAAGCTCCTGAGCCTCCCGCTGCTCATCCTGACGCTCGGCCTGTTCACCCTGGTGGTGAACGCGCTGATGCTGCTGCTCACCTCATGGGCGGCCGACAAGCTGGACCTGAGCTTCCACGTCGAGGGCTTCTGGACGGCCGTCGTGGGCGGCCTGATCATCTCGATCGTGTCCTGGGCCCTGCACGTCGTCCTGCCCGACGGGGACTGAACGCCATGACCTACCGCGTCTGCTTCGTCTGCACCGGGAACATCTGCCGTTCCCCGATGGCCGAGGCCGTCTTCCGCGCCCGCGTGACGGAGGCCGGGCTCGACGGCCTGGTCGAGGTCGACAGCGCCGGCACGGGCGGCTGGCACGAGGGCGAGGGCGCCGACCCGCGCACCGTGGCCGTCCTGGAGGAGAACGGCTACGCGATCGACCACACGGCCCGGCAGTTCCAGCCGTCCTGGTTCGCCCGCCTCGACCTCGTCATCGCCCTGGACGCGAGCCACCTCAAGGCCCTGCGCCGACTCGCGCCCACGGAAGCGGACGCGGCCAAGCTGCGGTTGCTGCGTTCCTACGATCCCGCCGCCGGCGACGACGTCGACGTACCGGACCCGTACTACGGCGGCAGGGACGGCTTCGAGGAGTGCCTCGAGATGGTGGAGGGGGCGAGCGCCGGTCTGCTCGCCGCGGTGCGCGAGGAAGTGGAGGGACGGGCGGCATGAGCGATTCCGCGACGGACGGCACCGGCGAGCACGCGGGCGGCCCCGAGCAGCACCTCGTAGGCGACGGGAGCGGTCTCGGCGATGGCACGCGCGCGGTGCGGGCCGGACTGCCCGAGCCGGTCAAGCACGAGCCGACCCTGCCGGGCCCCGTGTTCGCCGCCCACTTCCACCTGCCGGGCGACCCCACCGGCCCGTACACCTACGGCCGTGACGAGAACCCCACCTGGACACTGCTCGAGCGCGCCATCGGCGAGCTGGAGGCGCCCGGGCAGGACGGCGTCGAGACGCTGGTGTTCGCCTCCGGTATGGCCGCGATCTCCTCGGTGCTCTTCTCGCAGCTCCGGGCCGGGGACGCGGTCGTCCTGCCCAGCGACGGCTACCAGGCGCTGCCTCTGGTGCGCGCCCAGCTGGAGGCGTACGGCATCGAAGTGCGCACCGCGCCGACCGGCGGTGACGCCCAGCTCGACGTCCTCGACGGCGCGAAGCTGCTGTGGATCGAGACGCCGTCGAACCCCGGGCTCGACGTGTGCGACGTCCGGCGGCTCACCGAGGCGGCACACGCGCGTGGCGCCCTGGTAGCCGTCGACAACACCCTCGCCACCCCGCTCGGCCAGCGCCCGCTGGACCTCGGTGCCGACTTCTCGGTGGCCAGCGGCACCAAGCAGCTCACCGGGCACGGCGATCTCCTCCTGGGATACGTCACCGGCCGCGACGCCGAGGCCATGGCCGCCGTACGCCGCTGGCGCAAGATCGTGGGCGCGATCCCCGGGCCCATGGAGGCCTGGCTCGCGCACCGTTCCCTCGCCACGCTCCAGCTGCGTGTCGACCGGCAGTGTGCCAACGCGCTGGCGGTCGCTCGGGCGCTGCGGGACAGGCCGGAGGAGCTCGGGGTGCGTTACCCGGGCCTGATGAGCGACCCCTCCTACAAGATCGCCTCGCAGCAGATGCGGCGCTATGGGTGCGTGGTCTCCTTCACGCTGCCCACGCGCGCGCGTGCCGACCGTTTCCTTGAGGCCCTGCGGCTCGTGGACGACGCGACGAGCTTCGGTGGAGTGCGGTCCACGGCCGAGCGGCGCGGACGCTGGGGCGGGGACGCGGTGCCGGAGGGCTTCATCCGTTTCTCGGTCGGTGCTGAGGATCCCGAGGATCTGGTGGCGGATGTGCTGCGCGCACTGGACGCGTCGGCGGGCTGAAGCGCCTTGTGCGCGGCGGACCGCGTCACCTTTGCGCACGTGATCGCACTCGCCTGTGTGCCGTCCGGGTTCGGCTCCGCACAAGCGAACGGTCCGAGCCTCCCCCCTCGTGGCTCGGACCGTCCTCGGTTCCGCGCGCGAAGAACCGCGCGAACAAGGCTAGTTGACTCTCTGTCAGTGTCCAATCACAGTAGCGACAGAGACCTATCGACTTATTTATAGTTGTGCGCGCCCCAGGGGGCCGGGAGCGGGGCGCGACGAGGGGAGGGTGTGCTGTGGATCTGGCCTTGCTGCGCACGTTTGTGACCGTGCACCGGGCCGGCTCCTTCACCCGCGCCGCCGCGCTGCTCGGCCTCTCCCAGCCGGCCGTCACCTCCCAGATCCGCACACTGGAACGGCAGCTGGGCCGCCCCCTGTTCTTACGGCAGGCCCGCGGCGTGACCCCGACGACCATCGGCGACGAGCTCGCCCACAAGGCCGCACCGCATCTCGACGCCCTGGTGGAGATAGCCGAGACCGGGCTGGACGACGACTCCTCCTTACGGACGCTGCACCTCGCCGGGCCACCGGAGTTCACCGCCGAACGGGCGCTGCCCGCCCTGACAGAGCTGACCGGCGAGGACGGTCAGGGTTTCGCTCTGCGCGCCTCCTTCGGGAACGCCGAGGAGACGCTGGAAGGACTGGCCGCCGGGCACCATGATCTGGCCATCAGCACGGCCCGGCCGCGCGGCGCCCTTCTCACGGCGACCGCGCTCTGCGACGAGGAGCACGTCCTGGTCGCCGCTGCGCGCTGGGCCAAGCAGATCGCCGCCGGGGAGCTGGACCGCAACGCAGCACCCGCTCTGGAGCACGTCCCCGTCGTCGAGGTGCACGAGTCGCTGCCCTTCGTCTCCCGCTACTGGGCATCCGTCTTCGACTCCCGCCCGGCCGCCCCGGGCACCGTCATCGTCCCCGACCTGCGCGCGGTCCTCGCCTGTACGGTCGCGGGTGCGGGGCTGGCGGTGCTGCCCCGCTACCTGTGCGCGGACGCGCTGGAGCGGGGTGACGTCGTCGCCCTGCACGAGCCGACGGTGCCGCCACTGCGGACGTACTTCCTGGTGGTCCGCACCGGAACCCTGGCGATGCCGCACATCGCACGCGCCCACGAGTGGCTGCAGCGCGCGGCGGCCGACTGGTGCTGAGCGGGCATCACGCACCGGCCCCGACCGGTGACGTTTCGCGATGTTTCACGTGGAACCAGCCGGGCCACATTTCACCCATGACCGTCCGACCCGTGGTCAAGCGCACCGCCCGCGCCGTTCTGCTGGACGGTGACGACCTGATCCTGATCAAGCGCACCAAGCCCGGTGTGGATCCCTACTGGGTCACCCCCGGGGGCGGGGTCGAGCCGCGTGACTCGACTGTCGTCGACGCCCTGCACCGCGAGGTGTACGAGGAGCTCGGCGCGAAGATCACCGACGTGGTGCCCTGCTTCGTGGACACCGTGGAGCACATCGGCGAGGACGGTGGCGCGACCGGGGTGAAAGTGCAGCACTTCTTCGTCTGCCGCCTGGAGTCCATGGACCCGTCCCTGCGGCACGGCCCGGAGGTGGACGAGCCCGCCGGCGAGTATGAGATCGTGCGGGTGCCGTTCACCCGGGTCGGCATCGCCTCCGTGCACCTCGTCCCGCTGTCACTGCGGCACTACCTGGACGGCAACATCGAGGGCGTCCGCGCCATGCACGCCCCTGACCTGGGCTGATCGCCGCGCCGGTCAGTCGCGGGCCCCGACGAGTTCCTCCACCGAGTCGTGGCGTATCCGCTCCGACGGGATGCCGATGTCCCTCAGCGCGTGGACGCCGCTGCGGATCATGCCGGGCGGGCCCGAGAGGTAGGCGTCGAACTCGTTCCACGGGCCGTACGCGCGTATCGCGTCCGGCAGCTGCTGGTGCGCCTGCTCGTCGATGATGGCGCGGACCGAGAGCCACGGGTGGCGCTGCTGCAGCCGGAGCATGGTGTCGATGTCGTACAGGTCGTGGTCGGTACGGGCTCCGTAGAACACCTCGACCGGTCGCCGCTCCCCGTGCTCGGCGACGTCCTCGACCAGCGCCTTGATGGGGGCGATGCCGGTGCCGCCGCCCAGGCAGAGCAGTCCGCTGTCAGTGGTGTGGTCCACGGTCATGGAACCGGCCGGCGGGCCGAGCCGGAGGACGTCGCCGGGCCGGGCACGGTGCACCAGCGCGTTGGACACCCAGCCGGCCGGGACGGCCTTCACGTGGAACGACAGCAGCCCGTCCGAGCGGGGTGCCGAGGCGAAGGAGTAGTGCCGCCAGATCCGCGGCCACCAGGGCGTCTCCACGCTCGTGTACTGCCCGGCGAGGAAGGGATAGGGCTGGTCGGGGCGGACGGTGAGGACCGCGACGTCCGGGGTTCTCAGGTCGTGCGCGACGATCTCCGCGTACCACCAGGCCGGAGCGCGCAACTCGTCCGCGGCCGCCGCGTCGATCATGGTCTGCGAGATCGTGGTGTACGTCCGGACCCAGGCCGCCTCCATGTCCGCGTCCCAGACGTGGGAGGCGTACTTGCTGAGGGCGCCGATCAGGCATTCGCCGACGGCCGGGTAATGCTCCGCGCGGGTGCCGTACTTGCGGTGGCCCCGGCCGAGGTTCTGCAGGTAGTCGACGAGGACTTCCTTGTTGTCGATGTGCTCGGCCGCCGTGAGCAGCGCCTTGAGCAGCCGGTCCCGCTGGGTGTCCATGGCGGCCGGGAACAGCGACCGCAGGTCGGGATGGCGGACGAAGAGCAGCGCGTAGAAGTACGAGGTGACCTTGTCGGCCACGGGGGCGACCTCGGCCATGGTCCGGCGGATGAGGACGGCATCCGGAGACGCCTCCTCGTCCGGGGCCGAGACCGGAGCGGAGGCCGGCGCGGGATGCTGCGCAGGGACGTGGAGGCCGGCGGGAGGAACCGTGGCGGGGGCGAACGGTGGGACGGCCGGGCTGGCGGCTGGCGACGCGGGATCGGGGGCCTGGGTGCCCGACGAGGGCATGGGGGGCGGCGGGGCCGGGGCGCGCCGGGGCGCCACGGGAGGGGTGGCTTGCGGTGTGGTCACGGAGGCGGGGGCCGACAGCGCGGCAAGGGACCCGGGATCCGCGTCCGGCGTGCCGGTCCCCGACGGTGCGTGGTCCGCGCCGGGTACGGGCCGCGCGGCGCCGCCCGCCGGGGCAGGCAGCGCGGTCTCGGTCGTCGAGGCGGGACGTTCGGTGCCGCCCGTCGGCGCCTCCGTGTCGGCCGCGGGCCTGCCGACCGGCCGTATCGCGGCGGGGCGGCGCGCCTCGGATGTACCGGACTCATCGCCCGACGTCGGCGTCGGCTGCTTGCGCGGCGTGAACCAGCCGCTCCCGCCGCCGGAAGTGCCGTTGTCGGCCGACGTGGTGGTCGGAGCGTCCATGGTGTGCCTCGCCTCGAACATCTTTCGGTCGGTCTGCGCACTTCCTCGGTCGGAAGGTGCCTTCTTTCCCCCGCTGGCGGTGTGCTTTCCGCGTCCGGCGTCGTGGCCGATGCGGCCACATTCAACCCGTATTCCAGCTCCGTACGGACAAGTAAGGCGAGAGTGTGACATTGGCCGCAGTCCTCTCACCGAGCGTCCCACTCCGCAGGGACGCCCGGCCGCATAACCGGAAACGCGGGTCCTCGATCTCTCCGTCCCGTTAGGCTCATTGCCCTGGTCTCGGTCCACACGGGAAGTGTGCACCTCAATCCCCAACGCGAACCGGAGTCGACCATACCGGCCGCAGCCGCGCACACAAGTCCCCCCTTCCCCCTTCACGAATGAGGGAGCGGCGCGAACCATCGGTTCCGTCAATTACCGGGTGCCGGGCACCAATTCATAGGCTTCCCACAGATCCTTCCCCGTGTACGAGTGGGTCGCGAGCCCGGACAGATGGCGGCTCGCATTGACCGCGACGGAGATCGGTACCGCGGCGAACAGGTCCTTGTCCGAGAGTGAGCCGCCGTAGGCAACACAGTCGGCGCGGGTGACGCCGAACTCCGCGCACAGCCGGTCGGCGATCCGGACCTTGGCCGCCGCACTGAGAACTCCGGCCGGGTCCACGGGTGCCCTGAACGGCAGGGCCGGAAACCGGGAGCCGTACGCGGCATGCGCGCCCCAGTCGAGGAGCCGTTCCACGAAGAAGGACGGAGACAGCGACACAACGGCGCAGTAGTCACCCCGTCGCCTGAGCTCCGCCCATACATCGCGAATACGGGCCAGCCACGGGGCCGCCTCAAAGGCCGCCGCGACATGCGTCTCCGTGAGGTCCGCCCACAGCGCGCGCACCTGGTCCGCGTACTCCGGCGGACCTATCAGTCCCGACGAGACCGCCTGATCGAGCGCCACGGTCTCGGATTCCAGGCCGAGCTGCCGGGATATCTCCACCGGCGCGGAGGTGCCGTGCAACAACGTGCCGTCCAGATCGAAGAGATGAAGTCTCGCCATGCGCCCAGAGGCTAGTGGCAGGCACTCTCCTCCTCTCTCAAGGAGGCTTGGACACCCATTGTTCTTACGTGTTTCACGTGAAACGTCAGGTGCCCGCCCGCTTACGCTGTGCCGTTGTCCAGGGCTGGCCAAAAGCTCGCCTGTGTCTGCGGAAACAGGTGGACGCCGAGGGCCCCGGTCGGACAGCCTGACCTGCGTGCCGACTCCTTCCCTTGCCTCTCTGCCCATCCGCCGTCTGACCCTGCGCGATCTCACCGCCTGCGCCGACTTGTCCGAGGACCGGGGGTGGCCACGAGAGGAGCACAAGTGGGGCTTCCTCCTCACAGCCGGGAAGGGCTACGGCATCGACGATCCCGACGGCGGCCTCGTCAGCGCCTGCGCCGTCACCGAGTACGGACCCCAGGAGCGCCCCGCCCTCGCGGCCATCGGCATGGTCCTGGTCGCCGAACGGCATGCCCGCCAGGGCGTCGGACGCCGGCTGATGCGCCACATCGTCTCGGCGATGGGCACCACGCCCCTGACCCTGCACGCGACGCCGTACGGTCGGCCGCTCTACGAGGAGCTCGGCTTCAAGGTCACCGGCCGGGCGGAGATGGTGCTCGGGCACTTCACACCCGGCGGTCCGGAGCCCGAGGTGTTCACGCGCGCGGCGACGGCCGAGGACCTTGCCGCGATCCTCCGGATGGACGAGGAGGTGTTCGGCGCCGACCGCACGCACGTCATCACCCGGCTGCCCGCCTTCGCCGACCAGTTGCGTGTCGCCGAGGAGGACGGGCGGCTCATCGGATACGCCGCCGCCTGGCCCAACATGGACAACCAGGTCGTGGGCCCGCTGATCGCCCGCGACACCTCCACGGCGAAGGCGCTCATCGCCTCGCTCGCCGCCCATACGGACCGCCCGTTGCGCACCGATATCGACGTACGGCACGAAGAGCTGCTGGAGTGGGCGAAGGAGCGCGGTCTGGCGTCCGTCGCCTTCAACGCGGTCATGACGTACGGGATCACGGAGCTGCCTGGTGACTGGCGTCGGCGGTTCGCGCCGGTCACGGTCGCGGCGGGCTGACGCGCGCACCGATACGACGGCGCCGGTTCCCGAGACTGTCGGGAACCGGCGTTTCGCACGCAACAGGTGCTGTCACGCAACGGGTGCCGTCATGGAACGGATGCCGTCAACGGATGCCGTGTTGAACGTCGCCGTCAGGCGAGGGCCTTTACGGCCGTCGTGGCGAAGGCGTGGTCCTGCTCCGGCGTGCCGCCACCGACCCCGATCGCGCCGATCAGTCGACCGTCGCGGTGGACCGGCACGCCGCCCGCGATGAACAGCAGGGGCCGGTCCAGGGCGGTGGGCAGGGTGTGGAAGAGGCCGCCGGGCTGCACGGCGTCGACCAGGTCGGCAGTCGGTGCGTTCAACTGGAGGGCGGTGTACGCCTTGCGGGTGCTGGTCTCGCCGGAGATCAGGACGGCACGGTCGTCACGCCGGAAGGCCAGCAGATGGCCGCCCGCGTCCAGGACGGTGACGCTCACCGTGGCCCCGGAGGCCTCGGCGGCTCGGCGGGCCGCGGTCACGAGGACCTCGGCGTCCTGGATCGTCAGCGGGGCGACGGCGATGGAGGTGCTCATGAGGGGGTTCTCCTAGGGCTGTGCGGGTCGTGCTGGTCGGTACTGGTGCCAAGTGGTGCTGGTCGGTGCTGAGGGGCGCCGCGCCGGGGGACGTGGGGACGACCCTGGCCCCGCGTCCGTCCGGCCCTGCTTCAGTGCCGAACGGCGGCCTGCGGTTCGACGGCCACGGATCCCGCTACGACGGTGCTGGGGGCACCGTCGCGTCGCTCAAGGGCGGCCGAGAGGAAGGCGAGGAGCAGGGCGGCCGCGGCGAGTACGGCGCCGACCCAGTTCGGGGCGGTGTAGCCGAGGCCCGCCGCGATCACGAGGCCGCCGAGCCAGGCGGACAGCGCGTTGCCGAGGTTGAAGGCACCGATGTTCACGGCGGAGGCCAAGGTGGGGGCGCCGTGCGCCTGGTCGAGGACACGCTTCTGCAGCGGCGGGACGGTGGCGAAGCCCAGGGCGCCGATCAGCGCGATCGTGACGGCCGCGAGCAGCTTGTTGTGCGCGGTGAGCGTGAAGAGCGCGAGCACGACGGCCAGAGCGCTCAGGGAGACGTACAGCATGGGCATCAGGGCGCGGTCGGCGAACCGGCCGCCGACGAGGTTGCCGCCGACCATGCCGAGGCCGAAGAGGACCAGCAGCCAGGTGACGGAGCCGTCGGCGAAGCCGGCGACGTGGGTCATCATCGGCGCGATGTAGGTGATGGCCGCGAAGACGCCGCCGAAGCCGAGGACGGTCATCGCCATGGCGAGCAGGACCTGGACGTTCTTGAAGGCGGCCAGTTCGTGCCGCAGACGCACGCCCTCCGGCTTGGGCACCTCGGGGACGAGCTTGGCGATGCCGGCCAGGCCGACGACGCCGAGGGCCGCGACGATCCCGAAGGTGACGCGCCAGCCGACGGACTGCCCGACGAGCGTGCCCAGCGGGACGCCGACGACGTTGGCGACGGTCAGTCCGGTGAACATCATCGCGATGGCTCCGGCCTTCTTGTCCGGGGCGACCAGGTCGGCCGCGACCACGGAGCCGATGCCGAAGAAGGCGCCGTGCGCCAGCGAGGCGACCACCCGGCCGATCAGCATGACGGCGAAGGCGGGGGCGAGGGCGGAGAGCAGGTTGCCGGCGATGAACAGGCCCATGAGCAGCATCAGCATCCGCTTCCGGGACACCTTGGTCCCGAGCACGGTCATCAGCGGGGCGCCGAACACGACGCCGAGCGCATAGCCGGTCACCAGGAAGCCGGCCGTGGGGATGGAGACCCCGAAGTCGCCCGCGACCTCGGGCAGCAGGCCCATGATCACGAACTCGGTCGTTCCGATTCCGAAGGCCCCGATCGCGAGGGCCAGTAGCGCGAGAGGCATAAAGAGGTACACCTTCCTAGAAGATTGCAGGAGCGCTTTGCGTGCGTTCACAATAGTTGCAGACGCGGTAAAAATGCAATCGCAGACTATTGCGTGCCTGCTCTATCCTGGAGACAGCCGCCCGGGACGGAGGAAACGCCCATGACAGCGACGGACCCCGCGCTCACCGCCCTCGCCCAGGGCTGGTGCGCCCTCTCCCTGCTGCACGGGAGGATCGAGGCCCACATCGAGCGCTCACTGCAGTCCCAGCACGACCTGAGCGTGCGCGAGTACTCCCTGCTCGACGTGCTCAGTCGGCAGCACGACGGCGAGGGGGGCCATCTGCAGATGAAGCAGGTCGCCGACGCGGTCGTCCTCAGCCAGAGCGCCACCACGCGCCTGGTCACCCGTCTCGAGGACCGCGGGCTCCTGGAGCGCTACCTGTGCCCCACCGACCGCCGCGGCATCTACACGAACGTCACCGAGGCGGGCCTGAAGCTTCTGGAGGAGGCGCGGCCGACCAATGACACCGCGCTGCGGGAAGCCCTCGACGAGGCCGCCAAGAATCCCGAGCTGGCTCCGCTGGTCCGGGTCGTGGAGACGCTGAAGGCACCGGTACCCGCCTAGGCACCGGCCGCCGCGCGTAGGGTGCGGCCATGGGAGATCTTGAGATACGTGCCGCGGTCGACGACGACGTTCCCGCGATCGTCGGCCTACTCGCCGATGATCCGCTGGGCGCCCAGCGCGAGTCACCGGACGACCTCACCCCGTACCTGTCCGCGCTGGAGCGGTTCAGCGCCGATCCGAACCAGCACCTGGTCGTCGCGGTCCGCGAAGGCCGTGTCGTCGGCACGCTGCAGCTCACGATCGTCCCCGGGCTGTCCCGGCGCGGCGCCACCAGGTCGATCATCGAAGGCGTGCGCATTCACGCCGATGAGCGCGGCAGCGGCCTGGGAACACAGCTCATCGAGTGGGCGATCGACGAGTCCCGGCGCCAGGGCTGCCAGTTGGTGCAGCTGACGTCCGACACCACGCGCACCGACGCCCACCGCTTCTACGAGCGGCTCGGTTTCACAGCCTCGCACGTGGGCTTCAAGCTCCAGCTGTAAACAGGCGAGGGCCTCTGTTTCACGTGAAACAGAGGCCCAGCGCATTCCGCCGCCTAGCCGATCCCGCGCCATCCCTCGGGATCGACACCGCCCGGCACAGGAGCCCCCTCGTCGTACGGCTGGCGCGTGAACACGAACGATCCGAGGTCCAGATGGCTCACGGACCCGTCGGGCCGTCGTACGGCCTTCAGGGATTCTCCGGCGTAGTAGCCCTCCAGCCCCGTCCAGGTGCCGTCGCCATTCGGCCGGAACCGTGAACGACGCCCGTTGCCGGACAGCGGCTCCAGCGAGACGAGCCCGTCGGCCGTCAACCGCAGGGCGAAGGCGTGCGTTCCCCAGTACCACTGCCCCGCCAGCTCCAGCACCGACGGATCGACGTCACGCAGCGGCTGCCATGGGCTGGGGATGCGCGGTTCTGCCTCGGCGACGATACGGACGAGATCGGCGGCGACCGTGAACAGCGGCGGGCCCGAGGTGCAGTTGGCCAGGACGACCGCCGCCACGTCGTCCTCCACGGAGATCATCAGGCACGCGAGGAAGCCCGGCAGCGATCCCGTGTGCCCGACGAGGGCCCGTCCGTCCTGGTGCCGGATCTCCATGCCCAGGCAGTACGCGTAACCGCTCGCCACGTCCGCCATCTCCATAGCTGCCGCCGGCGTCCTCATCTCCCGCAGCGACTCGGCGCTCAGCACCCGCTCGTCGCCCTTGACCAGGAAGACAGCGAACCGCGCCAAGTCACCTGTGGTGGACCACAGTTGCCCTGCCGGTGCCATCCGCCCGAGATCCTCGGCGGGCTCCGGCAGCATCACGTCGGCCCACGGATGCACCGCCCAGCCGCCCGCATGCGGTGTCTGGGGCCGCACGCTCGTCCGTTCCAGGCCCAGGGGTTCGAGCACTTCACGCCGAAGGACCTCCTCCCACGGGGCGCCGCGCAGCTTCTCGATGAACGCGCCGAGCAGCGTGTAGCCCGGGTTGGAGTAGTGGAACCGCCGCCCGGCCGGATGCAGACGGGGCTGCTTGCCCAGGACGTCGGCGAGTTCGGGCCGCAGCGACCCTGGGCTCCGCTCCCACCACGGCCCGGGTGTCTCGGCTGCCAACCCTCCCGTGTGCGCGAGCAGTTCGGCGATGGTCGCCTCCCCCGCGCCGGTCCCCGGCAGATGCTTCTCCAGCGGATCCGCGAGGTCGAGCAGACCCTCGTCGCGCAGCCGCAGCACGAGTACGGCGGTGAAGGTCTTGGTGATCGAGCCGATGCGGTACTGCACGTTCTCGTCCGGTCCGTGTCCCTCGACCGAAGTCCGCGCGCCCGTCCACACGGACTCCCCACCACGCACGACGGTCGCGACGAGCGACGGCGCGCGCCCTTCGGCCTGGGCGACCGCGATGCGGTGCAGCAGCGCGCGACGGGTGCCGGGGAGCAGCTCTTCCTGAGGTGTCGTCATGGCCCCAGTCCACCCGTCCCGGCACCCCGCGTCGAGGGCATTTCTCCCAAGGCGCCGGATCAGGTCTGTGCCATGTCCACGAATCGCGAGTAGTGGCCCTGGAAGGCGACCGTGATCGTCGCCGTCGGGCCGTTTCGGTGCTTGGCCACGATCAGGTCGGCCTCGCCCGCGCGCGGCGACTCCTTCTCGTAGGCGTCCTCGCGGTGCAGCAGGATGACCATGTCGGCGTCCTGCTCGATGGAGCCGGACTCACGCAGGTCGGAGACCATCGGCTTCTTGTCCGTACGCTGCTCGGGGCCACGGTTGAGCTGGGACAGCGCGATGACCGGGATCTCCAGCTCCTTGGCGAGCAGCTTGAGGTTGCGGGACATGTCCGAGACCTCCTGCTGTCGGCTCTCGGCGCGCTTCGAACCACCGGACTGCATCAGCTGGAGGTAGTCGATGACGACCAGCTTCAGGTCGTTGCGCTGCTTGAGGCGGCGGCACTTGGCGCGGATCTCCATCATCGACAGGTTCGGGGAGTCGTCGATGTAGAGCGGGGCGGCCGACACGTCCGGCATCCGGCGGGCCAGCCGTGTCCAGTCCTCGTCGGTCATCGTGCCGGACCGCATGTGGTGCAGGGCGACCCGGGCCTCGGCGGACAGCAGACGCATCGCGATCTCATTGCGGCCCATCTCGAGGGAGAAGATGACGCTCGGCAGGTTGTGCTTGATCGACGCCGCCCGCGCGAAGTCCAGTGCGAGCGTCGACTTGCCCATCGCGGGACGCGCGGCGATGACGATCATCTGGCCCGGATGCAGGCCGTTGGTGAGCGAGTCGAAGTCTGTGAACCCCGTGGGCACCCCGGTCATCTCGCCGCTGCGTGAGCCGATCGCCTCGATCTCGTCGAGGGCGCCCTCCATGATGTCGCCGAGCGGGAGATAGTCCTCGCTGGTGCGCTGCTCGGTGACCGCGTAGATCTCCGCCTGGGCGCGGTTGACGATCTCGTCGACGTCGTCGTCGGCCGCGTATCCCATCTGCGTGATGCGCGTACCGGCCTCGACCAGACGGCGCAGGATGGCGCGCTCGTGAACGATCTCCGCGTAGTACGCCGCATTCGCCGCCGTCGGAACCGTCTGGACGAGCGTGTGCAGATACGCGGCCCCGCCGACCTTGTTGATCTCGCCGCGCTTGGTGAGCTCGGCGGCGATCGTGATGGGGTCGGCCGGCTCGCCCTTCGCGTAGACGTCGAGGATGGCCTGGTAGATCGTCTCGTGGGCCGGCTTGTAGAAGTCGTGGCCCTTGAGGATCTCGACGACGTCCGCGATGGCGTCCTTGGACAGCAGCATGCCGCCGAGGACGGACTGCTCGGCCTCGAGGTCCTGCGGCGGCACGCGCTCGAACGACGAGCCCGAGCCGTCCCACACTCCGTTGTCCCGGCCACGGTCGTGCTGCTCGTCGCGGCCACGGACCCCGTCGCCGCGTCGGCGGGAGGCGGGCAGACGATCACTGGGACCGCTGTCGGCCCACGGGTCGTCCAAGGGCTCGGAAATGCTCACCGAGCCACCTCCTCCCGTCCGCCGAGCGGACCTAGCCGTGCCCCTCATTTCTACGGCACGGCACTGACAACTGAGAGGCCCAACTCCGGTTACGGCGCGCCGGTTTTATGTCGATTTCAAAACCAGCGGACGGAGCGGGCGCCGGACCACCGTAGGCCCGTCGGCACCGTCAGCCAATCTGGTTATCCACAGGCCATGTGGACGACGGCCCAGATGCTGTGGAGAACTCCGCGAATCCTGTGCACGACCCGGTGGACAGGCCTGTGAACAAGCCCTCGAACCGTCCAGCGAAGACCCTCTGACCTGCGGCTTTACCGTCCACCGGCTGTGCAGAAGAAAAACTTCCCCAGTCAGGCCAAGATCGCTGCGAACCGTACACAGGAGTGCACACCACAGGACATGCAGTAAGGGTCACTAATGCTTTGCATCTCTTACCTGTGGACGATTAGATTGGTGCACATGACACAGGCCCCCGCGCGCCCCCGAGCCGCCCGGCGACAGCACGACCGAGAGATCGTCGCGCTGGCCGTCCCGGCCTTCGGCGCCCTCGTCGCCGAGCCCCTCTTCGTCATGGCCGACAGTGCGATCGTCGGCCATCTCGGCACGGCCCAGCTCGCCGGACTCGGCGTCGCCTCGGCCCTCCTGATGACAGCCGTCAGCGTGTTCGTCTTCCTCGCCTATGCCACCACGGGGGCCGTCGCCCGACGCGTCGGCGCGGGCGAACTGCCGGCCGCCATCCGCCAGGGCATGGACGGCATCTGGCTGGCACTGCTGCTCGGCGCCGCTGTCATCGCCGTCGTCCTGCCCACGGCGCCGGCCCTCGTGGACCTCTTCGGCGCCTCGGACACGGCAGCCCCGTATGCGACCACCTATCTGCGGATCTCCTCACTCGGCATACCGGCCATGCTGGTCGTCCTCGCCGCGACCGGTGTCCTGCGTGGATTGCAGGACACGAAGACGCCGCTCTACGTCGCCGTCGCCGGTTTCGTGGCCAACGCCGCTCTCAACGCCGCACTCGTCTACGGCGCGGACCTCGGCATCGCGGGCTCTGCCTGGGGCACCGTCATCGCACAGTGCGGCATGGCCGCTGCTTATCTCGTGGTCGTCCTGCGCGGGGCACGCAAGCACGGTGCCTCGCTGCGGCCCGACGCCGCCGGGATCAAGGCTTCCGCGCAGGCCGGTGTGCCTCTGCTGGTACGTACCCTCTCGCTGCGGGCGATCCTGATGATCGCCACGGCCGTCGCGGCCCGCCTGGGCGACGCCGACATCGCAGCGCACCAGATCATCCTGTCCCTGTGGAGCCTGCTCGCCTTCGCCCTCGACGCCATAGCCATCGCGGGCCAGGCCATCATCGGACGCTACCTCGGCGCGGGAGACACCCAGGGCGCCCGTGACGTGTGTCGTCGCATGGTCGAGTGGGGCATCGCGGTCGGACTCCTCCTGGGTCTGCTGGTGTTGCTCACCCGTCCGGCGTTCCTGCCTCTGTTCACCAGCGACTCGGCGGTCAAGAACACGGCACTGCCCGCTCTGGTGATCGTGGCGATCTCGCAGCCGATCTCCGGTGTCGTCTTCGTCCTGGACGGGGTCCTGATGGGCGCGGGCGACGGACCGTATCTGGCATGGGCGATGCTGCTCACCCTGGCGGTGTTCACCCCGGTCGCCCTGCTCGTCCCCGCCCTCGGCGGCGGACTCACCGCGCTCTGGGCCGCCATGACGCTGATGATGACCGTGCGGATGCTGACCCTGTGGCTGCGCACCCGCTCGGGCCGCTGGCTCGTTACGGGCGCGACGCGCTGACCGTTTCACGTGAAACCCCGCGTTTCCCCGTTTCACGTGAAACCAGCAGAAGCGGAAGCAAGCGGAAGGGGCCGCCCCCTGAAGGGTGCGGCCCCTCTCACTGCTTCAGCGAGCGCAACGCTCAGGCAGCGACAACCTCGATGTTGACCTTGGCGGCAACCTCGGGGTGCAGACGCACGGACGTCTCGTGAGCGCCCAGCGTCTTGATCGGCGCGGCGACCTCGATGCGGCGCTTGTCGACCTCGGGGCCACCGGCAGCCTTGATCGCCGAGGCGATGTCGGCCGGGGTGACGGAACCGAAGAGACGACCGGCGTCGCCGGCGCGGACGGCCAGGCGGACCTTGACGCCCTCGAGCTGGGCCTTCACCTGGTTGGCCTGCTCGATGGTCTGGATCTCGTGGATCTTGCGAGCACGACGGATCTGCTCGACGTCCTTCTCGCCACCCTTGGTCCAGCGGATCGCGAACTTCCGCGGGATCAGGTAGTTGCGAGCGTAACCGTCCTTGACGTCGACGACGTCGCCCGCGGCGCCGAGGCCGGAGACCTCGTGGGTGAGGATGATCTTCATGAGTGGGTCACCCTTCCCTTAGCGCGCAGTGGAGGTGTAGGGCAGCAGCGCCATCTCACGGCTGTTCTTGACGGCCGTGGCGACGTCACGCTGGTGCTGCGTGCAGTTGCCGGTCACGCGGCGGGCACGGATCTTGCCGCGGTCGGAAATGAACTTCCGCAGCATGTTCGTGTCCTTGTAGTCCACGTACGTGACCTTGTCCTTGCAGAAAGCGCAGACCTTCTTCTTAGGCTTGCGCACAGGCGGCTTCGCCATGGTGTTTCTCCTGTGTGATCAAGAAGTTGGGATGCGAACCCGCCCTTAGAAGGGGGGCTCGTCCGAGTAGCCGCCGCCGCTGCCGCCGGAGCCACCGCCCCAGCCGCCGCCACCGCCCTGCTGGCCACCGGCGGGAGCGCCGGTCGCCCACGGGTCGTCGGCAGGAGCGCCGCCGCCCTGCTGACCGCCGCCGGGGCCGCCGCCCCAGCCGCCGCCGGCCTGGCCGCCACCGCCGCCGTAACCGCCCTGGCCACCGCGGCCGGTGGTCTTGGTGACCTTGGCCGTGGCGTTGCGCAGGCTGGGGCCGACTTCCTCGACGTCCAGCTCGTAGACCGTGCGCTTGACGCCCTCACGGTCCTCGTAGGACCGCTGCTTCAGCCGGCCCTGCACGATGACGCGCATGCCTCGCTGGAGCGACTCGGCGACGTTCTCCGCCGCCTGGCGCCAGACCGAGCAGGTCAGGAACAGGCTCTCGCCGTCCTTCCACTCGTTCGTCTGGCGGTCGAAGGTGCGGGGAGTGGACGCGACACGGAACTTCGCGACGGCCGCACCGGAGGGGGTGAAGCGCAGCTCGGGGTCGTCGACAAGATTGCCGATGACCGTGATGACGGTCTCGCCTGCCATGGGGGAACCTCTCGGCGGGTTTGCTGCTGGCTGCTTGGTGCTGCTACTCGAATCCCGGGATCAGCTGAGCGGAAGAGCTCAGTGGGTCTCGGGACGGAGGACCTTGGTCCGGAGGACCGACTCGTTCAGGTTCATCTGGCGGTCGAGCTCCTTGACGACCGCAGGCTCGGCCTGCAGGTCGATGACCGAGTAGATGCCCTCGGGCTTCTTCTTGATCTCGTACGCGAGACGACGACGGCCCCAGGTGTCGACCTTCTCGACCTTTCCGCCACCGTCACGGACGACAGAAAGGAAGTTCTCGATCAACGGAGAGACAGCGCGCTCCTCGACGTCGGGGTCGAGGATGACCATCACCTCGTAGTGACGCATGTGGAACCCACCTCCTTTGGACTCAGCGGCCACGGTCGTTCCGTGGCAGGAGGGTTGTGATGCGTACGCAACAGTGCCTGTCAGTAAAGCAGCCGCCACTGACAATCGGGGTCGGGCGGCGGTTTCCCCAGGTCGGCCGGATGGATCCTGATCCCTCTGGCTCTGCCTGGGCAGACACCGGTGCAGACGGTACAGAGTACCCGCACAGCGGCTTCCGGTTGAAATCCAGCCGCGGAGGCCGCCAATCTGTACACATCGGGTGTGTATGGCGCTCGATGCGCCGCTTTTCGCAGGAGGTGCCCTATGGCACAGGCAATGCGACCCAACACCGCCGGAGGCCTTTTCGCCACGGACGGCAAGCCCCACCCCCTCCAGGACGTGCTGCTCGCGGTGACCCTGGTGCTGGGGATCACGTCGTTCATCACGGCGCTCGTCAGCGACGGCCTGCACCTGCTCAGCTCCTGGACCGGCCTGGTGGGCCTCCTCACCGGCGCGTACGGCCAGTGGATCTCGGTGACGACCCGCGAACGCTTCTTCCTGATCCTCGGCCTCGGGGCGGCAGGGGTCGGCTTCTTCCTCGGCATGGCGCACGGCGGCCTCTTCGGTGGGCTCTTCGACTGACGCCGCGGACACCGCTTCAACTCCTCGACGAACACCTCCAGACGCCCCGACCGCCCACCGGCCGGGGCGAAGGTTCCGTACGCCCAACCGGGGCGCGCACAAGGCGCAGTAGGCTTCGGCGCTAGAGCCGGAGCCCCTGTACCCATGGGGACACACCAGCCCGAGGAGCGCCCCGAATGAGCCTGACCCTGAGGACCATCAGTCGAGAGCAGCATCTGGCCTACATCCAGAGCCTGCCGTCGGCGAGCCACATGCAGGTCCCGGCCTGGGCGGATGTGAAGGCGGAGTGGCGCTCGGAGAACCTCGGCTGGTTCGATGACAGGACCGGCGAGCTGGTCGGCGCGGGTCTGGTCCTCTACCGGCAGCTGCCCAAGATCAAGCGCTACCTCGCCTATCTGCCCGAGGGCCCGGTCATCAACTGGTTCGCGCCGAATCTGCAGGACTGGATCGAGCCGATGCTGGCGCACCTGAAGCAGCAGGGCGCCTTCTCGGTGAAGATGGGCCCGCCGGTCGTCATCCGGCGCTGGGAGGCCGCGTCCATCAAGAAGGGCATCCAGGACCCGGACGTGAAGCGGCTGCGCGACATCGAGGCGGACTTCATCGAGCCGCGTGCCTTCGAGGTCGCCGACAAGCTGCGCCGCATGGGCTGGCAGCAGGGCGAGGACGGGGGCGCCGGCTTCGGTGACGTCCAGCCTCGCTACGTCTTCCAGGTGCCGCTGGCCAACCGCTCCCTGGAAGAAGTCCACAAGAACTTCAACCAGCTGTGGCGCCGCAACATCAAGAAAGCCGAGAAGGCCGGCGTCGAGGTCGTCCAGGGCGGCTACGACGACCTGCCCGAGTGGCAGCGGCTGTACGAGATCACCGCCGTGCGCGACCACTTCCGGCCCCGCCCGCTGTCTTACTTCCAGCGCATGTGGACGGCCCTCAACACCGAGGACCCCAACCGCATGCGGCTGTACTTCGCCCGCCACAACGGCGTGAACCTGTCCGCGGCGACGATGCTGATCGTCGGCGGGCACGTCTGGTACTCCTACGGTGCTTCCGACAACATCGGCCGTGAGGTCCGGCCCTCGAACGCGATGCAGTGGCGGATGCTGCGCGACGCCTACGCGCTGGGCGCCACCGTCTACGACCTGCGGGGCATCTCCGACTCGCTGGACGAGTCCGACCACCTCTTCGGCCTGATCCAGTTCAAGGTCGGCACCGGCGGTCAGGCCGCCGAGTACCTCGGCGAGTGGGACTTCCCGCTGAACAAGCTCCTGCACAAGGCGCTCGACATCTACATGTCGCGCCGCTGACCTCGCCTTCCGCGCTCCAGCAGCTCGACCAACTGCTTCAATCGCTCCCATACCTCTGATACACCGCAGCCACGAGAAAGGTTCCAGGTCCGGCCATGGCGCTCACGCTCTACGTCGACACCGCGCGCTGGCGGGCGCACCACAAGCACGTGCAGGACCAGTTCCCGGGGCTCGTCCCGGTCTGCAAGGGCAACGGCTACGGCTTCGGGCACGAGCGGCTGGCCGAGGAGGCCACGCGGCTGGGTGCGGACATCCTCGCCGTCGGCACGACGTACGAGGCCGCGCGGATCAAGGACTTCTTCGGCGGTGACCTGCTGGTCCTGACGCCGTACCGGCGCGGCGAGGAGCCCGTGCCGCTGCCCGACCGCGTCGTTCGCTCGGTGTCCTCGGTCGACGGCGTGTACGGCCTCGTCGGTGCCCGTGTGGTCATCGAGGTGATGTCCTCGATGAAGCGCCACGGCATCAGCGAGCAGGACCTGCCCCAGCTGCACGCCGCCATAGAGAACGTCCGCCTGGAGGGCTTCGCCATCCACCTGCCGCTGGACCGCACCGACGGCTCCGACGCCGTCGAGGAGGTCATCGGCTGGATGGACCGGCTGCGCGCGGCCCGCCTGCCGCTGCACACGATGTTCGTCAGCCACCTCAAGGCCGAGGAACTCGCCCGACTGCAGCAGCAGTTCCCGCAGACCCGGTTTCGGGCCCGCATCGGCACGCGGCTGTGGCTGGGGGACCACGAGGCCACCGAGTACCGCGGCGCGGTCCTGGACGTCACGCGCGTCTCCAAGGGCGACCGCTTCGGCTACCGGCAGCAGAAGGCGGCCTCCGACGGCTTCCTGGTGGTCGTGGCGGGCGGCACGTCGCACGGGGTGGGCCTGGAGGCCCCGAAGGCGATGCACGGCGTCATGCCGCGCGCCAAGGGCGTCGCGCGCGCCGGCCTCGCCACGGTCAACCGGAACCTTTCTCCGTTCGTCTGGGGCGGCAAGCAGCGCTGGTTCGCCGAACCGCCGCACATGCAGGTCTCGATCCTCTTCGTGCCCGCGGACGCGCCGGAGCCGAAGGTCGGCGAGGAACTGGTGGCCCACCTGCGGCACACCACCACGCAGTTCGACCGTCTCGTCGACCGCTGAGCGACGCGGGACAGCCGTAAGGCCGTACACGGGTCCCGTGTACGGCCTTACGCATGCTCCTCACACGACACGGTCTGCGAGTCGCTCACTCTGAGCAAATAAATCGCCACTCAGAGCGTCCCTCCCGGAGCGCCTTTCCTGCCCCATTCGACTTCAGGTCCCTCGAAGTAGGCCGCATGCCGCGGGGGATGGGCGGCTGGGCCGAGGACGAAGACGTCCTCCGCGCCGTCGAGCACGCCCCCCGAGGGATCGTCGTCGCCGGACCGGCGCACCGGGTCCCGCTCAGGCATGAGGATGTCGCGCACGACCACGGCGCACAGGTACAGCGTGCCCAGCAGGTGCAGCCCGATGGCCCAGTGGTAGCCGTCGGTGGGCAGGCCCTTGTGGGCGTCTCCGCTGGTCGTGTACGCGAGGTACATCCAGATGCCCAGGAAGTACGCCACCTCGCACGCCTGCCAGATCAGGAAGTCCCGCCACTTCGGACGGGCCAGCGCGGCCAGCGGCACGAGCCACAGGACGTACTGCGGGGAGTACACCTTGTTGGTGACGATGAAGGCGGCGACGATCAGGAAGGCGAGCTGGGCGAAGCGCGGGCGGCGCGGAGCGGTCAGTGTGAGGGCCGCGATGCCCGCGCAGCACAGCAGCATCAGCAGCGTGGCGAGCGTGTTGACGGTGTCGGTGCTCAGGGGGTTCGTCGAGTTCTGGGCCATGATCAGCCAGAAGGACCCGAAGTCGACGCCTCGTTCCTGGCTGAACGTGTAGAACTTCGACCAGCCCTCGAAGGCGAAGAGCATCACCGGCCCGTTCACCACCAGCCAGGCGACCACCGCGCCGCCCAGAGCCGTCCCGTACTCCCGCCACCTGCCCGCGCGCCAGCACAGCACGAACAGCGGGCCCAGCAGGAAGACGGGATAGAGCTTGGCGGCCGTGGCGAGCCCCAGCAGGACTCCGAAGGCGAGGGAGCGGCCCCGTGACCACATCAGCATCGCGGCGGCCGTCAGAGCGACCGCCAGCAGGTCCCAGTTGATGGTCGCGGTCAGCGCGAAGGCGGGCGCCAGGGCGACCAGCAGACCGTCCCAGGGACGCCGGGTGTGGGTGCGGGTCACACAGACGGCGATGACGGCCGCGCACACCATGAGCATCCCGGCGTTGACCATCCAGTACCACTGCTCCTGGTCCTGGATGCTGCCGCTGCCCGGCGTGAGCCAGGAGGCGACCTCCATGAATACACCGGTCAGCACCGGATATTCGAGGTACTGCATGTCGCCGGGGAGCTTGTCGAAGTACGGCACGAGCCCGTCGGCGAAACCGCGCCCCTGGTAGAGGTGCGGGATGTCCGAGTAGCAGGCGTGCGTGTACTGCGAGCTGGCACCGAAGAACCAGGCGCCGTTGTAGCAGGGCGCCTTCTGGACCAACCCGAGAGCGAACATGCCGATCGCCACGAGCGCGATCACCCGCACGGGGCTCCACCAGGACGTCCCGAGCAGGGCACGCCGTCCGACAGGGCCGCCGATCAGCTCACTGCCGGCCGCGGCGACCTCGTCCTCCTTGGTCGGCCGCACCTGGTCCGGCTCGTGGGCGCTCGCTTGCGTCGATTCTGCACTGGGCATGCCGCACATCCTGCCGTACGCACCTAGGAATACGCCGAGGGCCGCCACACTCGAGTGAGTGCGGCGGCCCTCGGTCCGCGTTTCACGTGAAACACCGACATGTTTCACGTGAAACACCCATGCCGGGCGATAGCGCGGCTAACCGGCTGGGCCTCCGAAGAGACCTCCACCGTTGCCGTTCCCTCTGGTGTTCCCAGGGTCACCCGATTCCGTGGGCGTCGGCGAGGACGTCACGCCCCCATCCGTGCCACCCGTGTCCGTGCCGCCGTCGACGTTGCACTGGAAACCGAAGCAGGTCTCGCTGGGCGTGGGCGCCGACGGAGTGACAGGCGTCTCGCTGGGCGTCTCGCTCGGCGTCTCGGACGGGGTCTGGGTCGGCGTCTCGGTGACGGTCGGAGTCGGCGACGGTGCACCCACCTCGTGCTGGATCTCACCGATTTTCTCGGCCTCCGGGAAGCCGGGGTCGGGCTCCCCCTTCAGCGCGGCCTTCATGTACTCGGTCCACACCTGGGTGGGGGTGTCACCACCGTGGATGGACTCCTCACCCGCCGTGCCGTTCATGGAGAGCAGCTTGGCGCTGTTGGGATCCTCACGGAACATCGCGACCGAGGTCGACAGCTGCTGGGTGTAGCCGACGAACCAGGCGGACTTGTTCTCGTCGGTGGTACCGGTCTTGCCGGCCGCCGTACGGCCCAGGGCCAGCGCGTTCTTACCCGTACCGTTCTGGATCACGTTCTCGAGGACGTCTGTGACGTTGTTCGCCACGATCTCGGGCATCGCCTGCTTGACCCTCGGCTTGGTGAAGCCGGGGACCTCCTGGCCGCCGTACTTGACGGCGGTCACCGAGTACGGGTCGGCCTGCTTCCCGGACGCCGCGAACGTCGCGTAGGCGTCGGCCATGCGGATGGCGCTGGGGGTCGAGACACCGAGGGCGAAGGAAGGATTGAGCTCCTGGTTCATGCTCTGGTCCAGGATGCCGGCCGCCTTGGCCATGTCACGCACCCTGGCCATCCCCACGTCCACGCCGAGCTGCACGAACGGCGTGTTGACGGACTGCTCCATCGCCTTGCGCAGGGTGATGTAGCCCCACGGGTAGTCACTCTCGTTCTGCTGCCGGAAGACCGAGTTGTCCTTGCGGAGGTAATAGGTGCCGTCCGGCTTCCTGACCTTCAGGTTGTCGTTGCCGTTGTACTTGCTCAGCGGTGAGACGCCGACACCGTCACTCCGGTACGTGCCGTGCTCCATCGCGGCCGCGAGCACGAACGGCTTCCACGTCGAACCGACGGGGACACCCGAGGTGTCCGCGTTGTTGTTGAAGTGGCCCTTCTCGTAGCCCGCGCCGCCGTAGAGCGCGACGATCGCACCGTCCTTGGGCCTCACCGACGCCGCGCCGAACTGGACGTGCTTGTCCTTCTCGCGCTTCTCCGGGTTGAGCTTCTCCTTCTCGATCTTCTGGACGGCCTTGGCGAGCGCCTCGACCTTGTCCCTCTCGAAGGTCGTGTAGATCTGGTAGCCGCCCTGGTCGAACTGCGCCTCCGTGATGTCGGAGTGGTTCAGGACGTACTTCTTGGCCGTGTCGACCAGGTAGCTGATCTGGCCGGTCATGCCCTTGATGGCCTTGCGGCCCTGGGGCATGGGGTACTTCTTGATCGCCTCCTGGTACTGGGCGTCCGAGAGGTGCTTGTCATTGTGCATCTGCTCGAGGATCCAGCTCCAGCGCTCCTCGGAACGCTTGCGGTTGGCCTCCCGCTTCGCCGCGGGGTCGAGGTTCTCGTTGCCCGCGGGGTCGTAGTACGTCGGGCCCTTGAGCAGGGCGGCCAGGAAGGCGCACTCACTCGCTTTGAGGTCCTCCGCGTTCTTGCCGTAGTAGGTCTGGGCGGCGGCCTGGATGCCGTAGGCACCGCGCCCGTAGTAGGAGGTGTTCAGGTAGCCCTGGAGGATCTCGCTCTTGGTGAGCTTCGTTCCCACCTTGATGGAGATGAACATCTCCTTGAACTTCCGGGAGATCGTCTGCTCCTGGCTCAGGTAGGTGTTCTTGACGAACTGCTGGGTGATCGTCGAGCCACCCTGCGTGTCAGCGCCCCGCGCCATGTTGGCCAGCGCCCGGGCGATGCCCATGGGGTCGACGCCCGAGTCCTTGTAGAAGGTCTTGTTCTCGGCAGAGATGACCGCCCACTGCATGGCCTTGGGGATCCGGTCGAGCGTGACGTTCTGCCGGTTCTGGCCGCTGCCCGTGGCGACCATCTGAGTGCCGTCTTCCCAGTAGTAGACGTTGTTCTGCGACCGGGCGGCGGCGTTCTCCTCATTGGGGACGCCCACCATGGCGTACCCGATGCCCGCGACGGCGACGAGACTGCCGAAGAAGCCGATGCACAGGCCGGAGACGAGCTTCCAGGAGGGCACCCAGCGGCGCCAGCCGTACTTGCCGGCGCGCGGGTAGTCGATGATCCGCTTCTTGGCGGGAGCGGCGGCCCGCCCCCTGCCCCGGCCGGGCCCGTTCGGACCGCCGGGGGCGCCACGCCGGCCTCCGCGGCCCGGCTCGGCCGCTCTGCGGCGGCCGCCCCCGTTTCTCTGGGCCGCGCGCCGTGCCTCGGCGCGGCCTCCGTACGGGCGCTCCTCACCTCCCGGGCCGTAAGAGTCCGACCCATAGGAGTCGGACGGAGACCCGGTGGCGCCTCGCGGTGCCGCACGGCGACCGGAGGACGAGCCGGACTGGCCGCGTCGGGCCGCGGCACGTCCGCCTCCCTGCGGCTGCGGCGGTTTGCGACGGTGCTCGCTCATCGAACGACTACTCCTCGGGCAGGCGCACCCTTGCGCGCCTGGAAACGGCGGCTGGTTTCCGGTCCCCCCGAAGTACGGATGCGGCCGGTTCCCCATTCACCGGTCCCGCATGAGCCCGTACTGCACCGAAGACGACGACGCCCACAGACGTCACTCGGTTCCCGGTGGTGTGCATGGCGCACAGACTACGCACCGTCAAAACCTGCCGAGTCCAGAACTTCGCACCAAATCAGGCAACTTGCTTCCGACGAATCGGTGATGTGATCCCGTTCACCACCCTCCCTCTTGTCGCATCCGGAAGGCCGTTCTATCGTCGTGATGTATCGAGTCGATACATCAGCTCGACACATCGGTTCGAGACAGAGCCAGCACAGGCCCGTCACGGCGTGACCGCGGCAGAGAGGAGGCGACGATGAGCCGGCGTTCCGGGATCCTCGAGTTCGCCGTACTCGGCCTGCTCCGCGAATCTCCGATGCACGGCTATGAGCTGCGCAAACGCCTCAACACGTCACTGGGAGTGTTCCGGGCGTTCAGCTACGGGACGCTTTACCCCTGCCTCAAGACGCTGGTCGCCAACGGCTGGTTGATCGAGGAGCCGGGGAACGACTCCGAGCCCGCTCCCCTCACGGGACGCCGCGCCAAGATCGTCTACCGATTGACGGCGGAGGGTAAGGAGCACTTCGAACAGTTGCTCTCGCAGACGGGGCCCGACGCGTACGAGGACGAGCACTTCGCCGCGCGTTTCGCCTTCTTCGGGCAGACGTCGCGCGATGTACGCATGCGCGTGCTGGAGGGCCGCCGCAGCCGGCTGGAGGAGCGCCTGGAGAAGATGCGCGCCTCCCTGGCCCGCACCCGGGAGCGCCTCGACGACTACACGCTTGAGCTCCAGCGCCACGGGATGGAGTCCGTGGAGCGCGAAGTGCGCTGGCTGAACGAGCTGATCGAGAGCGAGCGGGCCGGGCGGGACCTTCGGGGTTCCGCCACCGGGGGGCCCGCTCAGCAGGACACCACATCTGGAGCGTCGGGCGGCCTGCCCCGGTCCGGGGACGAGCCCCGGCCGGATACGCCCGACGACACCGCCACGTGAGGTCCGCCTCAGGGCCTCACTCGTACACACAGGGAGCAACCGGAATGGGTTCGGTTCGCGTAGCCATCGTCGGCGTGGGCAACTGCGCCGCATCGCTGGTACAGGGAGTCGAGTACTACAAGGACGCCGACCCGGCGTCCAAGGTGCCGGGCCTGATGCACGTCCAGTTCGGCGACTACCACGTCCGCGACATCGAGTTCGTCGCCGCCTTCGACGTGGACGCCAAGAAGGTCGGCCTCGACCTCGCGGACGCCATCGGCGCCTCGGAGAACAACACCATCAAGATCTGCGACGTTCCCACCACCGGTGTGACGGTCCAGCGCGGCCACACCCTCGACGGTCTTGGCAAGTACTACCGGGAGACCATCGAGGAGTCCGCCGAGGAGCCGGTCGACGTCGTCCAGGTTCTCAAGGACAAGCAGGTCGACGTCCTCGTCTGCTACCTGCCGGTCGGTTCCGAGGACGCGGCGAAGTTCTACGCCCAGTGCGCCATCGACGCCAAGGTTGCCTTCGTCAACGCCCTGCCGGTCTTCATCGCCGGCACCAAGGAGTGGGCGGACAAGTTCACCGAGGCGGGCGTGCCGATCGTCGGCGACGACATCAAGTCCCAGGTCGGCGCCACCATCACGCACCGCGTCATGGCGAAGCTGTTCGAGGACCGGGGCGTCATCCTGGACCGCACGATGCAGCTGAACGTCGGCGGCAACATGGACTTCAAGAACATGCTCGAGCGCGACCGCCTGGAGTCGAAGAAGATCTCCAAGACGCAGGCCGTCACCTCCCAGATCCCCGACCGGGACATGGGCGAGAAGAACGTCCACATCGGCCCGTCCGACTACGTCGCCTGGCTGGACGACCGCAAGTGGGCCTACGTCCGCCTCGAAGGCCGCGCCTTCGGTGACGTCCCGCTGAACCTGGAGTACAAGCTCGAGGTCTGGGACTCCCCGAACTCCGCCGGCGTCATCATCGACGCGCTGCGCGCCGCGAAGATCGCCAAGGACCGCGGCATCGGCGGCCCGGTGCTGTCCGCGTCCTCGTACTTCATGAAGTCCCCGCCGGTCCAGTACTTCGACGACGTGGCCCGCGAGAACGTCGAGAAGTTCATTCGCGGTGAGGCCGAGCGCTAAACGCGCTGGTGTTGTGGGCTGTTGAGGGGCCCCTGGGTCGTGCGCCCGGGGGCCCTCCCCATATGTGAGGCTGTGCCCCATGGCCGTCGTCCGTGACCTGCGTGTCCTGCTGCGCTTCCAGGGATTCAGGCGCCTGCTCGCCGTACGCCTGCTCTCCCAGGGCGCCGACGGGGTCTACCAGGTCGCCCTCGCCGCCTACGTGGTCTTCTCACCGGAGAGGCAGACCTCGGCCGCGGCGATCGCCTCCGCGATGGCGGTGCTGCTGCTCCCGTACTCCCTCGTGGGCCCCTTCGCCGGCGTCCTGCTGGACCGCTGGCGCCGCCGCCAGGTCCTGCTGTACGGCAGTCTGCTGCGCGCTGTGCTGGCGTCGGCGACGGCCCTGCTGATCCTCGGCCGCGCCCCGGACTGGCTCTTCTACGCCTCGGCGCTGTGCGTGACCGCCGTCAACCGTTTCGTCCTCTCGGGCCTGTCCGCAGCCCTGCCGCGCGTGGTCGACACCGAGCGCCTGGTCATCGCCAACTCCCTTTCCCCGACCGCCGGAACGCTCGCCGCCACGGCGGGCGGCGGCCTGGCCTTCGTCGTCCGTCTGGTGGTCGCGGACTCGGACGCCGCGGTGGTCCTCGTGGGGGCCGCCCTCTACCTGTGCGCGGGACTGGCAACGCTGCGCATGGCACGGGACCTGCTGGGACCCGACCGCGAGTTGGTGCGGCCACACCTGACGGCGGCGCTGGCCGGCACCGTACGCGACTTGGTGGCGGGTGTACGCCACATCGCCGCGCCACCGCGCCGGCAGGCCGCCTGGGCACTCGCGGCGATGTCGCTGATGCGGTTCTGCTACGGCGCCCTGCTGGTCATGCTGCTGATGCTCTGCCGGTACGCCCTGACCGCGACCACGGACGAGGGGCTGGCCCTGCTGGGACTGGCGTTGGGCATCTCCGGTGCCGGCTTCTTCGCGGCGGCGGTGGCGACGCCCTGGGCGGCCGGGCGTTTCGGGCCCGTCCGTTGGATCGTCGTGTGCGCCGCGGCCGCCGCGGTGCTGGAGCCCGCCCTCGGTCTGCCGTTCGCCACCGTGCCCCTGCTGGTCGCGGCCTTCGTCCTGGGGCTGACCACCCAGGGAGCGAAGATCGCCACGGACACCATCGTCCAGTCCTACGTCGAGGACGGCTTCCGCGGCCGGATCTTCTCCGTCTACGACGTCCTGTTCAACATCGCTTTCGTCGGGGCCGCCGCGGTGGCCGCCCTGATGCTGCCGCCGGACGGCCGATCGGCGCCGCTGGTGGTCACGATCGCCGTCATCTATGGCGCAGTTGCTGCATCTATGGCCCGGTATGGACACCGGTGAGTGTCACATCAATGCCACAGAGTCACACCTGCCTCCTGCGTTGTCAGTGAGGGCCGATAACTTACGTGGGTCTTATACGCGACTTAATTCGCGTCACTCACGCATGCTTCTTAGGGGGACCCCCAAGTGACCACTCCGCCGCCCCAGGGCAACCCGTTCGCGCAGGGCCAGCAGCCCGCCGGTTAGCCCCAGGCTCCGTACCCGCCGCAGGGCGGCTTCCCCCAGCAGCCCGGCCAGCCCGGCTTCCCGCAGCAGGGCGCCGCTCCGTACACCCCGGTTCCGCCGCGGCAGCCCAAGCGTGGCATCAAGCAGTACCTGCGCATAGCGAGCATCGTCCTGGCCGTGATCGCCGTCGCGGGCGGCTGGTACCTCAACCGCGACGCCGAGGACGCCAAGAAGCTCGCGGTCGGCGACTGCCTCTACAAGGGGACTTCGAACAACCCGGAGGTCGTGCAGGTCGACTGCGGCGACACGAAGGCCACCCACAAGGTGCTGAAGAAGGCGGACGGCTCCACGGTTCCCCAGCTCACCTGCCAGAGCGTCACCGGCACGACGGCGACGCTGACCTGGGAAGAGACCGGCGACTCCTTCACCCTGTGCCTGGGGGACAACAAATAGTCCACGCACTGCACGGAAGGGGTGATGTTTCACGTGAAACATCACCCCTTCCGCCGCGCTTCCGTGCTCATGGGAAGGGGCGCCATGTTTCACGTGAAACATGGCGCCCCTTCCGCGCCTCTTCCCGACGGTCTCAGCCTTGCTCGGCCCACCACGCCTTGAGCGCCGCCACCGCCGCGTCGTGGTCCATCGGCCCGTTCTCCAGGCGCAGCTCGAGCATGTGCTTGTAGGCACGGCCCACGGCCGGCCCGGGCTTGATGCCGAGAATCGCCATGATCTCGTTGCCGTCGAGGTCCGGGCGGATGGCGTCCAGTTCCTCCTGCTCCTGGAGCTTGGCGATCCGCTCCTCCAGGCCGTCGTAGGCACGGGACAGCGCCGCCGCCTTGCGCCTGTTGCGCGTGGTGCAGTCCGAGCGGGTCAGCTTGTGGAGGCGGTCGAGGAGCGGGCCTGCGTCCCGGACGTACCGGCGGACCGCGGAATCCGTCCACTCTCCCGTGCCGTAGCCGTGGAAGCGCAGGTGAAGTTCGACCAGACGTGAGACGTCCTTCACCAGCTCGTTGGAGTACTTGAGCGCAGACATGCGCTTCTTGGTCATCTTCGCTCCGACCACCTCATGATGGTGGAACGAGACCCGGCCGTCCTTCTCGAAGCGGCGCGTGCGCGGCTTGCCGATGTCGTGCAGCAGGGCGGCCAGGCGGAGGGTCAGGTCGGGGCCGTCGTCCTCCAGGGCCATCGCCTGCTCCAGGACGATCAGTGTGTGCTCGTAGACGTCCTTGTGCCGGTGGTGTTCGTCGCTCTCCAGGCGCAGAGCCGGCAGCTCCGGGAGGATGTGATCGGCGAGGCCGGTGTCGACCAGCAGTGCCAGGCCCTTCCGCGGGAACGGGGACAGGATCAGCTTGTTCAGCTCGTCCCGCACCCGCTCGGCGGAGACGATCTCGATGCGTCCCGCCATCTCCTTCATGGCCGTGACGACCTCGGGGGCCACCTCGAAGTCCAACTGTGCCGCGAAGCGCGCGGCCCGCATCATCCGCAGCGGATCGTCGGAGAAGGACTCCTCGGGCGTGCCCGGGGTGCGCAGCAGCCGCGCTGCGAGGTCCTCGAGCCCGCCGTGCGGATCGATGAACTCCTTCTCCGGGAGCGCGACGGCCATCGCGTTCACCGTGAAGTCACGACGGACGAGATCCTCCTCGATCGAGTCGCCGTAGGACACCTCCGGCTTGCGGGAGGTTCGGTCGTACGCCTCCGACCGGTAGGTGGTCACCTCGATCTGAAACCGTCGATCGGCGTCTCCGACGCGGGCCTCCTTCTGGGCGCCGACCGTGCCGAAGGCGATCCCCACCTCCCAGACCGCGTCCGCCCACGGGCGCACGATCTTGAGCACGTCCTGGGGGCGTGCGTCGGTCGTGAAGTCCAGGTCGTTGCCGAGCCGGCCCAGCAGTGCGTCCCGGACCGAGCCGCCGACCAGGGCGAGCGAGAACCCGGCCTCCCGGAAGCGGCGGGCGAGGTCGTCGGCGACAGGCGCGACCCGCAGCAGTTCGCTCACCGCGCGGTGCTGCACCTGGCTCAGGGCACTGGGGGTTACTTCGTTGGCGTTCGGCACAACAGAAGAGGGTACGTGGCCCGGACGACCCCATGCGCCTCCATAAAACGTGCACAGAAGGAGGCCGGAGGCTCTCCTCTTCATACGTGCACATACGGGACAGGCGGCCGCCGATCTTCGATCTTGTGGACCGGTCCCCGGCACTTCCCGTCAGCGCGCATCGTTACCATGCGTGGACGCACATTCCGACGACCACTGACGACGACGAGGGACGGGCGAGCGCGTGGCCGAGGCGGCAGACTTCCAGGGGACGAGTGCCTCACCTGCCCGCCGGTGGCTGCGGCGTACCGGAGCCCTGCTCGCCGGGGTGCCCCTGCTGGCCGGCCTCCTCCAGTTCCCCGCCGCCCCTTCCGCGGACGCCGCCGGGCAGGACTCCGCGCAGGCCGCCGGCAGGGCGGGCTCGGTGGCCGTCGCCGTCGACTCGCTCACCCCCAGCGCCCCCACCGACGGGGACACCGTGACCGTGTCCGGCACGGTGACCAACAAGGGCAAGCAGACGGTCACCGACGCCCACGTCGGCCTGCGCGTGGGGCCCCCGTTGGACACCCGCTCGGCCATCGACGCGATCGCCAAGGACGGCGACGACGTCCAGGGCACCGTCGGCCCCGAGGTCGGCGACAAGTACACCGAGAAGTTCTCCAAGCTCACTCCGGGCGTCGCCGAGCCCTTCAGCATCTCCGTCCCGGTCGACGAGCTGGACCTCGGTCAGGACGGCGTCTACCAGTTCGCCGTCTCGCTGTCCGGGCAGACCTCCGCGCAGCCGTGGGAGCAGGTCCTCGGCATCCAGCGGACGTTCCTGCCGTGGCAGCCCGAGGAGGCCGACACCAGGACGAATACGACGTTTCTGTGGCCGCTCGTCTCCACCGTCCACATGACAGCGGAGACGGGTTCGAACGAGCAGCAGACTCCGGTCTTCCTCAACGACGATCTCGCGAAGGAGATCTCCCCCGGCGGCCGTCTGGACCAGATGGTGTCGCTGGGCAAGGATCTCGACGTCACGTGGGTGATCGACCCGGACCTGCTGGCGTCGGTCGACGCGATGGCGAACAGCTACCGGGTCCAGCGCGAGGGCGGCACTCCCGTCACCGGCACGCACGAGGCCGTCGCCAAGCGGTGGCTCGCCGAGCTTCAGCGTGCAGTGACGGACAAGGAGGTCGTCGCGCTGCCCTTCTCCGACCCGGATCTGGCTTCGCTCGCCCACAACGGCACGAGCGTCACCGGCTCGCTGAACCACCTCAAGGAGGCCACCGACGTCGCCTCCGACACGGTCGACGCGATCCTCCACGTGAAACCGAGCACGGACTTCGCCTGGCCCGTGGACGGCGCGATCGACCCGTCGATCGTGAAGGTCGCCACCTCGGCGGGCGCCGACAAGGTGATCGCCCGCAGCGACAGCCTGCAGGAGACCGGCAGCCTGCCGTACACGCCCTCCTCGGCCCGCCCGATCGGCGGCGGCACCACGGCGGTCGTCGCGGACGCCCGGCTGTCCACCGCGTTCCAGGGTGACCTGACGAGGGCTTCCTCGTCCACGCTCGCGGTGCAGCGGTTCCTGGCCCAGAGTCTCACGCTCAACCGTCAGACCGACCGGCAGCGCAGCATCGTCGTCGCGCCACAGCGCATGCCTTCCGTGAGCCAGGCCCAGGCAATGGCCGAGGCGCTCACGATCCTCCAGGGCGGCACCTGGTCCCAGTTCCAGGAGCTGACGGCAGCCGCCAAGGCCAAGCCGGACCCGGGCGCCGCCACGAGCGTTCCGCCGTCCTCCTCGTACCCCCCCTCGCTGCGTCGGCAGGAGCTGCCGCGGTCGGCGTTCGCCGACATCGCGGAGACCCAGGGCAAGCTCGACAACTTCAAGGTGATCCTCAGCGAACCGTCCCGGGTGGTGACCCCGTTCGGGCGGGCCATGAACCGGGAGATGTCCACGTCGTGGCGCGGCCGGACCACCGAGGCGGGCGGCTACCGGGGCGACGTCGAGTCGTACCTCGACGGACTCATCAAGGGGGTCCGGCTGATCGAGAAGTCGGAGACCAAGCTCTCCGGCCGCAGCGCCACGATCCCCGTGACCGTCCAGAACAACCTGGTGCAGGGCGTCGAGCACCTGGTGCTGCGGCTCAGCTCGACGAACCCCACGCGCCTCAAGATCGGCGGCGCCGACTACGAGGAGCAGCCCGTCACCGTCTCCGGCGGCCACAGCCAGTCGGTGAAGTTCACCACGTCCGCCAACGCCAACGGCCGGGCGACCGTCGTCGCCCAGCTGTACACGGAGGACGGCCGCAAGTACGGCGAGCCCGTCACCTTCGACGTGAAGGTCACCGAGATCACGGCCACGGTGATGCTGGTCATCGGCGGCGGTGTCCTGCTGCTCGTCCTCGCTGGTTTCCGGATGTACACGCAGCGCAAGCGCGCGGCCGCCCGGGAAGCCGAGGAGGACGGCGTCGTCGAGGCGGGCGAGGACGCCGACGGCCCGCAGAACCCGAACACCTCCGCGGTACGTCTCCAGAAGGAGTCCGAGGCCGGCTCACGGGCAGACGAGCCGCAGCAGCCGAGTGACCCGGCCCCGGACACCCCAGCGGAAAGCACCGGCCCGTCCGGCACGGGTGAGAGAGTGGACCGTTGAGGATGTCGTGGCCGGTGGGCCCGGGACGATGAGGTGGGGTAACCATGAACGCGCCGTACGACGGTGACCGCGGCCGGGCCGCGGGCAGCTCGGGCTACCCCGAGTCTGGCCAGCCCGAGGGGCCGCCCGAGCACGGCCAGGTGCCGCCGCAGCCGCCCGCGGACATGTACCTCCAGGACGCCTACGCCCAGGACCCCTACCAGGCACAGGACCTCGCCGCCCAGGACCCGGTCGCCGAGGCGCTCTACGACCGCGCCGCGCACCCCCCGCCGCCTCCGGGCGCATACCAGCCGCAGCAGCCGCTGTACGCCCAGCCGCCCCAGTCTCCGTACGCCCCCGACCCGCGCGTGTGGGCCCAGACCCCGGCGCCCGAGCCCGAGGGCCCGACGCAGCACCTGCCGTACGGCGACGACCCTCGGACGACCCAGTTCGTGGGCGTGGACGACCTGGTCAGCCAGGCCGGCGAGCAGCGCCCCGAGCACGACGCCTTCGCACATCTCTTCCGGGACCAGCAGCACAGCGGGTTCGCCGACCAGCAGCACAACGGATTCTCCGACCAGCAGCCGGGCGGCGACCGTGCGATGTACGAGCAGTCCACATCGGTGCCCGCCCCCTCGCCGGAGCCGGGCCAGTACGCGGGAGCCACGCCCGCGGCTGCCACCGCCGAGGCCTCGCGGCCGGAGCCCGCACCCGCCCCGAAGAAGGGCGGCCGCGCCGGCGGCCTGCTGAAGTCGAGCGCCGTGATGGCGGCCGGCACCATGGTGTCCCGGCTGACCGGCTTCATCCGCTCCGCCATGATCGTCTCGGCGCTGGGCGTCGGCCTCCTCGGCGACACCTTCCAGGTGGCCTACCAGCTGCCGACCATGATCTACATCCTGACCGTCGGCGGCGGCCTCAACTCCGTCTTCGTGCCGCAGCTCGTACGCGCCATGAAGGAGGACGAGGACGGCGGCGAGGCATACGCCAACCGCCTGCTGACCCTCGTGATGGTGGCCTTGGCCGCCCTGACCGCGCTCGCCTGGTTCGGCGCGCCGCTTCTGGTCCGCGCCCTGTCGAACCCCGTGGCCAGCGACCCGCAGGCCAACGAGGTCGCCATCACCTTCACCCGCTACTTCCTGCCCTCGATCTTCTTCATGGGCATCCATGTGGTGATGGGCCAGATCCTCAACGCGCGCGGCAAGTTCGGCGCGATGATGTGGACCCCGGTGCTGAACAACATCGTCATCATCGTGACGCTGGCGATGTTCCTCTGGGTCTACGGCACCTCAGCCGATTCCGGCATGACGGTCACGAACATCCCGCCGGAGGGCCAGCGGCTCCTCGGCGTCGGTGTTCTGCTCGGCCTGGTCGTCCAGGCGCTGGCGATGATTCCGTACCTGCGCGAGACCGGGTTCCGGCTGCGGCTGCGCTTCGACTGGAAGGGCCAGGGCCTCGGCAAGGCCGCCAAGCTCGCCAAGTGGACGATCCTGTTCGTCCTGGCCAACCAGGCGGGTGCGCTCGTGGTCACCCAGCTGTCGACCGCCTCCGGCATCGACTCCGGCGTCGAGGGAACCGGCTTCGCCGCCTATGCCAACGCCCAGCTGATCTGGGGCCTGCCGCAGGCCATCATCACCGTCTCGCTGATGGCCGCCCTGCTGCCCCGTATCTCGCGCTCGGCGGCCGAGGAGGACGCCGGCGCCGTCCGTGAGGACATTTCCCAGGGCCTGCGCACCACGGCCGTCGCGATCGTGCCGATCGCCTTCGGGTTCGTCGCGCTCGGCATCCCGATGTGCACGCTGATCTTCGGCTCCTCGGGCACCAGCGAGGCCACCAACATGGGCTACATGCTGATGGCCTTCGGTCTCGGCCTGATCCCGTACTCCGTGCAGTACGTCGTCCTGCGCGCCTTCTACGCCTACGAGGACACGCGCACCCCCTTCTACAACACGGTCATCGTGGCCGCCGTCAACGCGGGTGCCTCGGCCGTCTGCTACCTCGTGATCCCGGCCCGGTGGGCCGTGGTCGGCATGGCCGCCTCGTACGGCCTGGCCTACGCGATCGGTGTCGGGGTGGCCTGGCGTCGGCTGCGCAAGCGGCTGAGCGGGGACCTGGACGGCGCCCGTGTGCTGCGGACATACGCCCGGCTGTGCATCGCGTCGGTGCCGGCCACTCTGCTCAGCGGCGCCGCCTGCTACGGCATCGGCCACACGCTCGGTCAGGGCGTCGCCGGCTCGTTCGCCGCGCTCCTGGCCGGCGGGGCCGTGCTGCTCGGGGTCTTCTTCGTCGCCGCCCGCCGCATGCACATCGAGGAGCTCAACTCGCTGGTCGGCATGGTTCGCGGACGCCTGGGACGCTGAGGCAGGGGGTAGGCGCACAACCATCGTCAGCCACCGCGTGTCGTGCATAGCGGCGGACTGTGGGCACAATTGGTTTCGGCGTCGGACGGCGCGCACGGGTGTCGGACGGCGCGCAACGGATGGGGAGGCAGGAACGACGGTGGCGGAACGGAGCACGGCTGCCGTCGACGTGGCAGACAACAGCGGCGAGACGTCGCTGACCGCACAGGCGGACCAGTCCACGGCCGACGGGGTGGCCAACAACCGGGAGCGGGACACGGACAGCGACGAGGCACAGGAGAGCACCCGGACCGACGGATCCGGAAAGGCCTCGCCTCCCGAACTGCACAGCGGCCACAAGCTCGCCAGACGCTACCGCCTCGAGGAGTGCGTCACCCGTCTGGACGGCTTCAGCAGCTGGCGGGCCGTCGACGAGAAGCTCCGTCGCGCCGTCGGCGTCCACATCCTGCCCGCGGACCACACACGGGCCCGCTCGGTCCTGGCCGCCGCCCGTTCCTCCGCCCTGCTCGGCGACCCCCGCTTCGTCCAGGTTCTGGACGCCGTCGAGGAGAACGACCTCGTCTACGTCGTCCACGAGTGGCTTCCCGACGCCACCGAGCTGACCACGCTCCTCGCCTCCGGACCGCTGGAGGTGTACGACGCCTACCAGATGGTCAGCCAGATCTCCGCCGCCATGGCCGCCGCTCACCGCGAAGGCCTCGCCCATCTGCGCCTGAACCCCAACGCCGTCCTGCGCACCTCGACCGGCCAGTGGCGCATCCGCGGCCTCGCCGTGAACGCCGCGCTGCGCGGCATCAAATCCGACACCCCGCAGCGCACCGACACGGAGGCCATCGGCGCCCTGCTGTACGCGGCGCTCACGCAGCGCTGGCCGTACGAGAGCGACGCCTACGGCCTGTCCGGCCTCCCCAAGGACATCGGCCTCATCCCGCCCGACCAGGTACGGGCCGGCGTCCACCGCGGCCTGTCCGAGCTCGCCATGCGCGCGCTCGTCAACGACGGCGCCACCGCCTCCCGCCACGAGTCGCCCTGCACCACGCCGGAGGAGCTGGTGAAGGCGATCGGCGAGATGCCCCGCATCCGCCCGCCGGAGCCCGCCTTCAACGCCCCGCCCGAGTACCAGCGCACGACGTACCAGCAGGGCACGTACGGCCGCTCGACGCCCCACCCGGGGGCCACGCAGCCGGTCCCGCCCCCTCCGCCCCCGCTTCAGAGCCGCACCGGCAAGGCGTTGAAGTGGGCCGTCTCCGCTCTGCTGATCGCCGCGCTGGGCCTGGGCAGCTGGCAGCTGGCGGACGCGCTCATGGAGCAGGGCGGCAAGACCGACGACCCCAAGCAGACGCAGAAGACGGACGGGTCCGACAAGAGCCCGAAGAAGCCGGTCAGTAAGCCGATCGCCATCGAAGGTGCCCGCGACTTCGACCCGCTCGGCGCCGACGGATCCGAGAATCCCGAGGACATAGACAAGGCCTACGACAGCACTCCCGGCAGCTACTGGGAGACGAGCTTCTACACGAGCGCCGACTTCGGCCGGCTGAAGTCGGGCGTCGGCGTCATTCTCGACCTGGGCAAGGTCCAGCAGGTCGGAAAGGTGACCGTGTCGTTCATGGGGGACACCTCCGTGGAACTCCGCGCGGCCAGCGGGGACGCGGGTGTGGAACCACAGTCCCTCGAGAGCTTCACCAAGGTCGCCGAAGGCTCCGGTACGACCGTGGCGCTCAAGCCCGGCGAGTCGCTCAAGACCCGGTACGTCCTCGTCTGGCTGACCAAGCTGCCCCTGACGGAGGACGGCAATTACCGCGGCCGGGTCGTGGACATCAAGGTGACCAGCTGAGGCCTCTGCCTCGAGGGAGGGGATCCGATGGCGGACGTCGCCGGATATGACGGAGTGAGCGATCAGGATCTGCTCGCCCGCCATGTTGAAGGCGACCCGGACGCCTTCGGCGAGCTCGTGCGGCGGCACCGGGACCGGCTCTGGGCCGTAGCCCTGCGCACGCTCGGGGACCGCGAGGAGGCCGCTGACGCCGTTCAGGACGCCCTCGTGTCCGCCTACCGGGCCGCCCACACCTTCCGCGGGCACGCGGCCGTCACGACGTGGCTGCACCGCATCACGGTGAACGCCTGCCTGGACCGTGCCCGCAAGGCGGCGTCCCGCAAGACCGCGCCCGTCGACGACGCCGAGCGTCTCGAGCAGCTGCTGGAGCCGCACGAGTCGGCATCGGCGCCCGCCGAGCGCAAGGATCTGCACCGGCAGCTCATCGAAGCCCTGGGCACCTTGCCGGCCGATCAGCGAGCGGCGCTCGTCCTGGTGGACATGCAGGGCTACCCCGTCGCCGAGGCCGCCCGCATCCTCGACGTGCCCACAGGCACCGTGAAGAGCCGGTGCGCCCGGGGCAGAGCCAGACTCCTGCCGCTGCTGACCCATCTTCGGCCGGAAAGCAGCAGCCAGAGCAAGAAACCGGGCGGGGAGCGGAACCGGACGCAGGGGACATCCGTCCCACCCGCAGCGGGACCGAGTCGAGCGGACCCGCCGGACACAGGACCAAGCGACTCAGCTGCAGTGAAGGGCGGAGGTGGGCGAGCGTGACGTCGACGACAGACATGGCCGGGCACCCGGACGTCGCCGAGATCTCCGACCTCGCCGAGGGCCTCCTCCCGCCGTCGCGCACCACGGACATACGGCAGCATCTGGAGCAGTGCGAGCTGTGTGCGGACGTGTATGCGTCCCTGGAGGAAATCCGAGGACTGCTCGGTACGCTGCCCGGTCCGGCGCGCATGCCCGCCGATGTCGCGGGCCGCATCGACGCCGCGCTCGCCGCTGAGGCCCTGCTTCAGGCCACCGCGCCCGAATCCACGGACGCCCGGGGCGTGGACGCGTCCCGTTCCGGCGAGGACGAGGGTGCGCATGTTTCACGTGAAACACCGGCACCGACGGACCGTCCCGCCGGTCGTCCCCGGTCCTCCACCACCGGCCCCGGCCGTAAAGGCCGCAGTCGAGACGGGCGCCGGAGGATCGCTGTTCTGGGTGCCGTGTTCACCGCCGCCGCACTGGGGCTCGGCTCCGTACTGCTGGCGTCGTTCAATGACGGCCAGCCGTCGGGCAACACAGCGCGGGAACAGCAGTCCGCCTCCGCAGACACCTTCTCCGAGGGCAAGCTGGAGAAGCAGGTCGCCGATCTCCTCGCCGAGAACCGCAGCGCGGGCGACGGCTCTCGAACGCCGGACTTCGACGTGGAGTCCGGCCCCAGCGCCAACAGCCCGAAGGTGCTCAAGCAGGCCACGGTCCCGGAGTGCGTCCGAGAGGGCATCGGCCGCAACGACGCAGCGCTCGCCGCGGAGGAAGGCACTTACAAGGGGAAGGAAGCACTGCTCGTGGTGCTTCCCGACGCCTCCGATGCCACCCGGGTGACCGCCTACATCGTCGAGGCGACCTGTGTGGATCACCCGTCGTCCACGACCACGGCCAAGGTCCTGCTGGAGCATTCCTACACGCACCGCTGAGCCCCCACGTCTCGTCTCCGTGTGCCCGGACACAGCGGGAATGCGCGCCCCTTAGGATCCGTTGGGTGGGGTGAGAGTTCCGAGAGAAGCTCCCACCGGTCGTACGACGCAGTCCAGAGACGAGGAATCAAGCCGTGAGCGACGTCCGTAACGTGATCATCATCGGCTCCGGGCCCGCCGGCTACACGGCGGCGCTCTACACCGCGCGCGCGTCGCTGAAGCCACTGGTGTTCGAGGGCGCCGTCACCGCCGGTGGCGCGCTGATGAACACCACCGAGGTGGAGAACTTCCCGGGCTTCCAGGACGGCATCATGGGCCCCGAGCTCATGGACAACATGCGCGCCCAGGCGGAGCGCTTCGGAGCCGAGCTCGTGCCGGACGACGTCGTCTCCGTCGACCTGACGGGCGAGATCAAGACCGTCACGGACACCGCGGGTACGGTCCACCGGGCCAAGGCCGTCATCGTCGCCACCGGCTCGCAGCACCGCAAGCTCGGCCTGCCCAACGAGGACGCCCTCTCCGGCCGCGGTGTCTCCTGGTGCGCCACCTGCGACGGCTTCTTCTTCAAGGACCAGGACATCGCCGTGATCGGTGGCGGTGACACCGCGATGGAGGAGGCGACCTTCCTCTCGCGCTTCGCCAAGTCCGTGACCGTCGTCCACCGCCGTGACACCCTGCGCGCCTCCAAGGCGATGCAGGAGCGTGCCTTCGCCGACCCGAAGATCTCGTTCGTCTGGGACAGCGAGGTCGCCGAGATCCAGGGCGACCAGAAGCTCTCGGGTCTGAAGCTGCGCAACGTCAAGACCGGCGAGCTCTCGGATCTTCCGGTGACCGGTCTGTTCATCGCGATCGGCCACGACCCGCGCACCGAGCTCTTCAAGGGCCAGCTGGAGCTGGACGAGGAGGGCTACCTGAAGGTCGACGCGCCCTCGACGCGTACGAGCCTCAAGGGTGTCTTCGGCGCCGGTGACGTGGTCGACCACACCTACCGCCAGGCGATCACGGCGGCCGGCACCGGTTGCGCCGCCGCCCTCGACGCCGAGCGCTTCCTCGCCGCTCTCGCCGACGAGGAGAAGGCCGAGCCCGAGAAGACCTCTGTCTGACCCCCATCCGCCCCACGCACAACCAGTTAAGGAGCCCGCCGTGGCCGGCACCCTGAAGAATGTGACCGACGACTCCTTCGAGCAGGACGTCCTCAAGAGCGACAAGCCCGTCCTGGTGGACTTCTGGGCCGCCTGGTGCGGTCCGTGCCGTCAGATCGCGCCGTCCCTTGAGGCGATCGCCGCCGAGTACGGCGACAAGATCGAGGTCGTCAAGCTCAACATCGACGAGAACCCGGGTACGGCCGCCAAGTACGGCGTGATGTCCATCCCGACCCTGAACGTGTACCAGCGTGGTGAGGTCGCCAAGACCATCGTCGGTGCGAAGCCCAAGGCCGCGATCGTGCGCGACCTTGAGGAGTTCATCGCCGACTGATCGGCTGAGCCGTCGCACCGACGGCGGATGTTTCACGTGAAACACGAATGGGTCAGCCCCGACGGGCTGGCCCATTCGCATGAGCGCAATCTTCCTCAGAGGGCGCAGCGCGGGTTACAGAGGGCGCAGCGCGGGTTCCTTCTGTACGGCGCCCAGCAGTCGGTCCAGCGCCATCTCCACGTCTTCCTTCCAGGACAGCGTCGTCCTCAGCTCCAGCCTCAGCCGCGGGTAGGTGGCGTGCTGCCGGACCGTCTTGAAGCCGACCGCCAGAAGATGGTCGGCGGGCAGCACGCAGGCGGGCTCTTTCCAGCGGGCGTCACCGAACGCCTCGATCGCCTTGAAGCCGCGTCGCAGCAGATCCTTGGCGACTGTCTGGACCATCACGCGGCCCAGCCCCTGGCCCTGGTAACCCGGCACGATGAAGGCGGTCATCAGCTGCACCGCGTCGGGTGAGACGGGGCTCGTGGGAAACGCCGTGGAGCGGGGGACGTAGGCGGGAGGGGCGTAGAGCACGAAGCCCACCGGCACGTCGTCCACGTAGACGACCCGCCCGCAGGATCCCCAGTCCAGCAGGACAGCGGAAATCCAGGCTTCCTTCTCCAGAGCAGGCGTGCCCGCCTTTACCGCGGCCTCGCCGCTGACTGGGTCCAACTCCCAGAAGACACACGAGCGACAGCGCTTGGGAAGGTCCTGAAGGTTGTCCAGCGTGAGCGGTACGAGCCGACGCCCCATGAAGGCTGTTCCTCGCTTCCTTCGCCCGCTGCATCGCGGGCGGCTGTCAGAGCGCTCCGTTCCTTGAGCAGGCTGCCGATGAACCCACCGATCGCGCCCAGCCCCAAGCCCGCGCTCACCAGTCCGGTGCGGCTCATCGTTCGCATGGGCTCCCTGCCTCCCTCTCCGAGGTACTGCCGGTGGATGCGCCATACCCCTCACGCATCGTATCCACGATGCGATTCCATCGATACCGGCAAAAAGCAAAGGGCGAGCCGTGTTCCGGTACACACCGGACACGGCCCGCCCCGCCGGCTCTACGGCGACACCACGCCGTACGCCGAAGGATCAGGACTCGGTGTCCTCGGAATCGTCCTCCAGAAGGCTCTTCTGCAGGACCGGCCCCTCGCCGGGAGCGAGGGTGCTGAGGATCCGCTCCAGATCCTCCATGGAGGCGAACTCGACGGTGATCTTGCCCTTCTTCTGGCCCAGGTCGACCTTCACCCGCGTCTCGAAGCGATCCGAGAGCCGCGTGGCGAGGTCGGACAGCGCCGGGGAGACCAGGGCACCTGCCCGAGGTCCCTTCGGACGCTGCTTCTTCTGCGGCCGCGACCCCATCAGAGTCACGATTTCCTCGACGGCCCGCACCGAGAGTCCCTCGGCCACGATCCGGTGTGCCAGCCGGTCCTGCTCCTCCGAGTCCTCGACGGACAGCAGCGCCCGCGCGTGACCGGCGGAGAGCACCCCGGCGGCCACCCGACGCTGCACCGCCGGCGAGAGCTTCAGCAGACGCAGAGTGTTGGAGACCTGCGGGCGAGACCGGCCGATGCGATCCGCCAATTGATCGTGCGTGCAGTTGAAATCCCTCAGCAGCTGGTCGTAGGCGGCCGCCTCTTCCAACGGGTTCAGCTGGGCGCGATGCAGGTTCTCCAGGAGAGCGTCCAGAAGGAGCTTCTCGTCCTCCGTGGCCCGCACGATCGCCGGGATGGCCTCCAGACCCGCTTCACGGCAGGCCCGCCAACGACGCTCGCCCATGATGAGCTCGTAGCGCGCGGGACCCACCTGACGCACGACGACCGGCTGGAGGAGGCCGACCTCCTTGATGGAGGTGATGAGCTCCTGAAGCGCGTCCTCGTCGAAGACCTCACGCGGCTGCCGAGGGTTCGGTGTGATCGCGTCGAGAGGGATCTCTGCGAAGTGGGCACCGATGGGAGGCGCGGGGACGGCCGCGGCGCCGTTGGTCGGCGGTTCCTCTGTTTCACGTGAAACAGGCGGCAGCGTGGCCACCTTCGCCGCGGCCACACCACGGTCGTTCGGCAGCACCGGAACCGCTGCGGGAGACGTGGAGGCCGCAGCCCCCATGGCGGCCTGAGCCACCGTCTTCTCCGTCGGGGCAGCAGGGATCAGCGCGCCGAGACCACGGCCCAACCCCCTCCGTCGCTCGCTCACTGGATCCCCTCCACCATGCTCGGGTCGTTCTGTTGTGCGCCGATGTGGGCGTGTGTGGCGTCGTAGCTGACGCCGACGCCCTTCAGCGCGATCTCGCGTGCCGCTTCCAGATAGGAGAGAGCACCGCTCGATCCTGGATCGTAGGTCAGCACCGTCTGTCCATAGCTCGGTGCCTCGGAGATACGGACGGAGCGGGGAATGCTCGTCCGCAGTACCTCATCGCCGAAGTGGTTGCGCACCTCCTCCGCGACCTGGGACGCGAGCCGCGTCCGGCCGTCGTACATGGTGAGCAGGATGGTCGACACATGCAGGGCGGGGTTGAGGTGCCCCCGCACCAGGTCGACGTTGCGCAGCAGCTGGCCGAGGCCCTCCAGCGCGTAGTACTCGCACTGGATCGGGATCAGGACCTCCTGGCCCGCCACCAGCGCGTTGACCGTCAGCAGGCCGAGCGAGGGCGGGCAGTCGATGAGGATGTAGTCCAGCGGCTGCTCGTACGCCTGGATCGCCCGCTGCAGCCGGCTCTCCCGGGCCACCAGGGACACCAGCTCGATCTCCGCACCGGCGAGATCGATCGTGGCAGGTGCGCAGAAGAGGCCCTCAACATCGGGGACCGGCTGGACGACTTCCGCCAGCGGCTTGCTCTCGACCAACACGTCGTAGATGGACGGGACTTCGGCGTGATGGTCGATACCCAGCGCCGTGGACGCGTTGCCCTGAGGGTCGAGGTCGATCACCAGGACACGGGCGCCGTGCAGGGCCAGCGATGCGGCAAGGTTGACGGTCGTCGTCGTCTTGCCCACGCCCCCCTTCTGGTTGGCGACCACGATGACACGGGTCCGCTCGGGCCGTGGCAGGCCCTCACCGGCGCGGCCTAGAGCCTCCACCGCCAGTTGGGCAGCACGACCGATGGGAGTGTCGTCCATCGGAGGCGGTGTTTCACGTGAAACATCCGCCCCCATCGACTCGGTACGGGGACCGGGGACCGGATCGGTCATCGGTCCCGCGATGTTGGCGTCGGACCGCAAGGATTCACTCTCCTCGACTTCAGGCTCGCAATGAACAGAGCCTCCCATGTCTTCGGGGTCGTGAACCAGTGAGGCCTGGTGTTCTGTGGAGAAATCCACCTCTGTGGACAACTCCGTGCCCCCCACGGGGGACGCAGGGTCATTGGAGACTGGGCCCTCTCCGAGGGAACCGAGAGGCTTGCGGTCGCGGGGTTCGGCCGCAGCGCGGCCACGACTGATGATGCCGTGCAACAGTGAGCGACGTTTCACGTGAAACACGATGCATAGCGGTTTCAGCCGCGCCCGCGCGACACTCCGAGATGCATAGGTTTGGCAGCTTGTGTGGAGTACGGCTGGTCGTCAGGACGGATCAGCCAACGGCCACATCAACGACGACGGCGGGCCCGCCCCGTCCGTGCCGCCTTCGCCCGCTTGGCCGCGAAGCGCACCCCACCCGGGCTCTCCCCGACCTCCACCCGGACCACCGTGGACAGGGGGTCCACGATCCCCTCGCCCACGTGCAGGATCGAGGTCTCCACGGCACCGAGCTTGCTGAGCGCCGTGGCCGCGGCCTTGAGTTCCTCCTCGGCCGTGTCACCCTTCAGCGCGAGCATCTCCCCGTACGGCCGCAGCAGCGGAATGCCCCAGGTGGCGAGACGGTCGAGCGGGGCCACGGCCCGCGCGGTCACGACGTGCACCGGCGGGATCTTCCCCATGACCTCCTCGGCCCGGCCACGCACCACCGTCACATGGTCCAGGCCCAGCAGCTCCACGACCTCCGTCAGGAAGGTGGTGCGGCGCAGCAGCGGCTCCAGCAGCGTGATCTTCAGGTCCTCACGCACCAGTGCCAGCGGAATCCCGGGCAGGCCGGCACCGGAGCCCACATCGCATACCGTCACACCCTCGGGGACCACCTCCGAGAGCACCGCGCAGTTCAGCAGGTGCCGCTCCCACAGCCGGGGCACCTCGCGCGGGCCGATCAGACCACGCTGTACACCCGCCTCAGCGAGCAGCTCGGCATAGCGGACCGCGTCGGCGAGCCGTTCGCCGAACACCTCGCGGGCCTGCTCGGGCGCGGGGGGAAGCTCCGCTGCCTCCGTCACGGGGGACCGTCCTTCCGTACATCAGCGCACCGGGCGCCGACACCAGAACCACCAGAACTATCAGGCTGACAAAGTTCGGCCCCGCCTGCGCAACAGACGGGGCCGGGAAACGTACGGGCCGATCAGGCGGGAAGCACGACGACGAAGCGCTGCGGCTCCTCGCCCTCGGACTCGCTGCGCAGGCCCGCGGCCTTGACCGCGTCGTGCACGACCTTGCGCTCGAACGGCGTCATCGGCTTCAGCCGCACGGCCTCGCCGGTGCTCTTGACCTCGGCGGCGGCCTTGGCGCCCAGTTCCGACAGTTCGGTGCGCTTGCGGGCGCGGTACCCCGCGATGTCCAGCATCAGCCGGCTGCGGTCACCGGTCTCCCGATGCACGGCCAGGCGCGTGAGCTCCTGGAGGGCCTCCAGCACCTCACCGTCGCGGCCGACCAGCTTCTGCAGGTCGCGGCTGCCCGTGTCGCTGATGATCGACACGGAGGCGCGGTCGGCCTCGACGTCCATGTCGATGTCGCCGTCGAGGTCGGCGATGTCGAGCAGACCCTCGAGGTAGTCCGCCGCGATCTCGCCCTCCTGCTCCAGGCGGGTCAGGGTGTCTGCACCCTCGGCAGCGGCGGAGGTGGTGCCTTCCGTCACGGGATGGACTCCTTCTTACTTCTTGGACGGGGACTTGGGCCGCTGCGGACCCTTGCGCTGTCCGGACTGGGCCTTGCTGCGGGTAGCGGAGCCGGGCTTCGCGGTGCCCTTCTTGGCAGCGGCGGCGGAGTTGGCGTCCCCTGGCTCGTCGGACTTGGTCAGCGACGTCTTCTGCTCGGCCTCAGCTGCCGCCTTCGTGGCCTGGCGCTGGGCCTTGGTCTGCCGCTTGGGCTGCTGGCGCCTGGGGGCCGCGGCGGTCGGCGTGCCGTCCTCGGTCTGGGTGGCGACGGCGGTCTCGCTCTTGATCACGGTTCCGTCGGACTGGGCGGCCAGGCCCGCCTTGTTCAGACCGTTGATGAACTTGCGCTCGTACTCGTTGCGGTCGCGGCCCTTGGCGACGATGGCCTTGATGTAGACCCTGTCCCGGCGCCGGCTGACCTTGCCGCGGTGCGTGACGTGCTTGTACAGGCGGTCCAGGTAGGCGGACTGGGCCTTGGAACCCGGGGTCGGGTTGTTGTGGATGACGTACATCTGCTGGCCCATGGTCCACAGGTTGGTGGTCAGCCAGTAGACGAGGACACCGACCGGGAAGTTGATGCCGAAGACGGCGAAGATGATGGGGAAGACGTACATCAGCATCTTCTGCTGCTGCATGAACGGCGTCTTCACCGTCGTGTCGACGTTCTTCGTCATCAGCTGGCGCTGCGTGTAGAACTGCGACAGCGACATCAGGACGATCATGATCGCCGTGACGACCCGCACGTCGGTCAGCGAGGCCTGGAGCGCTTCGACCTTGGACGAGCTGTCCGTGAACTTCGCGGCCAGCGGGGCACCGAAGATGTGGGCCTTCTGCGCGCTCTCCAGCAGGCTCTTGTTGATCACGCCGATGGTGTCGTTCGACGCGATGCTGTTGAGCACGTGGTACAGAGCGAAGAAGAACGGGGACTGCGCCAGAATGGGAAGGCACGAGGAGAGCGGGTTGGTGCCCGTCTCCTTGTAGAGCTTCATCATCTCTTCGGACTGGCGCTGCTTGTCGTTCTTGTAGCGGTCCTGGATCTTCTTCATCTCGGGCTGCAGGGTCTGCATGGCCCGGGTCGCCTTGATCTGCTTCACGAAGAGCGGGATCAGGCAGATGCGGATCAGGATCACCAGGGACACGATGGACAGGCCCCAGGCCCAGCCGGTGTCAGCGCCGAAGAGCGCGCCGTACACCTTGTGGAACTGGACGATGACCCAGGAGACAGGTGTCGTGATGAAGCTGAAGAGGCTGGCAATCGTGTCCACTAATCATGCTCCTTGGGCATGGGACGAGGTCTCTGCGGCCGGGCTCGAAGGACTCGACGGACTCGTGGGAGAAGTCTGTCCCTCGGTGGCCGGTTCGCCGGCGGAGGGCCCGCCCTTGCGTGCGCGCCAGGCGTCACGCAGCATTTCGTGCCACCGCGGACGCTTGCGCGGGGGGACATGGTCCACACCGCCCGGCGACCACGGATTGCACCGCAGGATGCGCCAGGCCGTGAGCGCCGTGCCCTTGACCGCACCGTGCCGGTCGATGGCCGTGTAGCCGTAGTGGGAACACGACGGGTAGTACTTGCACACCGGCCCGAGCAGCGGACTGATCGTCCACTGGTACAGCTTGATCAGGGCCAGCAGTGGGTACTTCATCGCGCGCCCCCTCCCAGCAGCCGCTGCAGAGCGGCATCCAGGTCTCGGACCAGCTGTGCATGGTCGGCGTCACCCGCACCGGGCAGCGCTCGTACGACTACCAGGCTACCGGGGGGAAACAGGTCGACTCGGTCGCGCATCAGATGGCGAAGCCTGCGCTTCACCTTGTTGCGCACGACCGCGCCGCCCACGGCCTTGCTCACGACGAAACCCGCACGCGTCGGGGGAGCGCTCTCCCCAGGCGCATGCGGGTCCGTGGCACCGCTACGAAGATGGACGACGAGGGTCGGGCGACCAGCCCGGCGACCTCGTCGTACCGCGGTCGCGAAGTCCTCGCGCCGCCTCAGCCGGTTCTCGGTGGGCAGCACGACGTCATGACCTGACCGGGATCAGGCGGACAGACGGGCGCGACCCTTGCTACGGCGGGACGCGAGAATCGCGCGGCCGGCACGGGTGCGCATACGCAGCCGGAAGCCGTGGGTCTTCGCGCGACGACGGTTGTTCGGCTGGAAGGTGCGCTTGCTCACTCGGGGGCTCCAGAAGAAATCGGGGTTGGCGGGGTGCCGTCCTGGCTGTCACCGTGCGCCCACGAGTAGCTCGCGTTACGCCCGAGTGCACCGCTGACCGATCACTTTGACGCGATCTGTGCCCATCGGAGGCAGGCGGCAGCAGCCATCGACAACTCGACCTGGTTACGGTACGCGCGGCTGCGCCATCCGGTCAAACCAGGGGCCCCGGGGAGACACTATCCACAGCCTGGGGACAACAACTTGAACCGCACCCGTCGCCCTGACTACCGTGACTGGACTCCGATTCGTTCCCTTGTCCCCACCCACACCCGATTTACATCCCGACCCGTCCCCGAACCACACGTTCGAGTGGACCTGTGAGAGAGCGTGCCCTGTGGCTGACGTACCTGCCGATCTTGCCGCAGTGTGGCCACGCGTATTGGAGCAGCTTCTCGGCGAGGGCCGTGGCCAGGGTGTCGAGGCGAAGGACGAGCACTGGATCCGGCGCTGTCAGCCGCTCGCGCTGGTCGCCGACACGGCCCTGCTCGCCGTACCGAACGAATTCGCGAAGGGCGTGCTCGAGGGCCGCCTGGCCCCGATCGTCAGCGAGACGCTGAGCCGCGAGTGCGGCCGCCCGATCCGGATCGCGATCACCGTCGACGACTCCGCCGGCGAACCCCCGGCCCCGCCGGCGCCCCCCGCCCGCCCCCAGTCGCGCTACGACGAGCCCGAGCTCCCGTCCGCCGGCCAGGGCAGGGACGGCTACGACCAGGGCCGCGACGGATACGACGGATACGGCCGCCACCGCGCCGACCAGCACCCCGGCGGCGACCAGCTGCCCGGCCCGCGCGCGGATCAGCTCCCGACCGCCCGCCCCGCCTACCCGTCCGAGTACCAGCGCCCCGAGCCCGGCTCCTGGCCGCGCCCCCCGCAGGACGAGTACGGCTGGCAGCAGCAGCGGCTCGGCTTCCCGGAGCGGGACCCGTACGCCTCGCCGTCGCAGGACACGTACGGCTCGCAGGACGCGTACGGAGGACAGGACTCGTACGGCTCGCCGTCGCAGGACGCTTACGGGTCCCAGGAGACCTACGGTGCGAAGGACTCGTACGGCTCGCAGGACTACCGCCCGCAGGCCATGGAGCGCCCGTCGTACGACCAGGCGCGCTCCGACTACGAGACGTCACGCCCCGACTACGACCAGCGCGACCCCGTCCGCCGGGAGCTGCCGGATCCGCCGACCGGCTCCGGTCATGTGCACCGCGGCGGTCCGGTCGGGCCGAACCTGCCCACCACCGGCGCGCCGGGCCCGCTGGCCGCGCAGCCCGCGCCGGCGACCGGCCCCGGTGAGCCGACCGCGCGGCTGAACCCGAAGTACCTCTTCGACACGTTCGTCATCGGCGCGTCCAACCGCTTCGCGCACGCGGCCGCGGTCGCCGTCGCCGAGGCGCCCGCGAAGGCGTACAACCCCCTCTTCATCTACGGGGAGTCCGGGCTCGGCAAGACGCACCTGCTGCACGCGATCGGACACTACGCGCGGAGCCTGTACCCGGGCACGCGCGTGCGGTACGTGAGCTCGGAGGAGTTCACCAACGAGTTCATCAACTCCATCCGCGACGGCAAGGGCGACAGCTTCCGCAAGCGCTACCGCGAGATGGACATCCTGCTCGTCGACGACATCCAGTTCCTGGCGGACAAGGAGTCGACGCAGGAGGAGTTCTTCCACACCTTCAACACGCTCCACAACGCCAACAAGCAGATCGTGCTGTCCAGCGACCGGCCGCCCAAGCAGCTGGTCACGCTGGAGGACAGGTTGAGGAACCGTTTCGAATGGGGCCTCATCACCGACGTCCAGCCGCCCGAGCTGGAGACCCGCATCGCGATCCTGCGCAAGAAGGCGGTGCAGGAGCAGCTGAACGCGCCGCCGGAGGTGCTGGAGTTCATCGCCTCCCGGATCTCGCGGAACATCCGTGAGCTGGAGGGCGCGCTGATCCGGGTGACGGCGTTCGCTTCGCTGAACCGGCAGCCGGTGGACCTGGGCCTGACGGAGATCGTCCTCAAGGACCTGATCCCCGGTGGCGAGGACTCGGCCCCGGAGATCACGTCGACGGCGATCATGGGCGCGACCGCCGACTACTTCGGTCTCACGGTGGAGGACCTGTGCGGCACCTCGCGCGGGCGCGCGCTGGTGACCGCCCGGCAGATCGCCATGTACCTGTGCCGCGAGCTGACGGACCTGTCGCTGCCGAAGATCGGCGCGCTGTTCGGCGGCCGCGATCACACGACGGTGATGCACGCCGACCGCAAGATCCGCAATCTGATGGCCGAGCGGCGGTCCATCTACAACCAGGTCACCGAGCTGACCAACCGCATCAAGAACGGCTGACGGCCACCGTCATACGCCACTGAGGGCGCCTCCGGGAGTGATCCGGGGGCGCCCTTCGTCATGCCGGGAGACGCGCGGCTCGTCATGCGGGGAGACGCGCGGCGGCACACGCGCGTGCAACCCGCTGTTCGAATAGCTGCCGAGTTACGGCCACTCTCCACAGATTCGGCGACTTTTTCCCGTCCACATCCTGGGGACCGTGAAGTTGTCCCGATCCTGTCCACAGCAGAGGGTGTTGAGGAACCATCAGGCCAGCTCAGACCCATGTGGATTCGTGGATGAACGATCTCCACAGACTGTGGACAGCGCGTTGGTCCACAGCCTGTGCACCGAGTTGTCCACCGGCAACCCACAGGCTGGGGCCGGTTGTCCCCAGTGATCCCCGGCTTCTCCACATGCCTGTCCACTGTTCGGCAACGCGACGCGCCTTCTCACCGCGTCGAGTGAAAGGCGTCACACCAAGGTGCCGGGTTGGGCTGTGGGAAAGCCGGGTAAAACTGGGGACGGCGCTGGGGAGAACTCGCCCCGGCCTGTGCACGGGGTGTGCAGAACTTTCCGTTCTCCACAGCGACCCCTGGTTGTCCACGGCCGCCGCCCACAGGCCCCGTGGACAAAATCTCCGCGCTGAGCTGGGCAAACGTGGTTATCCACGGTATCCACAGGCCCTACTACTACGTCCGACTAGAGAGAGCGCGGAATTCGTTTCGAAGTGGGTCCTGTGCACAACTCACGCTCTCGTGCCCGGCTGCCCCTCGTCACGACTTGACCCCGAGCGGCACCTACTGTCAGTGCCGTGCGTCAGACTGGTCCCCGGTGTCCTTCCCTTCACAGGGGCCGGCGACACCGAGTCAGACGACGAAGGCGAAGCAGGGCGAGAACGCCGGCAACAGCAGGAGGCGGCTTACGGTGAAGATCCGGGTGGAACGCGACGTACTCGCGGAGGCAGTGGCCTGGGCGGCGCGCAGCCTCCCGGCCCGTCCGCCGGCGCCTGTCCTCGCCGGCCTGCTGCTGAAGGCCGAGGACGGCCAGCTGAGCCTGTCCAGCTTCGACTACGAGGTCTCCGCGCGTGTGTCCGTGGAGGCCGAGGTCGAGGAGGAGGGCACGGTCCTGGTCTCCGGCCGCCTGCTCGCGGACATCTCCCGCGCGCTCCCCAACCGTCCGGTGGAGATTTCCACAGACGGTGTACGGGCGACGGTGGTGTGCGGCTCCTCGCGGTTCACACTCCACACGCTGCCTGTGGAGGAGTACCCGGCGCTGCCGCAGATGCCGAACGCGACGGGCACGGTCCCGGGCGAGGTCTTCTCCTCCGCCGTGCAGCAGGTCGCCATCGCCGCCGGCCGTGACGACACGTTGCCCGTCCTCACCGGTGTCCGCATCGAGATCGAGGGCGACACGGTCACGCTGGCCTCCACCGACCGCTACCGCTTCGCGGTCCGCGAGTTCCTGTGGAAGCCGGAGAACCCGGAGGCCTCCGCGGTCGCCCTGGTGCCCGCCAAGACGCTTCTGGACACCGCCAAGTCGCTGGGCGCCGGGGACAGCGTGACGCTGGCGCTGTCCGGCTCGGGCGCCGGCGAGGGCCTGATCGGTTTCGAGGGCGCGGGCCGCCGCACGACCACGCGGCTGCTGGAGGGCGACCTCCCGAAGTACCGCACGCTGTTCCCGACGGAGTTCAACTCGATCGCCGTGATCGAGACCGCCCCCTTCGTGGAGGCCGTCAAGCGTGTGTCCCTGGTCGCCGAGCGCAACACCCCGGTGCGGCTCAGCTTCGAGCAGGGCGTGCTGATCCTGGAGGCCGGCTCCAGCGACGACGCACAGGCTGTGGAAAGGGTCGACGCCCAGCTGGAGGGCGACGACATCTCGATCGCCTTCAACCCGACGTTCCTGCTGGACGGCCTGAGCGCGATCGACTCCCCGGTGGCCCAGCTGTCCTTCACGACCTCCACGAAGCCGGCGCTGCTCAGCGGCAAGCCGGCGGTGGACGCCGAGGCGGACGAGGCCTACAAGTACCTGATCATGCCGGTGCGGCTGAGCGGCTGATCGGCTCGGCTCCGCTGACGGTTGTCCACAGGGTGAGGACGAAGCCGCAGGTGGGGGCGTGCGCATGAGCGCGTATGCCCACAGATGTGCGCGAGCGTCCGGGTTTAGGCTCGGACGCGAGTACGACGCCGTCCCGGCATGCGGATGCCGGGCGCGGACGTACCGCCACGCCACGTCGCACACCTAAGGAACACAACTGATGGAGCTCGGTCTCGTCGGCCTCGGCAAGATGGGCGGCAACATGCGCGAGCGGATCCGCCGCGCGGGCCACACCGTCATCGGATACGACCGCAACCCGGACCTCGCGGATGTCCACAGCCTCGGAGAGCTTGTGGGCAAGCTCTCCGGCCCTCGGGTGGTCTGGGTGATGGTCCCGGCCGGCGAGCCCACCCAGTCCACCATCGACGAGCTCGCCGAGCTGCTGGAGCCCGGTGACGTCGTCGTGGACGGCGGCAACTCGCGTTGGACGGACGACGAGCGGCACGCCGAGGAGCTGGCCGCCAAGGGCATCGGCTTCGTCGACTGCGGCGTCTCCGGTGGCGTGTGGGGCCTTGAGAACGGCTATGCGCTGATGTACGGCGGTGACGCCGGGAACGTCGCCAAGGTGCAGCCGATCTTCGACGCCCTCAAGCCGGAGGGCCCGTACGGCTCGGTGCACGCCGGCAAGGTCGGCGCGGGTCACTTCGCGAAGATGGTCCACAACGGCATCGAGTACGCGATGATGCAGGCCTACGCCGAGGGCTGGGAGCTGCTGGAGAAGGTCGACTCCGTCACCGACGTCCGGGAGGTCTTCCGCTCCTGGCAGGAGGGCACCGTCATCCGCTCCTGGCTGCTGGACCTCGCGGTGAACGCCCTGGACGAGGACGAGCACCTGGAGGGGCTCCGGGGTTATGCACAGGACTCCGGTGAGGGACGCTGGACTGTGGAGGCGGCGATCGACCACGCGGTGCCGCTGCCGGCGATCACCGCGTCGCTGTTCGCGCGGTTCGCCTCCCGCCAGGACGACTCGCCGCAGATGAAGATGATCGCGGCGCTGCGGAACCAGTTCGGCGGCCACGCGGTCGAGAAGAAGTAAGCGAGGGTTGGGGAGGTCGGCGAAACGACCATGCACGTCACGCATCTGTCGCTGGCCGACTTCCGTTCGTATCCCCGGGTCGAGGTCCCGCTCGACCCGGGGGTGACGGCCTTCGTCGGCCCGAACGGGCAGGGCAAGACGAACCTCGTCGAGGCGATCGGCTATCTCGCCACGCTCGGCAGCCACCGCGTCTCCTCCGACGCGCCCCTGGTCCGCATGGGCGCCGACCGGGCGATCATCCGGGCGCAGGTCAGGCAGGGCGACCGCCAGCAGCTCATCGAGCTGGAGCTGAACCCGGGCAGGGCCAACCGGGCCCGGATCAACAGGTCCTCGCAGGTCAGACCCCGGGACATCCTCGGCATCGTACGGACCGTGCTGTTCGCGCCGGAGGATCTCGCCCTGGTGAAGGGCGACCCGGGCGAGCGCCGCCGGTTCCTCGACGAACTGATCACCGCCCGCTCCCCGCGCATGGCCGGCGTCCGCTCCGACTACGACCGCGTCCTCAAGCAGCGCAACACCCTGCTCAAGTCGGCCGCGCTGGCCCGCCGGCACGGTGGCCGCACCATGGACCTGTCCACCCTCGACGTCTGGGACCAGCACCTCGCCCGCGCGGGCGCCGAGCTGCTCGCCCAGCGGCTCGACCTGATCGCCGCGATCCAGCCGCTGGCCGACAAGGCGTACGAGCAGCTGGCCCCCGGCGGCGGCCCGGTCGCGCTGGAGTACAAGCCGTCCGCACCCGGCGAGGCGCACACCCGTGAGGACCTCCACGAGCAGCTGATGGCCGCGCTCGCCGAGGCCCGCAAACAGGAGATCGAGCGGGGCGTCACCCTCGTCGGACCCCACCGGGACGACCTGCTCCTCAAGCTGGGCCAGATGCCCGCGAAGGGGTACGCCTCCCACGGCGAGTCCTGGTCCTACGCGCTGGCCCTGCGCCTGGCCTCGTACGACCTGCTGCGCGCCGAGGGCAACGAGCCGGTGCTCGTGCTCGACGACGTCTTCGCCGAGCTGGACACCCGGCGCCGCGAGCGCCTGGCCGAGCTGGTCGCGCCCGGCGAGCAGGTCCTGGTGACCGCCGCGGTCGACGACGACGTGCCGCATGTGCTGTCCGGGGCGCGGTTCGCCGTGGCCGAGGGGACGGTGGAGCGCGTATGAGCGAGAACACACCCGAGATTCCCTTCGGGCGCCCACCCGGGAACCCTGTCGAACGCGCACCAGGACCCCCACCAGAGCGCGCACCTGGGAGCACGCCCCGGAAAGCCCCGGCTGCATCCGGCGGCGCCCCGCAGAAGTCCCCCGAACCCTCCGGCGTCGACCTCGCGCGCGTGGCGCTGCGCGCGGCGAAGGAGGCGGCACGCGCGCGTGGCGATGCGGTACAGCAGAAGAAGCAGGCGCGGCGCGGCGGTCTGCGCTCCGGCGCGGGCGCCGACCGCCGCGACCCCATGGCGCTGGGCGCCGCGATCAACCGGCTCATCACCGAGCGCGGCTGGGAGGCCCCTGCCGCGGTGGGCGGGGTGATGGGACGCTGGCCGCAGATCGTCGGCGAGGACGTGGCCAAGCACTGCGTGCCGGAGAAGTACGACGAGGACGAGCGCGTCCTGAGTGTGCGCTGCGACTCCACGGCCTGGGCGACGAACCTGCGCCTGCTCGCGCCGACACTGGTCGCCCGCCTCAACGAGGACCTCGGGCACGGCACCGTACGGATGATCAAGGTCAACGGCCCCGGTGGCCCGGCCCGCCGCTACGGCCCGCTGCGCGCTCCCGGCAGCACCGGGCCCGGCGACACCTACGGCTGACACAAGCGTTCGAGGGTCGTCCGGGACCCCTATCGAGTCGTCCGGGGCCCGTATCGGGCCGTCCGGGACCTCTCTCCACAGCTGTGGACAACAGGTGACTGACATCACATCAGTGGGCGTCGGCAGTGGTTCGGAACCGCCGGCGCCCGTTTCGTCGTAGCACCGCACACGGTCGTGCATCGCGACCTGACTCCTAAGTAGCCAAGGGTTGACGGCCCGAAGCGCTGAGTGCCTCCGTGAGCCTCTTGGAGCCCCCATCCGCATATCGGGAGTCGGCCGAGGATGGTTCAGGGCGGCACATGCGGACTCAGGTACCGGCAAACCCCCATCACTGTCGGCGCTACCGGTAGACTGGAAGGCAATCCCGCCCCAATCGTGGGGACCGTCCGGGAAGAGCTGAGCAACGCTGATCAAGGCTTACCAACGCAACATGCCGCAGCCGCTCCGGCAACCCGCCGACGAGCCCGGCTCGTGCTGTGCCAGAAAGGGCGCTTCGTGGCCGATTCCGGCAACCCCAACGAGAACATCCCGTCCACCGACGCCGGCGCCAGCGGCGCGGTGATCTCGTCGAACGGCGAGGTCACCGCCTCGTACGACGCCAGTGCCATCACCGTCCTCGAGGGTCTGGACGCGGTCCGCAAGCGACCCGGTATGTACATCGGCTCCACCGGTGAGCGCGGCCTGCACCACCTCGTGCAGGAGGTCGTCGACAACTCCGTCGACGAGGCGCTGGCCGGGTACGCGGACACGATCGACGTGACGATCCTCGCCGACGGCGGCGTGCGCGTCACCGACAACGGCCGTGGCATCCCGGTGGACATCCACCCGGTCGAGAAGAAGCCGGCCGTCGAGGTCGTGCTGACCGTGCTGCACGCGGGCGGCAAGTTCGGCGGCGGCGGCTACGCGGTCTCCGGTGGTCTGCACGGTGTCGGTGTCTCCGTCGTGAACGCCCTGTCGACCAAGGTGTCCGTCGAGATCAAGCGCGACGGCTACCGCTGGACGCAGGACTACAAGATGGGCGTCCCCACCGCCCCGCTCGCCAAGCACGAGGCGGTCGAGGACTCCGGCACGACGGTCACGTTCTGGGCCGACCCGGACATCTTCGAGACGACGGAGTACTCCTTCGAGACGCTCTCGCGGCGTTTCCAGGAGATGGCGTTCCTCAACAAGGGGCTGCGGATCAACCTCACCGACGAGCGCGAGTCGGCGAAGGCCACGGCCGGGGCGGACGAGGCCGGCGAGGACGAGAAGCACGAGGTCAAGCACGTCTCGTACTACTACGAGGGCGGCATCGTCGACTTCGTGAAGTACCTCAACTCCCGCAAGGGAGACCTGGTGCACCCCACCGTCATCGACCTGGAGGCCGAGGACAGGGACAAGCACCTGTCCCTCGAGGTCGCGATGCAGTGGAACAGCGGCTACACCGAGGGCGTGTACTCCTTCGCCAACATCATCCACACCCACGAGGGCGGTACGCACGAAGAGGGCTTCCGCGCCGCGCTGACCTCGCTCATCAACAAGTACGCGCGCGACAAGAAGCTGCTGCGCGAGAAGGACGACAACCTCACGGGCGACGACATCCGCGAGGGTCTGACCGCGATCCTCTCGGTCAAGCTGAGCGAGCCCCAGTTCGAGGGCCAGACCAAGACCAAGCTGGGCAACACCGAGGTGAAGACCTTCGTCCAGAAGGTCGTCTACGAGCACCTCGCCGACTGGCTGGACCGCAACCCCAACGAGGCCGCGGACATCGTCCGCAAGGGCATCGCGGCGGCCACCGCGCGCGTGGCGGCCCGCAAGGCCCGCGACCTGACCCGCCGCAAGGGCCTGCTGGAGACCGCCTCGCTGCCGGGCAAGCTGGCCGACTGCCAGTCCAACGACCCGGCCAAGTGCGAGATCTTCATCGTCGAGGGTGACTCCGCCGGCGGCTCGGCCAAGTCCGGCCGCAACCCGCAGTACCAGGCGATCCTCCCGATCCGCGGCAAGATCCTCAACGTCGAGAAGGCGCGCATCGACCGCATCCTGCAGAACCAGGAGATCCAGGCGATGATCTCCGCGTTCGGCACGGGCGTGCACGAGGACTTCGACATCGAGAAGCTCCGCTATCACAAGATCATCCTGATGGCGGACGCCGACGTCGACGGCCAGCACATCAACACCCTGCTGCTGACCTTCCTGTTCCGCTTCATGCGGCCGCTGGTCGAGGCCGGGCACGTGTACCTCTCCCGCCCGCCGCTCTACAAGATCAAGTGGGGCAAGGACGACTTCGAGTACGCGTACTCCGACCGCGAGCGTGACGCCCTGATCGAGATGGGCCGCCAGGCCGGCAAGCGCATCCGGGACGACTCGGTCCAGCGCTTCAAGGGCCTCGGCGAGATGAACGCCGAGGAGCTGCGCATCACGACCATGGACCAGGAGCACCGCGTCCTCGGCCAGGTCACCCTCGACGACGCCGCCCAGGCCGACGACCTGTTCTCGGTCCTGATGGGCGAGGACGTCGAGGCCCGCCGCGCGTTCATCCAGCGCAACGCCAAGGACGTCCGCTTCCTCGACATCTGAGTCGGTCTCAGCTGACCGCACCAGGAAGGACCTTCACCAGCAATGACCGACGAGAACACTCCCGTCACGCCTGAGGACGACGGCCTGGCCCTGCGCGTCGAGCCCGTCGGGCTCGAGACGGAGATGCAGCGCTCCTACCTCGACTACGCGATGTCCGTCATCGTCTCGCGTGCGCTGCCGGACGTCCGCGACGGCCTCAAGCCCGTCCACCGCCGTGTGCTGTACGCGATGTACGACGGCGGCTACCGCCCCGAGCGCGGCTTCTACAAGTGCGCCCGCGTGGTCGGCGACGTCATGGGCAACTACCACCCGCACGGCGACTCCTCCATCTACGACGCCCTGGTCCGCCTCGCCCAGCCCTGGTCGATGCGCATGCCGCTCGTCGACTCCAACGGCAACTTCGGCTCCCCGGGCAACGACCCGGCGGCGGCGATGCGCTACACCGAGTGCAAGATGGCGCCGCTGTCGATGGAGATGGTCCGCGACATCGACGAGGAGACCGTCGACTTCACGGACAACTACGACGGCCGCTCCCAGGAGCCGACCGTCCTGCCGTCCCGGTTCCCGAACCTGCTGATCAACGGCTCGGCCGGTATCGCGGTCGGCATGGCGACCAACATCCCGCCGCACAACCTGCGCGAGGTCGCCTCCGGCGCCCAGTGGTATTTGGAGCACCCGGAGGCCTCGCACGAGGAGCTGCTGGACGCGCTCATCGAGCGCATCAAGGGCCCGGACTTCCCGACCGGCGCGCTCGTCGTGGGCCGCAAGGGCATCGAGGAGGCGTACCGCACGGGCCGCGGCTCCATCACCATGCGCGCGGTCGTCGAGGTCGAGGAGATCCAGGGCCGCCAGTGCCTGGTGGTCACGGAGCTGCCGTACCAGGTCAACCCCGACAACCTCGCGCAGAAGATCGCCGACCTGGTGAAGGACGGCAAGATCGGCGGCATCGCGGACGTCCGTGACGAGACGTCGTCCCGTACGGGCCAGCGTCTGGTCATCGTGCTCAAGCGGGACGCGGTCGCCAAGGTCGTCCTGAACAACCTCTACAAGCACACCGACCTGCAGACGAACTTCGGCGCCAACATGCTGGCGCTGGTCGACGGCGTGCCGAGGACGCTGTCGCTGGACGCGTTCATCCGCCACTGGGTGAACCACCAGATCGAGGTCATCGTCCGCCGTACGCGCTTCCGCCTGCGCAAGGCCGAGGAGCGCGCCCACATCCTGCGCGGTCTGCTGAAGGCCCTGGACGCCATCGACGAGGTCATCGCGCTGATCCGGCGCAGCGACACCGTCGAGATCGCGCGCGGCGGCCTGATGACCCTCCTGGAGATCGACGAGATCCAGGCCAACGCCATCCTCGAGATGCAGCTGCGCCGCCTGGCCGCCCTGGAGCGCCAGAAGATCGTCCAGGAGCACGACGAGCTCCAGGCGAAGATCACCGAGTACAACGAGATCCTGGCCTCCCCGATCCGCCAGCGCGGCATCGTCAGCGAGGAGCTGGCCGCGATCGTCGAGAAGTACGGCGACGACCGCAAGACCATGCTGGTGCCCTACGACGGCGACATGTCCATGGAGGACCTGATCGCCGAGGAGGACATCGTCGTCACGGTCACGCGCGGCGGCTACATCAAGCGCACCAAGACCGACGACTACCGGGCCCAGAAGCGCGGCGGCAAGGGCGTACGCGGCGCGAAGCTGAAGGAAGACGACATCGTCGACCACTTCTTCGTGTCCACCACGCACCACTGGCTGCTGTTCTTCACCAACAAGGGCCGCGTCTACCGTGTGAAGGCCTACGAGCTCCCCGACGCGGGCCGGGACGCGCGCGGGCAGCACGTCGCGAACCTGCTCGCCTTCCAGCCGGACGAGGCGATCGCCGAGATCCTCGCGATCCGCGACTACGAGGCGGTCCCGTACCTGGTCCTGGCGACCAAGGCGGGTCTGGTGAAGAAGACGCCACTGAAGGATTACGATTCGCCGCGCTCCGGCGGTGTCATCGCCATCAACCTCCGTGAGCGGGAGGACGGTTCCGACGACGAACTGATCGGAGCCGAACTCGTCTCGGCCGATGACGATCTGCTCCTGATCAGCAAGAAGGCGCAGTCGATCAGGTTCACCGCCTCGGACGAAACCCTGCGTCCCATGGGCCGTGCGACCTCGGGCGTCAAGGGCATGAGTTTCCGTGAGGGCGACGAGCTGCTCTCGATGAATGTTGTTCGACCCGGTACGTTCGTGTTCACTGCCACCGACGGTGGGTACGCGAAGCGGACCGCCGTCGACGAGTACCGCGTCCAGGGTCGCGGCGGCCTCGGCATCAAGGCCGCCAAGATCGTCGAGGACCGCGGTTCGCTCGTCGGCGCGCTGGTGGTCGAGGAGACCGACGAGATCCTCGCCATCACACTGTCTGGTGGTGTGATTCGTACGCGAGTCAACGAGATCAGGGAGACAGGCCGTGACACCATGGGCGTCCAACTGATCAATCTGGGCAAGCGCGATGCCGTGGTCGGCATCGCACGCAACGCCGAGGCGGGACGCGAGGCGGAGGAGGTCGACGGCGATGTGGCCGTCGACGAGACCGCCGAGGACATCGCGACCAGCGGCACGGACGAGGGTGAGGCGCCCTCGGCCGAGTAGGACGAGGAGTGAGTCAGCGTGAGCGGAGCCACGGGCGCCGGATCGGCCGGTACCTCAAGGGGTACGGAAACGGGCGGCGGCGGCCGTGGCTCCGCCGCGCAGGCGAGCGACCCGCACACGACCCAGCTGAAGGCGGTCAAGTCGCCCGCCGAGGACTCGTCCAAGTCGCCCGCGAGGGACTCGTCCTCTTCTGAGACTCATGGATCCCAGGGGGGAACTGTGACGGACACCCGAGGCCCGCACACCCAGCAGCCCACCGCTGGAGCGGGCCCGGCCGCTCCGGGCGCCCAGCCGCAGCCGGCGCCCCAGCAGGAGGCCGCCGCGCAGCCTGCCTCACCCCTGCCGGGGGAGCGGCAGCCGCAGCATTCCTCCGGGCCGTACCACCCGCCGCAGGCCTACCCGTCGCAGGCGGGCCCGGCCAGTGCCGTACGCCGCCCGCGCACGGGCGCGCGCACCATGCCCCGCGTCCGCAAGGCCCGCCTGCGCGTGGCGAAGGCCGACCCCTGGTCGGTGATGAAGGTCAGCTTCCTGCTCTCCATCGCGCTGGGCATCTGCACGATCGTCGCCTCGGCGGTGCTGTGGATGGTCATGGACGCCATGGGCGTCTTCTCGACCGTCGGCGGCACGATCTCCGAGGCGACCGGTTCGAGCGAGTCGAACGGCTTCGACCTCCAGGCGTTCCTGTCCCTCCCGAACGTCCTGCTCTTCACGACGATCATCGCGGTCATCGACGTCGTCCTGGCGACGGCCCTCGCGACGCTCGGCGCGTTCATCTACAACCTCTCGGCGGGCTTCGTCGGCGGCGTGGAGCTGACGCTGGCGGAGGACGAGTGACCGGGGCCGGTCAGGGTGATTCCGGGTCCCCTGACGGTCCCCCGACAATCGATTTTGGGACTGCCCGCCTCGTGCGCTAATCTTCAGGAGTCAGCGCGCGGGACACCCACCGCAGAGCGCGGCGGGGCTATAGCTCAGTTGGTTAGAGCGCATCCCTGATAAGGATGAGGCCACAGGTTCAAATCCTGTTAGCCCCACCAGCGAAAAAGACCCCCAACCGATCGTGGTTGGGGGTCTTTGGCATCTACGGAAAGCGAGCAGGGTGCCGCAGGTGTGCCGGGCGAGCCGGCACCGTGATGCGGCGGACACCGGCCCGCTTCACCAGGCGGTCGAAGGTGCGGGAGAAGCCCACCGGGTCGATCATGCCGCCGTGCTGCCTGCGTCCTCGTCCTGGTCCTCGGGCTCCGCCGCAGTGAGGTCCTGGGCCTGCGCTGGCCGGATGGGCCCTGATCACTCGAGCCAAAGCAGCTCCAGCCCAAAGCCGCTACGCCGACCTCAGCGCCGTCGTCGGCAGGCGCGACCACGGCAGGTCTAATCGCCCCCAGCCGGGTGCGCCGTCAGCGGAGCTGGGGAGAGTGGTGGGTTGGCGGATCGTCTGTGTCGCTGTTCGGCTGTCAGAGCTGGGCGCTACCTTGAGGCCCCACTAGCCGGCGACCACGGAAAGGAGCTGGCCATGGGTGCCAGCGGGTGGAACTACGTCACTGCTTACAGAGGAAGCATCGAGGCGACGCTGGAGGCCCTTCACGACGAGGTCTTTCAGGAGCTGTACGGCGACGGCGAGGAGTATGAGAGCCGTGAGGAGCTGTACGCCGACGAGGAATTCATGGGCGAAGAGGGCACTCATTCGATCTTGGACGTCCACCGCATAGTCGAGACGACCGAGCTCCCGCAGCAACGGGAAGCGGACTACTTCACGCTCCGCCCGCTGCCCACTGCCCGGCTTGTGCAGCACTTTGGCACGGATCGCCCAACCGTGCAGCAGTACGAAGACGCGATGGCTCGGGCCTATGAGGCCATGCGCACCAGACATCCCCTGGACCAGGACACGACCCTGCTTGGTGAAGACAGGATGCGCTGGACCGGCGTCTACGTAGTCCTCTACACCGACAGCCAGCCCACCCATGTCGGCTTCTTCGGTTCTTCCGGGGACTGAGACTCACACGCCAAGGTCGGACCGGCGCAGCACTGCCACTACTCAGGCCACGCCAGTCGGGTCTGCCCGGCGCATACGCGGTATGGGCAAGGGGGCGAGGCTTGTCAAGATCACATTCGGCGACCGACATCAGCGGCTGACACCAACAAGCGCGAACACCAGCGGTCTGTGTCGAACCTGAGCGGACGGTGCAGCGGTCCGGACGGTGGAAGACCGGACAGGCTCCGTATCCCTTCCACGTCAGCGGGCGCGCCGTGCAACCTTCCTCCCAGCTCACGGGTCTCCACGCTGTACGTCCGCCCGCACAGCGCGAAAGGTTCCCGTGCGCCAGAAGAGTCTCGTCGCCGCCCGGACCGGTGGTGCCATGTCCGCCGTCGTCCTCGGCAGCCTGTTGGTCGCCGCCCCGCCGGCGGCAGCCGCCGACGTCACCTGCTCGACCAACGTCTACAAGCGGACGTTCTACAAGAACGCCTCGTTCTCCGGCTCCCCGGTGCGGACCGACTGCGACAGCACCATCAGCCAGAGCTGGTCCGGCAGCCCGGTCTCCGGCGTGCCGTCGGACAACTTCGGTGTCCGCTGGTCGGTGACCCGCGACTTCGGCTCCGGCGGCCCCTTCACGTTCACCGCCTCCGCCACCGACGGTGTCCGCGTCTACCTGGACGGCGACCGCAAGATCGACCTGTGGAAGGGCACCGGTGACACCGCCCGCTCCACGAGCGTCAACCTCACCGTCCCCTCCGGCAGGCACACCCTCCGCGTCGATTACGTGAACTGGACCGGCGCAGCGAAGGTCGCGTACACGTACGCGCCCCGGACTTCGGCCACGTACGACAAGACGAAGCCACTCGCCCCCACCGGCGTGCAGACCGCCTACAACACCACGACCCGCAGGACGACCGTCTCCTGGTCCGCCAACAAGGAGATGGACCTGGCGAGTTACTCCCTCTACCGCCGGCCCGTCGGCTCCAGCACCTGGACGAAGGTCACCACGACCACCGCCCGAAGCCACACCGACCCCCTCGTGAACCCCGACGATCGCACGCCCTACTACTACGAGGTGCGCGCCAGGGACAAGGCGGGCAACACCTCGTCGGGCAGCACGGACACCATCGTCCGTCCCCTGCCCGTCGTCACCTCCCTGACCGGCACCTACGACAAGGCGACCGGCAACGTCACCCTGAAGTGGCCCCTCAACACCGAGCCGCACTTCGACCACTACACGGTGCTGAGCAACGACAAGGTGGACGGCTCCTACGTCTGGGTCCCGCTCGGCACCACCATGGGCAACACCTGGACCACCGGCCCCGTCACCGCCGACGGCAAGACCCGCCACTACCGCGTCCTCGTCACCAACGACGGCGGCACCACCACCTACAACCCGAGGTGGCTCGACGCCGACGCCACCAACGAGCTCTGGCTCGACATCCCCGACGGCATCGCCCCCGCCTACGCCCCCGATCTAACGCTGGGCTCCTGCGCGAGCGGCATCCGGGCGACGGCCACCGACAGCACGCCGCCCCCGATCAGAGACTTCACCGGCTTCGAGATCGAGCGCCGCGAGGCGGGGACGGACACCTGGTCGGTCGTCCTGCACCAGGGCTACGACCCACGCCTCGACCCCGCCACGGCCGCCGTCTGCGACCCGCTGCCCGCCGACGGGCGCACCCACGAGTATCGGGCCCGCACCTATGACGCGGCCGGGAACTACTCGCCGTACAGCGAGATCCGTGCCGTGACCATGCCGGCCGGCTGACGGGCACGGGGAACACGCGACCTCATCAAGGGGCCTTCGGCATGTGCCGGCTCGGCATTCCTGGTGGTGTAGGCACACTGAGTGCCTGGGGGTGGCGGAGGCAAGGCGAATGCCCGGCGGCTCTTTCGAGCTGCCGGGCCTTCGTGGTGAGGCGTGGTGCTGTACGCAAGTTCGCCAGGACGACAGGGGATCGGGACCACAGGGAACCAGGGGGCGTGCTCCCGGGCGGGGGCTAGCGCTGGAGGCGGGTGAACGGTTCCGTCGGGGACTTGTCGGTGTCGTCGGTGTCGTCGGTGTCGTCGGAGCAGTCGGCGGTGGCCGGCGCGGTCGTCGTGTCCGGGGCCGTGTCCGCGAGCGGGCGGTGGCGGCAGCTGGGGGACTTGCCGTGGGCCTCGGCGTGGATGCGCTGCTTCATCGTGGGGGGCAGGGCCCTGGCGCGGGACCAGGACCAGGGGGACATCGCCGGCACCGTGATCTGCGGGGTGCTCGTGCCGCTGTTGCGCGTGGTCTCGGTCTGCGGTACGGCCGCGGCGGCGGTCGTGGTGATGAGTCCGAGCGCCGTGCACAGCGCGAGGAAGGCGGTGACGACGGTGGTCCACAGCTTCATGACCTTGGTGCGGGCCATGGCCCCTCACTTTCGGGTTGGGCGATTTGCGTACTTTCCTCATGATGTGTATGAGGGTCGCGAAGTGGTGGACCGACGCCCGTGGCGCGTCGATGTTCAGATGAACACCACCCGGATGGGTGCAAGAGGGCCGAAAACGTGGAAAGACGGGAGGAGAGCGGACAATCGTCGCCCTCCGTGGAGATGTGATCACCCTCCGATCGGAGCGGTGCCCTCCGCTTCGATCGCGGTGTTCCGGACGCGAGTTGAGGGCCGACGCAGGTCACCGATCGATATCGATCGGTGTGTATAGTCGGGCGCCAGAGGTCCCCTACGTCAAGGAAAGACGAGGTCGCGCGGTGAAGAAGCTTCTCCTGGTCGCACTGGCCGCCATCGGCGGGCTCCTCGTGTACCGCCAGATCCAGGCGGATCGCGCCGAGCAGGATCTGTGGACGGAGGCGACTGACTCCGTGCCCACGGGTTCGTGAGTACCGACATCCGATTCTGAGCAGACCCCGGCCGCTCCGCGGTCGGGGTTTCGTGTTTTGTCAGCGTTGTCTTCGGGGCTCCTGTCGCTGCTGTTGTCCTGTTGTTGCCGGGGCTTTTGTCACCCGTTGTCTCTTCTCTTGCCACGGTCGTTGTCTGGGCTCTTGTCAGACTTGTGTGGGCCGGGGCGCGTATCGGTCCTGTGGATTGCGCGAAGGACGCGGATGGCGGGCGGTCCGGCGGGGCAGGATGGGCCACGGTTCCACGGTCCGGGGCAACGACGAGGGGTGGCGCGTGAGGGGACGGCGGTGTACGGCGTGGGGGCGCGCGAGGGTCTGGCGCGGTCGTCCGTCGGCGCCCGTGCGCCTCGGGGTCGTGGCGGTGGTGCTGAGTACGACGGCCGCTCTGCCGGGGCACGCTGTCGCCGGGGGAGCCCGCGCAGCGGCGGAGACGACGGGCCGGTACGCCTTCGCCGAGGACGCCCAGCGGATCAAGGGCGCGAGAGGCACCGCGGACGCCGTACTCCTGAACCCCGGCAAGACCTACAAGAGCTCCCTCCCGGGCAGCGGCAAGGTCTACTACCGCCTCGAACTCGACGGCACCTCGAACGCGTACGTCTCCGCCACCGCCGTCCCCGCCCCCGGCAGTACGGTCCGAGCGATCGACGGCGTGAGGGTGTCCGTCCAGAACGGCGACGGCCGCTCCTGCTCCCTCGACACCGCGAGCTTCGGTGCCGCCGACAGCCCGCACCCGGTCACGGCCTGGGGCATGCGGGAGATCTCCCCCACGCGGGCGCTGTGCCGGGAGGCCGGCACGTACTACGTGTCCGTCGAGCGCGCCGGTCCCGAGGACGAGGGTGTCCCGCGTGACCCGTGGGACCTGGAACTCGCCACCGTCTCGGAGCCGCGTCTGAGCAAGGCCGGTGCGACGAGCGCGCCCGAGGTGTGGAACTCCGCCTCGCCCCAGCACCTCGCGGGCGAGGCCCAACGCCGCCCGGGCGGTGCGGGATTCTCCAGCGCGGCCTTCCTCGGGCACGGCGTGTGGCGCGACGACATCCGGCCCGGCCAGACCCTCTTCTTCAAGGTGCCGGTCGACTGGGGCCAGCAGCTGTACGTCACCGCGGAACTGGGCAGCAGCTCGAACACCGCCGGCCGGGGCTCTGCCGCCAGTGCGTTGGACCTGGAGCTCTACAACCCCGCGCGAGGTCCCGCCGAGGACGTGCGCGTCGCCTACGACGGCGGTCAGAAGTCGGGCAGCCTCGCTCCTCTGCCGCCGGTCGACCACGCCAACCGTTACGCGGTCGCCGACCGGGTCAGCGCGATGCGGTTCGCCGGCTCCTACTACCTCGTCGCCCACCTCGCGGAGAAGGTGGCCGACAACTTCGGGGACGGGCCGGTCCCGCTGAAACTGCGCGTGCGGGTGAGCGGTGCGGCCCGGTCCGGGCCCGACTACGCCGGAGAGCCCGTGCCCCAGGACGTCTTCCGGGTCACGGAGCGGGACCGGGAGCTGGCCGCCGAGGGCACGTCCGCGGGCGGCGACACCGCGATGAAGGCGGTCGCCGTGGGCGGGATCGGTACCGGGAGTGTGCTGCTGGTGGGGCTCGGGGCGTGGGCGGTGGTGGCTCGGCGGAGGGCTGGGGCCGCGTAGACGGGGCCTCGTAGATGGGCCTCGTAAATGGGCCTCGTAAATGGGGGCCTCGTAGAGCGGACCGTTCCCTTTCAGGTGCGGGTTCAGATCCGGGTCAGGGCCCAGAAGCCCACGGCGTAGCAGGCGAGGGCCAGGAGGAGCACCGGGATCGCCACCTTGGCCGGAGGGCCGGTACGACGGCGGTGGCGCCGGTCTGCGCGGTGCCGCGTAATTCCCTGCGCCGCGATCCCCTGCGCCGCGATCCCCTGCGTCGCGATCCCCTGCGCCGAGATCCCTTGCCCCGAAAATCCCTGCGCCGACGGCGGAACCTGCGGGACCTGGGCGGTGTACGAAGCAGTAGAGGCGTCAGCGCGGTGCTGTGGCGCCGGGGTCATGGCCTGGTCGGGATACGGCGGCGAGGCCGGGTGCGCGTGCGGTCGGGGGGAAGACAGCGGATGAGTGGGGTCATTGGGGGAGACGTAGGCCGGCTGGTGCTGTGCGCTGTGGTGGGCGTGTGCCTGTGTCTGCGCCGGTGTCTGTGGCTCGTGTGGTGGAGCCTGGTGCGACTGCGGAGCGGGCGGAGGGGAGGAGGTGACCGTGGCCTGGGGAGGCGGCAGGTGGAAGCTTCCGGTGTCCGACATCGTGGGCGGCCGCACCGGGACGGACGGCGTTGGCGACGGGCCTGTGTCCTGACGCGGATCGGGTGGTACGACGCCTGCGCCCGAACCGGTCGGCGTGACCGCGGTGCCTGGCCGGTGGGATACGGAGCCGGTGCCGGACTCAGACTGTGGGGATGCCGGGCCGGGGCCGGGAACGGGCCCTTGGGAGACCGAGCCGGTGCCGGGGGCAGGCCCTTGGGGCGCCGAGCCGGTGCCGGAGAGAGGCCCTTGGGGCGCCGAGCCGGTGCCGGGGGCGGCACCCTGCCGGGAGGCCGGAGTGTCCGTACCCGACCGGGATGGACCGGCCTCGTTGCCGGTCCCAGAGAACTGCCCCTCGTCAGCCCCGAGATTCTCCCGCTCGTCAGCCCCGACGTTCCGCCTGCCCGACCGGGATGACGACCCCGCCCACACCCCGGAGGGGGTCCTCCTCGGATCCAGTCCCGACGCCGGTTTCAACGGGCCGTCGGGGCCGAACCCCGAGGGCAGCGGGCCGAGTTGGTCGAAGATCTCGATCAGCTCGTCGTCGGGGCCGGGCTCGGGGAGGAGTTCCGCGGCCGCGGAGAGTGCCTTGCGCGCCCCCGTGGCCGTGCGGAACCGAGCCTGCGGGTCCGGCTGCAGCAGTGTGGCCACGACCTGCCACAGCGGTTCGGGGATGCCCTTGGGCGCACCGGGCGTCCCGTGCTCGGCGAAGTACTGGACGAGCGCCTTGCTGTCCGGCTTGGCACCCTCCAGCAGGTACAGCGCGACCAGCCCCACGGCGAACAGGTCGGCGGGGAAGTCCGGTTCGGCGCCCATCAGTTGCTCGGGAGCGAGATAACCCGGCGTCCCCACCACGAGGTTGGTCTCCGTCAGCCTGGGCTCCCCGAGCCGCATGGCGATGCCGAAGTCGGACAGCCGCAGCCTCGGCCGGCCCGTACCGGTGGCTTCCAGCAGCACGTTGGCGGGTTTGACGTCACGGTGCACGACACCTTCCGCGTGCACCGCGGCGAGCCCCGCCAGGAGCTGGTCGAGCAGCGTGCAGACGAAGGCCGGCGGCAGGGGGCCGTAGTCGCCGACCAGGTGGACCAGCGAGCCGCCGGCGACCAGGTCCATGGTGAACAGGACCTTGTCGTCGTCGGCGGCCCAGCTGGTGGGAGCGAGCACATGGGGGTGGTCGATGCGCAGGGCCTGTTCGCGGACGAAGCGCAGCAGTGAGTGGGCGTCGCTCTGCAGCAGGACCTTGGCGGCCACGTAGCGGCGCCGGCGGTGGTCCCAGGCGCGCCAGACGGCGCCGACGCCGCCGCGTCCGATCGGGTCGGCCAGTTCGTACCGGCCGGCGAAGACCTCACCCATGGCTGTGCGTCGCTCCTCCCCCTGCTCTCGCCCCCCGCGCTCTCCCCCCTTGCTTCCCCCTCGACGAGCGATACGACTCCCCCTCACGCCGATCCGTCCTCGGTGCCGGACACGCCCCCACGTGTCCGCCCTCGGTCCGGCGGCGGCCCCTCGCGTCACGGCGCGCCCGGCTGCCGAACCCCCTTCGGTAGCCGGGCGGTGGGATCAGCTCTGGTGGGACTGGTAGTGGGCGACCGCGTCGGAGGTGCGGCCGGCGCCGTACACGCGGAGGAACTCGGCCAGTTCGGGATGGGTCGGGGCGAGGGTGTCCGCCGCCTCTATGATGTCGCCCGCGGCCGCCACCGAGCGCAGCAGCGACTGGATCTCACGGACCACCCGCTTGACCGTGGGTGCGCCCGAACTGCTCGTCGTCTGCGCGGTATTGCTGAGCACCGAGCCCCCCTGCGACTTCTTGATCTCCTCCATGCGCTCGGTGGCCTCGGCGGCGCTGACGCTGCCGTCCGCGACCTGCGCCGCGAGATCCTGGAGCAGCTGCACCCGCTGCACCACGGCCGGATTGCCGATCTTCGCCCGCTGGCCGCTCATCAGCTGCGACAGCATCGGTGCGGACAGTCCCAGTACCCCCGCCAGGCGAGCCTGGTTGAGACCAAGATCGTCGATGAGCCTACGGAAGAGCGCCCCCAACGGCTCCCCGTACCAGTTCCGCTGCAGTTCCCGCGCTCTTGCGGTGGCTTCCTGCTGTGCGGCGTCCATTGCGTCTCCCCATCGCTTCCCCAAGTACGGTGGTTCGCTGTAGCGAACCACGCCGAGCATCTTACGGAGAGTGGTCGGCGACGGGGACCCCCAATCTTTTTGCGGAATCCCGGGGGTGACCCGGTACTCTGGTCTCCGGCGCCCGCCGGGACATGGTTCTTCCGGGCGGACGTTCCCCTTCCGGGGCCTTAGCTCAGTTGGTAGAGCGCTGTCTTTGCATGGCAGATGTCAGGGGTTCGACTCCCCTAGGCTCCACTGCGACACAGCCCCTCTGACCTGCGGAAACGTAGGCCAGAGGGGCTGTTTGTGTTCAGAAGGGGTACTCCGTCCGCGAGGGAGAGGGTGGCACCGCACGCGAGATGGTCCAGCAGTGGGTCAATGACCTCTCGGCCGGCAGGCCGGCCCCGCACGGCCCGAAGGACCCGAAGCCGCGGACGAAGTACAAGCCGAAACGGTCGCTGACCAGCACGGCCTGCTCCACGCGTTCCTCCAGGCCGCGGTCGACGCCGGCCCCAGCTCCGGGCGACGAACCTGTGCGGCAGCACGCGTCTGCCATGCCTCGCCCAGTGAAGAGGCGAGGAAGAGATGGTCTTCCTCGTGCGGGAGGAATACACGTGGATCTACGAGTGCCTGGCCGAGGACGCGAAGGAGCTGGCCGATGCGCTGGCTGAGACGGGGCCCGATGAGGTGAGACCACGACTCTCCAGCCTCGTGACCTGCGTCGCCGTAACGGACGGCCTGCCTTCCGCATCCAGCGCGCCTGGAGGCGAGCTGGGACGAGGACGGGAAGCCGTACCTGGGCGCGGCCAGGACGGAGGAGAGCCGCAGGACCATCGTGATCATCCACAGGCTGGACCGGATGCTTCGCCGTGGGGCCGCGGGCAAGACGCCGGACGAGCTGATCTTCACCGGTCCTGAAGGGCGACCGCTGGGCCCGCGGTGGCGCGGACGGAGCGGCGCAGCAGGGCGGCGTCGCGGCTCCGCGCCACAGGTCGGACCGGCACGACCGCCCCTTCGAGCACACTCGATGGCCTTCTTCGTCAGCGCCCCATCTTCGTCTTCCGGCAGTTCACGCGACACCGCGTGTGCTGGTCCAAAAAGCGAGGAAGTGGCCGTTACCGGGAGCTTCAGCCGGTCTTCTACGCCCCGGCGTAGACCGCAAGATCGGCGGGAGAGCCGGATTCAGCAGGATGCAAGTGGGTCTTTTGTTCCGGCCCGACAGTGTTTGTGCAGGCAGGAAGATGACCGCAGCACTGCCCCGGTGATGTGGGTCGACGCCCCGCTAGGCGTCAGTGGTGCGCGCCCCCAGCCGTGTCTGCCGGCTGAGGAGTTCGGCCAGGCCCTGGCGCGTCGCGGCCAGTACCACGCGGTCTTCGGGCCGTAGGACGTAGCCGGGGTGCAGGTCCCATACGAGTCCGCCGGAACGGTCGGCGCCGTGGTGCGCCGGTGTGGCGGCGAGGTCCGGCAGCCGCTCGTCCGGCTCTGCCGTGTCCAGCGCCAGCACCCGCCACGCTCCGGGACGGAACGACTGGGCGATGGTGCGCCCCTCCAGCTGCGGATGCCCGGCGACACCGAGGGCGGCGAAGAGCAGCACGCGGCGTTCGACGGGTATGGCGCCGAGGATCTGGCGGCCCATCATGGCCCCGGCGAAGGCGGGGGCCGCGAGGCTGGAGACGCTGCGGCTGCGGGTGAGGGCGCGCGGGTGGGCGGTGCGCAGGGTGCGGTAGACGGCGGTGGCGAAGGCGTCGTCGTACAGCCGCAGGGCCACCCGCAGGTCCGGTGTGAGGGAGCGTGCGTACAGGGCGGCTTCCAGGTTGGTGGTGTCGTTGCTGGTGAGGGCGAGCAGGGAGTGCGCGCGGTGGATTTTGGCGGCCTCCAGCACGCCCTCCTGTGTGGCGTCCCCGAGGACGGTGGGGACGCGCAGGCGGCGGGCGAGCGGTATGCCGCGTGCTTCCGGGTCCTCTTCGACGCACACCACGGGGATGTCGAGTTCCCGCAGGCGGGCCAGCACCCGGGTGCCGACCTTGCCCAGGCCGAGCAGGACGACGTGGCCGGACAGGCCGCGGGGTGGTCGGCGCAGCGCGGAGGCGGTGCGGAAGGTGCCGAGCGCCTCCAGGACGGCCGCGAGCAGTACGGGCATGAGCAGCAGGCCGGCCAGTCCGGTGAGGAGTTGCAGCACCTGACGTGCGGTGGGCTCGTCGAGCGCCGGGTCGCCGATCGCGAAGAGGTCGAGCAGCGTGAGGTAGGCGGCGTGCAGCGGGTGGTCGCCGGTGGTCAGCCAGGTCGCGACGGCCACGCCCAGGACGCAGGCAACGAGCCCGGCCAGTGACCAGCGCAGTCGGCGCGAGAACAGGGAGCCCAGCGGCAGTCCGCGCCGTGCGAGCCGTCGCGGTGCGGAACCGGGGGCGGTGTGTGTGACGGCTTCGAGGACCACGGTGCCGCGGCCGGTGGCGGCGGCGACCGTGTCGTCGTCCGGGAGCAGGATGGGTGCTTCCCGGCCGCTGGCGTCGGATCCTTCAGCGCCCGCCGGGTCGTTGGTGGTCGATGACAGCAGGGCGAGGGTGCACAGGCCCGGATCGGCGACCTGGCGGTGGCCGGGCGGAGTGCGTTCCACGGCACGCAGCAGCAGCCCGTCGGCCTGGACGACTTTGCTGGTGCCCGCGACGGCGGTGGCCGCGAGCGCGGGCGCCGCGGTGTCCGCATCCGACAGGACGGTGGTGGAGGTGTCCAGGGCCTCGGGGTCCAGGCCGGGGACGGCGAGGGCGGCGGCCTGGTCGAGGAGTTCCTCCAGGTGCTGGCCGAGCTTGCGGTTGTAGAGCCGGATGACCAGGCGCAACCGGGGGTTGAGGCGGCGGGCGGCCAGCGCGGCGTGGATATTGGTCTCGTCGTCGTCATGCACGAGCGCCAGCGCGGCGGCCTCGCGCACGCCCGCCTCGGCCAGGGCGGCTTCGTCGAGTACGGCGGCCTCGACGATGTGAGGCGCGCTGGTGGTGCCGGAGTTGGCCGAGTCCTCCGTGCGGTTCATGGCGGCCTGTATGCGGCCGAGCAGCGCTGCGGCGCGCGTCCGTCCATGGGTGGTGCCGTGTTGCCGCGAGGGCGGTACGACGAGAGTGACCCGCTCCCGGTACACCGTGGTGAGCTCGGCGGCCAGCCGCTCGGCGAGCGCGTCGTCACCGCACACGATCATGTGCCCCGGACGCGGACGCGGCACGGCACGCGCGGGCTGGGGAAAGGTGATCACGTCGTACGGCACCCCCGGCTCAGGTGGGGGAGAAGCCGCGCAGGGGCGTGTACCACCCCATGGACCACTCTGAAGACCATCAAGAGCACCACGTCCGGAACCCCCGTTCGGCGAAAGCTTCTCCGCCTTCTTCCGTCAAGATCGCCGACCAGGCTTCCCGGCACACCGCTCGGAACGGTACAGGCTTCTGACGCTGCGTCACAGCGCGTTGACAGGCCCACGGGCCGCTGACCGCCGGACTGTGCGGAGCACGGCATTAAATCCGCGTAAAGATTGCCGGAATCAGGCAATGTCCTGGCCGGTATCCGCGTGTGACGATGCGTGCAACGACGGGGGAAGGCAAGGAGAGGCGGTGTGCGCGGATGGCCTGGTTTCTGGGGCTCGGCATTGCGGGGGTCGTCCTCCTTGCCTTGTCGTTCGTTCTTGACGGCGTGCTCGAGGGACTGCTCGACGGTGTCGCCGTTCTGGACGGCATCGTCGACGGGCTGCTGTCGCTGCCGGTGATCGCCGGGTTCCTGGCCATGTTCGGTTTCTCCGGGGCGATCGCCATGGGAACCACCGGTCTGGGCCCACTGGGGGCGACGGTGATCGGGGTGCCGGCCGGTGTCCTCACCGGCTGGTTCGCCTACCGCCTCAGCCGGGCTCTGATGCACGACTCCTCAGGCGCGGTTCCGCGTGACGACGACCTGATCGGCGCGTCCGGCTCGGTCGTGACCGCGATCCCCGCCGACGGCTACGGCGAGGTGCTCGTGCACCTGGCCGGGCAGCCGGTGAAGCTCTCGGCGAAGTGCCCGGTCGCCATGGCCCGGGGAGCCGAGATCTGGGTCGAACAGGCGCTGTCGCAGTCCGCGGCGTCCGTCCGTCCGGTCGAACGCTGACCCGGCGGAGCCGCCCACCTCTTCCGGCACTGGCCCAGCCGTGCCGTTTTCATCCACACACCCTTACCGAATGCCGTCCTCAGGGAGGGCTGAGGGGACAACACCATGAGTTCTGTTGCCATCGCGGTGGGAGGAGTCGTCGTACTCCTCGTGCTGATCGCGCTGGTCGTCGTCAGCCGGTACAAGGTCGCCGGGCCGAGCGAGGCGTTCATCGTCACCGGGCGGCGCGGCAAGAAGGCCACCGATCCGGAGACCGGCCGGGTGTTCACCGACAACAGCGGGCAGAAGGTCGTGGTCGGCGGCGGCGTGTTCGTCGTGCCGTTCGTCCAGCAGAAGTTCACTCTCGACCTGTCCTCCCGGCACATCCCGGTCGCGGTGCGCGGCGCGGTCACGCTGCGCGGCGTCAAGGCCAACCTGGAGGGCGTCGCGATCGTCAAGGTCGGCGGCACCGAGGATGCCATCCGGGCGGCGGCCCAGCGGTTCCTGATGCAGCAGGACGGCATCGTCGGCTTCACCCAGGAAGTGCTGTCGGGTGCGCTGCGCGCCATCGTGGGCCGGATGGCGGTGGAGGACATCATCCGCGACCGCGCGGCCTTCGCGGGCCAGGTGGCGGAGGAGGCCGAGGCGAGCCTGTCCGGGCAGGGCCTGGTGCTGGACGCCTTCCAGATCCAGGACATCACCACCGAGGGCTCCTACCTGGAGGACCTGGGCCGTCCCGAGGCGGCCCGCGCCAAGCAGGAGGCGGACATCGCCGAAGCCGAGGCGCGCCGGGCCGCCGAACAGGCCCGCCTCAAGGCCGAGGAAGAGATAGCGGTCGCGCAGCGGACGCTCTATCTGAAGCAGGCCGAGATCAAGGCCGAGACCGACCAGGCCGCCGCACGCGCCAACGCGGCCGGACCGCTGGCCGATGCGGCCCGGCAGCAGGAGATCCTCGCCGAGCAGGAGAAGGTCGCCGAGCGGCAGGCCGCCCTGACCGACCGCCAGCTCGACACCCAGGTCCGCAAGCCGGCCGACGCCCAGCGGTACGCCGCCGAGCAGGAGGCCGAGGCCAGGCGGGTGGCCCGGGTCAAGCAGGCCGAGGCCGAGCGGCTGGCGGAGATCGCGGCCGCGCAGGCGGAGGCGGAGCGGTCCCGGCTGACGGGTGAAGGCGAGAAGCAGCGCCGTAGCGCGCTGGCTGAGGCGGAGGCCATCGAGGGCCTGAAGCAGGGTGAGGCCGAGCGGTCCCGGCGTGCGGCGATCGCGGAGGCGGTCCGGCTGGAGGGCGAGGCCGAGGCCGCGGCGATCGGTGCCAAGGGAGCGGCCGAGGCCGAGGCGATGGAGAAGAAGGCCGATGCCTTCGCCCAGTACGGGGACGCCGCTGTGCTGCAGATGCTCGTCCAGGTGCTGCCGCAGGTCGTGGCCAAGGCGTCCGAACCGCTCAGCGCCGTCGACAAGATGACCGTCATCTCCACCGATGGCGCGAGCCAGCTGTCGCGCACCGTCGCCGACAACGTGGCCCAGGGCATGGAACTGCTCAGCTCCACCACCGGCGTCGACCTCGCAGAGCTGCTCAAGAGCATCACCCGGCGCGACGGCGGAGCCCATCCCACGACCACGACGGCCGCCGAGGCCAACGGAAAGATCCAGATCGGCTGAGACACATCGGCTGGGACACATCGGCTGGGACGTCGGCTGAGAGACACAACGACCAGTCAGCACAGGGGCCCGCGCGGCGTCGAGCCGCCGGGCCCCGAACTGGGCCATCGCGGCAGACAGCGCTGCCGATGGCTCAGAGCACTCGCCGTGTCGTGTGCCGGATGCGGTACCGGCGCCGCCGCCGTCGGGGTGGCCGCGCTCGTCGACTCCCGCCGTATCGGGCGTGCCGTGCCACCCATGCGTTCGGTGAGGTCCTAAGCGGAGGCGGCCGCGCGGGTCTGCCACTCTGGTCGGCTGTGCGCAGCGAAGGCGCTGGTGGAGCATCGCAATCAAGGAGGAACGTGTGACGCGGTCAGCCATGCCCGACGAGTACTTGGAGGGCTATGCCGGGATCCTGGCCGACGTCTGCGCCACGGGCCGCCGCCTGACCCGGGAGGAGCTGGAATCCCTGCGCGCCCGGGGAGAACGCGCCGCGGAAGCCGGCCTGGGACTGCGTCTTCTCGTCCGCCGGCATCTGTCCGCGGCCCGGGAGCTCTCCCCCACCCTGTCACCTGCAGCTACCGACCGTGTACTGGCCGCCGTGGAGCAGGCGGTGGACGCCTTCGCTGAAGGATACGAACGGTCCCAGAAACTCGCGGTGCGGCAGGAAGAAGCCGCGCGACGGGAGTTCATCGACGATCTCCTCTACGGCCGCAGTGATCTGGGCCGCCTGGCCGAGCGGGCCGAACGCTTCGGCCTGCTCCTCTCCCGCGCCCACGCGGTCGCCGTCGCCCAAGGCGCCACGCCGGTCGACGACACCCACCCGGCGACCCGGCAGGTGGAGAGCGCCCTGGTCGCCCGGTTCGGAGAGCGCCGCATACTGCTCACCACCAAGGACGGCCGCCTGGTCTGTATCGCGCCCGGTGATCAGGACGATGTGCTCGCGTTCTTCGCCAAGCAGGCACACGCGGCCACCGACGGCGGCCGGGTCGCCCTCGGCCGCGCCCATTCCGGAGCCGGCGGGGTCGTCCACTCCTACGAGGAGGCCCTCAACGCCCTCGATCTGGCTGACCGCCTGCACCTGGAGGAGCCCGTGCTGCGCTCCGCCGACCTGCTCGTCTACCCGGTCCTCACCCGCGACCGGCAGGCCATGGCCGACCTCGTACGCAGCGCCCTGGGTCCGCTCCAGGCGGCACGCGGTGGTGCCCAGCCCCTCCTGGACACCCTCACCGCGTACTTCGACTCCGGGTGCATCGCGGCCGAGGCGGCACGCCGCCTGCGCCTGAGCGTGCGGGCCCTGACCTACCGCCTGGAACGCATCCACAAGCTCACCGGCACCAACCCGGCCGACCCCGTCCACCGCTACACCCTGCAGACCGCCGTCATCGGCGCCCGGCTGCTGGGCTGGCCAGGCAACGAGGTCTGACCACGCTCGCCAAACAGGACAGGGAAGCCGAGGCCTCCCAGGATCACCGCCGCGGTGATGGGCAGGGTGACCCCGATGCTCTCGCCGTAGCCGTAGCGGAAGCGCAGTGGCGGCTTCGGTGAGCCCGCCGGCGTCAAGTGCCCATCGAGATCCCGGCCGCTCCCCTACCCGCGGGTCGTGCCCACTGAGCTTGCTCCGTGCGATGCCGGCACGCCGCTGCGTGCTTGCCCAGGCAGCCGTACATGCCGATGCCCGTGTCGACAGGAAGCGTTCGTCGAGTACGGCGGCGAGGTCTTCGAGTGCGGCGGCGAGCACCGACGCCGCGAGCCGGATACCCGCGTGTTCCGACCGCCGCGCCTGCTCGGCCAGGGCGGCGGCGTAGCCGATCGTCCGGGCCGGCGAGGTGTCGCCGGGGCCGTCGTGGAAGTAATAGGACTCGGGGTACTGGGTGAAGTCCACACAGACCCGGTCGATCTCGCAGGCGAGTCCAGCCTGCCGTGTCACCAGTCCACCCGGGCCGTCACCACCGCTGGACCTCGGAGCTCACCCTGGATGCACCCTGCTCCGGGACAGTCGTCACCGTCCCGGAGCGGGGTGGCACGGAGAATGGAGGCCCCCGTTCCCGTGCGAGGCAGCTACTTCAGGTACACGATCCCGTCCGTCGTGATGGCGGGACGTCCCGACGTGCCGACGACCACGATCTTGACCGTGTGCTTGGCGCTGGAGGACCAGGTCTTGGTCCAGATGGCGTCCCGGTACTTGGTCGTCGAGGACTTCAGGTCGACCGTGGCCGTCTTCGTACCGTCGACGTACACATGGGCCTGGCCGGAGGTGGAGGCCCGGGACACCACCCAGGCGACCGATCGGCCGGTGAAGGTCCAGGTAAGGGAGGCGTTCTTGGACGAGCTGGAGTACGACTTGCCGCCCAGGTAACTGGTGGAGGACTTGGTCGTCCACGTGCCCGACTTGACGGCCGACGTCTCCTGCAGGATGACCGGGGTGCGGGAGACCGTCGCCGAACCGGTGTTGCCCGCCTGGTCGTGCGCGGTCATGGACCAGCCGGTAGCCGTGCCTGACTTGGCGGTGCGGTTCGCGCTGGTGGTCGTGGGGCCGTACGTCGCCGTGGTCGGCGCGGTCAGCCTGACCTCCTTCAGTGCCGCGTTGTCGGAGGCCTTCCAGCTCAACTTTACGGGGACGCCGGTGGTGTTCACCGTTCCGGTCCGCAGGGCCAGGTTCGGCTTGGTGGTGAACGTCGGGGCCGTGGTCTCCGCGGCGACCGTGACGGCCGCGGACGTGGTGGTGCTGCCCGACTGGTGCGTGGCGCGCACCTGTACCTGATGGGTGCCTGCCGCCAACGTCGCCTTCGCCGAGGTGGCGCTGCCCGCGACCGTGGCCGCGGTCTTGCCGTCGACGAGGAGCTCGTGCTCCGAGATCAGCGACGACGGCGTGGTGGCCGTCCAGTTCACCGTGATCCCGGCCTTGGTGTAGTACGTCGTGCCGGACAGGCCGGCTCCGGTGACGGACTTGATCCCCAGACCGGTGACTGGACCTGAGGCCCAGCTGCGGACCGTGGCCAGCTTGGCGTAGAGCTGGTCGCCGGGGCACTGGGTGTTGTAGCCGTCGCGGTGGCCGTGGATGGTCGGGAAGCTCAGCTGGGCGCCCTTGGCCCAGGTCTTGCCGAAGTAGTTGCGGCCGCTGTCCCCTGCGGTGAGGGTCGTGGTGCCGTTCGGGCTCACGCCGTACTGGCCGAGCTTCCAGGCGGCGATCTTGGCCACCGACACGAGAGCGGCGTCACCCGGGGTGACGTCCGTATAGGTGCCGAGGATCGAGATGCCGGTGGTCTCGGAGTTGAAGCCGTAGGCGTGGGCGCCCATCACCGGCAGGTCCACGCCGCCCTTGCGGCCCTCGTAGACGGTGCCGCACTTGTCGACGAGGAAGTTGTAGCCGATGTCCTTCCAGCCCAGTTGCCTGACGTGGTACGCGTAGATCCCCCGGACGACGGCAGGAGCGTCGGCGCAGGTGTAGTCATTGGACTCGGCGGTGTGGTGGACCACGACCGCCTTGACCTTCCCGCCCGGCAAGTAGCTCGGTTCTTCGGGGCTGATGGACTCGTCCGCACCCCATGCGGCACGCGACGTGATCGTCGGGCGCGGCGCGGTGGACGGCGGGGCCGTGGGTCCGGTGGCGCTCGGACTCGTGGACGGCGAAGACGATGAGGTCGTGGGCGACGGGGTCGTGGGCGAGGCCGGTGGCTCGCTCGAAGACGCCGGGGCCGTCGGGGTCTGGGACTCGGTGGGGTCGGCGGTGGCATCCTCACTCGCGGAGGCGTCCGTGGACGGTGGCTCGCTCGTCTCCGCGTCACTGGCTCCCACTGACGGTGTCTCATCCGGAGAAACATCAGCGCGGAAGGCCGCCGGTTCCATGCCGCCCGCCGTGCCCTTGCCGGGGTCGACCATGTCCAGGCGCAACCCGGCGGGCAGGGCGCCGGATGTCTTTCCGCCCGCGGTCACGCGGACTTCCACGCCGTCCGACGGCCCTACCCAAGCGGGTTCGGTGCCGCCGCGCCGGGCGGCACTGTCGCCCTGTCCGCTGTCGCTGTCCAGCCGAAGCCAGTTGGACCACTGCCTGGATCCCACGGCCCGGGTGCGCGCCTCGATGGTCCCCGTGACGCGAGCCGAGGGGTCGGTCCAGGTGACGCCGAGCATGCTGAACGGCTCGGTGTCCTGCTGGGCCAGAACGGCACGGGTGCCCTGGTCGGCGGCCTTCAGCGGGACCGTACGGGCATGGGTCTTCACCGGGCGGGGTTTGCCGTCGCTGCGGGAGCTGTCCGCCGGTTGGCCGTCGCCGACATGAATGACGAGTGCTCCAGTAAGCCCGGCCGTGGCCAGGGCAGCCGCACCCCAAAGATATCGAGGTCTACCCATATCGGATCCGTGACGTCCTTCGATGAGAAAGCGAGAACAGGTGGAGCGCCACGCCGACAGGCAAAGCGACCGCATGGGAGACTCTCGGCGCCGGTCATGGGTTGTGCGACCGATCCGTGAATTTCTGGTGTCCTCCTCACTGTTGACGGACCAACACCTGCGGATCTTTCCGAACTGGAGAAGTCGAGGCCCTCTCCAACCGTACGGAGACTCCACGATGTGGGTGAACATGGGAGAACAGGGACGGCTCGCTCACTACCGAACTCACCGCGGGCCCCATCCCTCGTGGAGGCTACGCGGACCGGCTTCGAGCAGTTCGTCGAGCTCAAGCAACGTCCCTCGGGCGGCTACTCCTACATGCTGCCGCTGAAGGCCAATGGCTCCTCTGACGAGATGGGAAGCGAGACGGCGGCTATGAGCGGACCCTGGCAGGGAAGAGAGCGAGCACGCGGAGCCATGTTGGCCCTGGCAGTGTGCGCTGTCACTTCGGTGATCACTCTTGTATGGGTCGAGCACCGGACGCTTTTGCTCTGGGTCCTTCTGATCATTGTGGTGCTGGCGATCCAGCAGCTGTTCCAGGGCTTGCGGGAAGCCAGACGTCCACCCACCGAAGGCAGGGACTAGGTGTGCTGTTCGGCCAGGCTGCCACCGCACGCTGTCCCTTGTGCTTTGATCGCGAAGGTACGCCGGGGTGACCTCGGCGTGCACCAGCGATGGGCTTCCGGTACCCGCATCGTCATCTTTGGCCGTGGGTGGCTTACGGGCGGGTTGCGGCTCGGTGAAACAGCTGGGCGGTGAGCACGCCGACGAGGAGCGCCCAGGCCAATGCGGAGACACCCGCATGGCCCCAGCCGAGCAGGACGATGGCCGCTGCCGCTGTGGCTTCCGCGGCCACGGCCTTGCGGTCTGCGGCGAAGGCCAACTCTTGGCGGGCACTGCCGGGATGGCGGAGTTCGCCGAGTGCGGCCTTGATGACCAGGACCGCGCTGACGATCACGGGCGCAAGCAGCGACGCGTCGGCGGCCATCAGCACGCCTGCTCGTCCTGCGGTTCTGCTGCCGTGAGGGTGGGGATGCCGCGTTGGTAGATGTCCGGGATGCCGTCGGCATCCGCGTCGAGGTTCTCCTCTTCGCACAGGCGCCGATGGATGGCGTTGCGGCGGCGCAGCAGCACCGCCGCGAGGGCGGCCGAGGCCAGGGAGCCAATGAGGACGACGGCCTTGACGTGCTCGCCGGTAACGGCGCCGGGGAAGGCGAGTTCCCCGATGAGCAGGGCGACCGTGAAGCCGATACCTGCCCAGTAGGGCTACGCGGGCCAGTCCTCGGGGAGTGTGCCGCTGCTGTTTGCCGACAGAACTCCGTGTTGCGGCGTGATGGTACGCCAGAGACCCTCTGCATCATGCGGCGTGAGGAAGTACGAGCACGTCGGCACACTGTCCAGTGGCATGCGATCCCACTCCGGCCCTGGTCTTCCGGCCCGGGGCTCGGCGCTTGTCACCCCTGGTCAGCGTGGGGGGTTGGACGGGATGGCATCGGAGGTGACGCGATCGGCCTTGGCTGCGTCGGCGAGGGCGGCGGCAGCGGCTTGCGCGGCCTGAGCCGTGTCGTTGGCGGCCTGGGCGGCCATGTCGTCCGAGGGCTTCTCGCGGGTGGCCGGCGACTGCGGCAGCACCTCACTGAAGGCGCGGGACACGCCCTGGAGCGCAGAGGTCATTTCGCTCGGGATCACCCAGAACGTGCTGCCCGAGCCTTGCGCGAGTTGGGGCAGCATCTGGAGGTACTGGTAGGCGAGCAGCTTGGGATCGGGGTCGTTGCGGTGCACGGCCTGGAACACCTCGTCGATGGCCCGGGACTGGCCCTCGGCCTGGAGGATCGCAGCGGTACGGTTACCCTCCGCGCGCAGGACAGCGGCCTGCTTGTCGCCCTCGGCGGTGAGGATCTGCGACTGGCGTTGCCCCTCGGCGGTGAGAATCGCGGCCCGCTTGTCCCGCTCGGCACGCATCTGCTTCTGCATCGCATCCTTGATGGACTGCGGAGGGTCGATGGCCTTGATCTCCACCCGGTTGACCCGCAGCCCCCACTTGCCGGTCGCCTCGTCCAGCACGCCGCGGAGCTGGCTGTTGATGGTATCCCGGGAGGTGAGGGTCTTTTCCAGGTCCATGGATCCCACGACGTTGCGCAAGGTGGTGACGGTGAGCTGCTCGACCGCCTGAAGGAAATTCGCGATCTCGTAGAACGCCGCTCGCGGGTCGGTGACCTGGAAGTACAGGACGGTGTCGATCTCGACGACCAGATTGTCCTCGGTGATGACCGGCTGCGGTTTGAAGGAGACGACCTGTTCCCGCAGGTCGATCAGCGGGTGAACGCGGTCAATGTAAGGGATGACAAGGTTGAGGCCGGGATTCAGGGTCCGGTGGTAGCGGCCGAGTCGCTCGACATTACGCGCGCGTGCCTGGGGAACGATACGGACCGCCCGCACCACGGTGAAAACCGCGATCAGCGCGACGATCAGGCCGGCGATGAGGAAAGCCGAGGTTTCCATGGTTTCAGTCCCTGGGGTAGACGATCGCGGTGGCGCCCTTGATCTCTATGACGTCGACGGTCTTTCCAGGAGGAATCACCAGCGTCTCGTCGTAGGCGCGAGCCGTCCACTCCTCACCGTCGATGCGGACCCTGCCGCCCAGGCCCGTCACCTCCGAGACGACTTGGGCGGCCCTGCCGACCAGTGCGTCTACACCGAATCGCTCCACCTGGGGCTGGAGCACATGGCGCAAGGCAATGGGGCGCACGAACAGCACGGTGACCGTGGCGACGATGGTGAACACCAAGAACTGGAAAGGCAGCGGCAGCCCGATCGCGGCGGACCCCGCCGTGACCAACGCCGCCGCACTCAGCATTCCGAGCGCAGCAGTAAGGGTGAAGATCTCCGCCACAGCCAACACGGCTGCGATGATCAACCAGATCAGCCATACATCCATTGCGTGCCTCTTCTCACCGCGGTGCGGATGCGGAAGGGCTTGACTCTGACCATTGGACCCCGATACGGGACAGTCGCGGTACCCCTGCGATAAGGAAACATTCGTACGGGGAAGATCACTCATTTCGCGCAGACAGTCGGTTTCGCAGCAGAGCGCGAAGAAGGCCGACGGCTACTAGTACGTATCCGGCTCCGCCGGATCGTCTGCGCACTCCATCCGTAGGAGCTGGGTCAGCAGGTCGGCACGCCGCAGCACCGGCTCGACCACGTCACACATGGCGCACACACCCGCCCCCGCAGAATGCATGCTCCCGATGACCCCCGCCCCGTGCAGCCGCGAGCACACAGGGAAGTCGTCGGCCCCGTGATGACGTACAGCCATCCCCAGTGCCTCCTCGCAGAACCTGGTGAGCGGGGATCTGGCCCACCAGGGCGGGCTTGCGGTGTCGGGCGCTCGACGGCTGAGGGCTGGCCGGGCCTGGTTCACCTGGCGCCCACGAGTGGAGACAGCCAGGTTCCCATGGGGACTGCCGCCCCGGCCCCCGGGACGACCCGCATCACCGCTCGTCACAGAGGAACGGGCCCGTGCTCACCAAGGCGCAAGGTGTGCACGGGCCCGTTCAGGAGCCGGGCCGCCGGGGGGACGGTCAGACGGTGGTCTTCGCCGACTCCTGGTCTTCGTCGTCCTCGGTGATCTCACCGGCGTCACGGGCCCGGACGAACTCCAGGAAGGAGTTGAGCTCGCGCTTGACGACCGGAGCGAGGAGGTACAGGCCGATGATGTTGATGACGGCCAGCATGAACAGCACCGCGTCGGCCATGTCGATCAGGGTCTGGAGCGTCAGGAGCGAGCCGGTGATCGCGAACAGCGTGTACACGACCTTGTAGGTCAGCTCGCTGGTCCTGCTGCGGCCGAAGAGGTACGACCACGCCTTGAGGCCGTAGTAGCCCCACGTCAGCACCGTGGAGAGGGCGAACAGCAGCACCGCGACGGTGAGGATGTACGGGAACCAGGGCAGGACCGTCTCGAAGGCGTCGGAGGTGATCGTGACGCCGCCGATGGAGTCGGGGTCCTTGCGGGCCTCACCCCAGCTGGCCGGGTTGGCGATGACGATGGTCAGGGCGGTCATCGTGCAGATGACGACGGTGTCGATGAACGGCTCCAGCAGGGCGACCAGGCCCTCGCTCGCGGGGTGCTTGGTCTTGACGGCGGAGTGGGCGATCGGGGCGGAGCCCAGACCGGCCTCGTTGGAGAACGCGGCCCGCTTGAAGCCGATGATCAGCGCACCGAGTATACCACCGGCGACACCCTCCGGGTTGAAGGCGCCCTCGATGATCGTGACGAACGCGTCCGGGACGGCGGTGACATTGACCAGGATGACGACCAGGCAGGCCGCGATGTAGATGCCGGCCATGGCGGGCACGAGCCTGCTGGTGACGTTGGCGATGGAACGGATGCCGCCGAGCAGCACGATGCCGACGAACGCGGCGACCAGGATGCCGAAGAACAGGGCTCCGGCGGAGGAGCCCAGCAGGCCGTCCTCGCCGCCGGTGACCGAGACCAGCTGCGCGTACGACTGGTTGACCTGGAAGAGGTTGCCGCCGAAGAGCCCGAAGAACAGGACCATGAAGGAGGCGAGGACCGCGAGGACCTTGCCGAGCTTCCTGCCGTTCGTGCCGAACCGGTCGGCCAGGCCCTTGGGCAGGTAGTGCATAGGGCCGCCGGACACGGTGCCGTCGGCGTGCACCTCGCGGTACTTCACGCCCAGCGTGACCTCGACGAACTTGGTGGCCATGCCGAGCAGGCCGCACAGGATCATCCAGAACGTGGCGCCGGGGCCGCCGATGGAGACGGCGACGGCCACACCGGCGATGTTGCCGAGGCCGACCGTGCCGGAGACGGCGGCGGTCAGCGCCTGGAAGTGGTTGACCTCGCCGGCCGACCCCTTCTCGTCGTACTTCCCCCTCACCACATCGACCGCGAGTCTGAACTTGCGGACCTGCACGAATCCGAACCAGCCGGTGAAGACCAGACCGGCTACGACGAGCCAGGCGACGATCAGCGGCAGCTCCGCTCCGCCGACGGAAACGGAGTAGAAGACGACCTCCATGAGCCACGTGGCTATGGGCTCGAAGAATCCGCTGACGGCTTCGTCGACGGACTGGGTGACGGAGTCGAGTGACACGGTGGCTACCTCGATGGCGCAGGACCGGAACACGGGTGAGTGTTGCCGGTTGATGTGCGGTTGGTGGGAGTGGACGCCGACGGCTGAACGCCGGCCCTGGGAAACGCGGTCCACGGACGCGGACCGTGATCGCCCCGAGCATGTTGCCGGTGCATGCCGACCACTCCGCAGTGCGGCGAGGAGTAGTACCACCTGCGGAGTTGCGTTGTTCTACCACGGCCTTTGCCAGATCATTAGTGACGCAGATCACATAACCATCGGTGACCATGGAAAGTGCCAGCGAGCGAGATCAAGCCGTTATTCGGAGACCGGGATACGTTCATCGGACACATGTCTGAGCCGATGCCAAGGCCCCCGGACCGCTGCCCTCACTGAAACCACGCGTGGGTGGAGAGCTCCGGGCGTACGCCGCGCTGGGTGCGGGCGAGGACGACGGCGCTGGACAGCAGCCCGACGTGGCTGAGTGCCTGGGGGAAGTTGCCGAGGAAGGAGCGGTCTGCGGGGTCGATCTGTTCGGCGAACAGGCCGAGCGGGCTGGCGTAGGAGCACAGCTTCTCGAACAGCTCCGAGGCTTCGTCGACGCGGCCCTGGCCCGCGAGGTTGTCCACGAGCCAGAAGCTGCACAGCAGGAAGGCGCCCTCGGGCTCCTGGAGGCCGTCGGGCGAGTCCTGCGGCAGGTAGCGGAACAGCAGGCCGTCGCCCGCGCCGAGGCGTTCGGTGATCGCCTGGGTGGTGGCGACCATGTGGGGGTGGTCGGCGGGGAGGACGCGTCTGAGGGGCAGGGCGAGCAGGGAGGCGTCCAGGCCGCCTCGTGCGCCGAGGTGTTCTGTGAAGGAGTGCGTGTGCTCGTCCCAGGCGTCGTGGATGATCCGTCCGGCGAGGCGGCGGGCCTCCACGGCCCACGTGGTGGCGTTGCCCGGAAGATTCAGGCGGGTGGCGAGTCGTGCGGCACGGTCGAGCGCCACCTGGCACATCGCTGCCGAGTACGTGAACGGGCGCCCGTGGGTGCGTACTTCCCAGATGCCGTGATCCGGTGTCCTCCAGGCAGTGCGGGCTTGTTCGGCCAGGCCGGCCAGTCGGTGCCACAGGCCGGTGCTCACGGGTCGGCCGGTGGCCGCCCACTGGAAGGCGCAGTCGAGGAGTTCGCCGTAGACGTCGTGCTGGAGCTGTTCCGCTGCGGCGTTTCCCCACCGTACGGGTGCGGAGCGGCGGTAGCCCTCCAGTTCTTCGTCGATCACTTCCGGCGGCGGTGGCCGGCCGTCCACGTCGTACAGCACGCGCAGTCGCCCCTCCCGCCAGGCGGCGGTCAGCGCCCAGTGGAGGAAGCCTCCGGCTTCGTCGGGGAGGCCGATGCGGCGCAGGGCGAAGACGGTATATGCAGCGTCGCGGATCCAGGCGTAGCGGTAGTCCCAGTTCCGGTCGCCTCCGATGCGTTCGGGCAGGGACGACGTCGGGGCGGCGACGATGGCGCCGTTCTCGACGTAGTCCAGAAGCTTCAGGGTGATGGCCGAGCGGCTCACCAGGTCCGCCCGGGGAGTGTCGCGAACCACCAGTGCTGACCAACGGCGCCACGCTCGTACGGTGTCGTCGACGTACGGGGAGACCGATCGTCCCCAGTCGGCGCCCCGTCGTTCACCCCAGCGCAGCCGGAACCAGAGGTCCTCGCCCTGGCTCAGGGGCAGGGTGCACCGGGGGCCGGGCAGTGGCCGGGAGGCGGTCAGGTGCAGCTTCAGGGCTTGCTGGGGGCACGTCAGTTGCCAGCCCGCGGCCTGACGCTCGGCGTGGGTTTCACCGCGCGGCCGTACCGCGACTCCCAGATCGACAGAGCCCTGTGTGACGCGCGCGTGCCGGACCAGCTCTCCTGTGCCGACGGGGGCGTCCACCTCCAACCGCGCACCTGGTTGCAGGAGGAACACATCGGTGATCTCGACGACTCCGGTGTCCGTACGCAGTTCTGTCACGAGGACGCCGGTGTCCTCGACGTAGTGCTGGCGGCTCAGCCGCAGTCCCTCCGGTGCCAGCAGGAAGGAACCGCCGCGGTGCCGGTCGAGCAGTGAGCAGAACAGGGGCGGAGCGTCGAACCGGGGGACGCACATGAAGCTGATGGCGCCGTCGCGGCCCACCAGGGCGCACCCCCGGCCGTCGCCGATCAGGCCGTGGTCCTCGATGGGCAGATACCCCTCATGCGGCGCCGACGACCACTCGTTCATGCGTGACCCTGTACCCACCGGGGGCGGACCGGATCACTCGGAGGGTTGCAGCGGGCGGGCCGGCCAGTCCAGGAGACGGGCGCCGAGCTGGGCGGTCTGCAGGATGTAGCGCTGGTCGGGATCGGTGGGGTCGTGGCCGGTGAGTTGCCGGATGCGCCCGAGCCGGTAGGTGACGGTGCGCACGCTCACCCCGAGTCGGCGGGCCGTGGTGGTGTTCAGGCAGCCGCTGGCGAAGAACGCGGTCAGGGTTTCCAGGAGTGTCCTGGGCCCGCCGCGTGCGCCTTCGAGGCCGCCCAGGACAGTGGCCACCAGGTCGGTGATGGCGGCGCGGTCCCTGCCGAGGACCTGGAACACCAGCAGGTCCGAGGCGTGCACGCACGAGGCGGTCAGGCCGAGCTGGGTGGCGAGGTCGAGGGTGCTGCGTGCCTCCTGGTAGGAACGGACGATGCCGCTGGGGCCCGGCCGGGGGCGGCTGACGGCGATCCCGCACCGCTCGTCGACGGCATGGCGCACCGCGCCGGCGAAGAAGTCCGTGACATCCGGTACCGCGCCGGGCGATACACACACGAGCAAGCTGTCCTTGGTGGTGATCAGCACGTCCTGGGTGCTGAACCGGGCCGTCAGCGCCTCTTCGACATACCGCGTGGTGTCGTCCCCCGCGCCGAAGGGCTTGCTCGCCCGGGCGACGGCGACACTGTGCGGCCCGACCAGTCGCAGCCCGAATCGTTCGGCGCGCTCGGCAAGGCGGCCCAGGCCGGTGCGGCCGTCGAGGAGGTCGTCGACGAACTCCCGCCGCATCGCCTCTTCGCCTCGGATGGCCGCGCGGTGGGCGGTTTCGTAGCCCTCGGTCAGTGCCACGGTCGCCTCGCCGATCGCCCTGATCAGAGCGGAACCGACCTCTCTGAGATCATCGGGCTCCAGGGACTGGCCGGCCCCCGACAGGTCTGTCCAGACCCGGCAGACCGAGGCCAGATACTCGGCGACCAGAAACCGCAGAGCCGTTCCACGGCCGGCCGCTGCGGCGGCGAGCTGCCGAAGCCCTTCAAGGTCCTCAACAGGCAGTCGCCGCTTGTCGAGACAGGTGCCGGCGAGCTGTGTCAGGTGGCGTTCCATGTCCGACGGCGGGGGTTTGCTCTCCCCCACGGTCGCGGCATGCGGTGCGCCGACTCCGGCAGTCGGCGCCACCGGAACCGGATCTTGGGAACGTCTTCCCGTCACCATGCCCCCATTTTGCCGAAGGACGGCAAAATGCGCGGGGTCGAGACGGCCGTGTCTGTGCCGGCTCGGCAGGCGTCCCGCTGATGCGCACGGGTAATCCCTGAGTAAAACGCCCTGTGGAGAACCATGCGAACAGGGGGTACCGAGCTGTGCCCCGAAGCCGCCTCACGTCGTCCGCCCGGAGGGTCATCCAGATCCTTCTGGTGACGTTGGGCTGCCTGCTCGCTGCCCCCGCGGTGAGTGCGGCGCAGTCGCCGACCGTGCTCGCCATGCGGATCGACGGCACCATCACCCCGGTCGTCGCCGACCACCTTCAGGAAGGACTGCGCGCCGCAGAGCGGGACGGGCACGAGGCGCTCCTGATCGAGACGGACACCCCGGGCGGGCTGCTCCAGTCGACCCGGGAGATCGTCAAGGACGTCCTCGCCTCCGACGTCCCGGTCATCGTGTACGTCACCCCCTCCGGAGCGCGGGCGGCTTCCGCAGGCGCTTACATCGCGCTGTCCGCGCACGTCGCCGCCATGGCGCCCGGCACGCACATCGGGGCCGGGACGCCGGTGACCGGGCAGGGCGAGGAGGCGAGCGAGAAGGTCGTCAACGACGCTGTCGCCTTCGCGGTCTCGATCGCCGAGCAGCGGGGGCGCAGCACGGACTTCGCCCGGGACATGGTCCGCGACGGCAGGGCCGTGTCCGACCGGGAGGCTGTGCGGATCGACGTCGTCGATCTTGTGGCGCCGTCCCGCGAGGCCCTGCTCACCGAGCTGGACGGCCGAAGTGTCACGGTCGGCCCGCAGGACGCGCAGCGCGACATCGTTCTGCACACGGCAGGGGCCCAGGTCGTGGACCACGAGCTCGGGTTCTTCGGGGAGCTGCGGCAGTGGCTGGCGAGCCCGGAGCTGGCGTATCTCTTCTTGTCGATCGGCACGCTGGCCGTCCTCTACGAACTGGCCAGCCCCGGCATGGGCTTCGCCGGCGCCATCGGCGTCGTCCTGCTCGTCCTCGGATTCGTCGCGCTGAGCGTGCTGCCCTTCAACGTCGGGGGACTGCTGCTCCTCGCCCTGGCCGCCGCTCTGTTCGTCGCGGAAGTGCTCACTCCAGGGGTCGGGATCTTCGCCGCCGGCGGAACCGTGTCCCTGCTGTTCGCCGGAGTGCTGCTGTTCCGCGGTGAGCTCGGCGTGGATCCCGCCGTGCTGTGGCCGACCGCCCTGGTGGTCGGAGGCGGCTCGCTGCTCGCCGGGCGGCTGGCCTGGCGCGCCCGGAAGGCACCGGCGACCACCGGGCACCAGGCGTTCGTGGGCCACGAGGCGGTCGTACGACGCGTCGAGGGCGGCACCGGTCAGGTGCTGCTGGAAGGGGCCTGGTGGACCGTCCGCGGGCGCGATGCCCCGGTCACCGAAGGGCAGCAGGTCCGCGTGGTCGACCACGACGGCCTGGAACTGATCGTCGAGCCCGCCGAGCCCGCAGAGGGCCGGGGGACCGAACAGGAGGACGGATCATGAGCTCAGCAGTGGTCGGCATGGTCATCGGCGCAGTCGTGGTGCTCCTGCTCCTGATGGCGGCCATCAAGATCGTTCCCGAGTATGAGCGCGGGGTGATCTTCCGCCTGGGCCGGATCATCGGAGCCAAGGGACCGGGCCTGTTCGTCATCATCCCCGTGGTCGACCGCATGGTCCGCGTCTCGCTGCGCACCATCACCATGGACATCCCGCCCCAGGACGTCATCACCAAGGACAACGTCACCGTGCGGGTCAACGCCGTCACCTACTTCAACGTCGTCGACCCCAACCGCTCCGTCGTGGCCATCGAGGACCACATCAAGGGAACCTCGCAGATCGCCCAGACGACGCTGCGCAGCATCCTCGGTCAGGTCGACCTGGACGAGCTGCTGATCAACCGGGACGAGATCAACCAGCGGCTGCAACGGATCATCGACGACGTCACCAACCCATGGGGAGTCAAGGTCACCCTGGTCGAGGTCAAGGACGTCGAGCTGCCCGAGGCCATGCGGCGCGCCATGGCCCGCCAGGCCGAGGCCGAGCGCGACCGGCGCGCCAAGGTCATCCACGCCAAGGGCGAGTTCGAGGCCGCCCAGACCCTCGCGGACGCCGCGCAACGGCTGGAGGGCCACCCCGCGGCCATGCACCTGCGCATCCTGTCGACCATGGCCGAGGTTTCCAGCGAGCGGAACTCCACCCTCATCTTCCCGCTCCCGATGGAGGTGCTGCGCCTCGTCGACATGCTCCGGCCTCCCGAAGCCGCGCAGAGCGGCCCCCGCACCGCGTAGACGAGACCCCGCCGGGGCCACCAGGGACTCAGGTGATCGGTATGAACCCCTCGATGGACGACCGGCGCATCCTCGCCGAGATGGAGCGACGCCTGGCCCGGGACGATCCCGAGCTGGTCGCGCTGATGGATGCGCTGAACCTCCAGTTCCCCGATGGCGATGAGCACACCGAGAGCCGGAGCGACGACGGGGGACCACACGACTGGCGCTGGAAGGCCATGGTGGTGTTCGCCCTAGTGCTGGTGGTGGGCCTGATCCTCACGGCGGTCTTCAGCAGATCGCCCTCGACCGATGGCAACCACGGACCGCCGAACGGCCGCGCGCCGGTCGTGTCCGTCCAAGGCAGGGGCTCCCGGCTCGGGCGAGCACCGCGCCGACGACCGGCCACCAGGCATGAGCGACCATCCACCGACCTGTGGGCAGCCCGTTCCTTGCCACGGCCGCTCCCGACTGCACTGTCCTGGAGGTCGCGGAACTGATGGCCCGCACCCGCAGTCCCGTTCGAAGTACCCAGAGGCCGCACCAGGTCATCGAAAGGTCGGCTACATGCCCGGACGCAACCGCAGGAACCGCACTTTCCTCGGCCGTCTCCCGCTGCCGGAGCGGACGTTCGTGGCGGACGCCCTGCGCACCGAGACGGTCGGCGGCATGGTGCTGCTCGCTGCGGCCGCCGTGGCCCTGGTGTGGGCCAACACACCGTTGAGCAGCGCGTACGAGTCCATACGGGACTTCCACTTCGGCATCGGGACACTGGGCCTGGATCTCTCCGTGGCCCACTGGACGGCCGACGGACTGCTGGCCATCTTCTTCTTCGTCGCCGGTGCGGAACTCAAGCGTGAGCTGGTGGTCGGCGAGCTGCGTCACCCGGGAACTGCGGTGCTGCCCGTGATCGCGGCGGCCTGCGGCATGGCCGTACCGGCCCTGGTCTATGGGCTTGTCGCCACGAGCATGGGCGGAACGTGGAACGGCTGGGCCGTCCCCATGGCCACCGACATCGCCTTTGCCCTGGGCGTGCTCGCGGTGATCGGCACCCATCTGCCCTCGGCGCTGCGCGCCTTCCTGCTGACGCTCGCGGTGGTCGACGACCTGGGGGCCGTCGTCGTCATCGCCCTCGTCTACACCTCGACCATCCACCTTCCCGCGCTCATCGGCGCCGTACTCGGGCTCGGGTTGTTCTTCCACCTGCACGACCGACGGCGTGTGCACGGCTGGTACTGGTATCTGCCGCTCGCCCTGGTGATCTGGGGCCTGACGTACGCGAGCGGGATCCATGCCACCGTGGCCGGAGTCGCCATGGGACTGCTGCTGCGGGTGGCGAAGGACGGTGAGGAAGGCCGGCGTCCGGCCGAGCACATCGCGCACCTGATCCGCCCGGTCTCCGCCGGAGTGGCCGTCCCCCTGTTCGCGCTGTTCTCGGCCGGCGTCAGTGTCTCCGGCGACACGCTCGGGGATGTGGTCAGCAAACCCGAGCCGCTGGGCGTGGCACTCGGCCTGGCCGCCGGCAAGGTCCTGGGCGTCTTCGGCGGCTGCTACCTCGCCGTCCGCTTCACCAGGGCCAAACTCAACCAGGACCTCGCCTGGGCCGACGTGCTCGCGGTGGCCATGCTGGCCGGCATCGGCTTCACCGTCTCCCTGCTGATCGGCGAACTCGCCTATCCGAATCCCGCAGACCTCGAGCACATCAAGGCCGCCGTCCTCCTCGGCTCCCTGGCCTCCGCACTCGTGGCATGCGTGCTGCTCAGACTGCGGAACAACAAGTACCGGCGCCTGTACGAGGAGGAGAACCGCGACGAGAACGCCGACGGCATCCCCGACATCTACCAACAGGCCGACTCGACCTCACCGCGGCGCACCACAGACCCGCGGGCTCAACATCCGGACCGACACGGTCACAGCGGCGGCAGATCCGCCGACCCATGAACACTCGACGGGTGATCCGCCCGCACCCGGAAACGCCACACAAGGTGTCGGCTTCGGCGGAGGAACACCTGCCTCGGTCCGCAGGAGATGGCGATGAAAAGCTCGGTACGAATGGGACGCGTACTCGGGGTGCCGCTGCGCATCCACTGGACCGTACCCCTGCTCGTGATGCTCTTCGGATACAGCCTGGGCAGTCAGACCCTCCCGGCCAGGATTCCGGACCAGCCAGGCGCCACCTACACGATCGCCGGCCTGGCCGGGGCCCTGCTCCTCCTTGTGAGCCTGCTGGCACACGAGGCCGCCCACGCGGTGACGGCCCGCAGGAAGGGCATCCAGGTCCAGAGCATCACGCTCTGGGCCCTGGGCGGAATGACCCAGATGGGCAAGCCGCGTACGGCTGGCGCGGCCTTTCTGGTCGCCGTGAGCGGGCCGTTCGCCAGTCTGGTCGTCGGTGCGGTGGCGCTCGGGGCGGGCATCGGGCTGGACACGTCGTCCGGCTGGGCCGTGCCCGCAGCCGTCCTGCTCTGGCTCGGTTGGGTGAACCTGGTCGTCGCTGTTTTCAACCTGCTGCCGGCCGCTCCGCTCGATGGGGGACGGGTGGTGCAGGCACTGACCTGGTGGCGTACAGGAGACCAGGACCGCGCCGAGCGCGCGGCCGCACGCGCAGGCCAGGTCCTCGGCATCCTGCTGATCGGCGTCGGGTGGATCGCCGTGCTGCGCGGAGCCCTGAGCGGACTGTGGCTGGCGGTCATCGGCTTCTTCGTCATGGTCATCGCCAGCGCGGAACACAGGAGCGCCAGGCTCGCCCCCGCCCTGCGCGGACTGCGGGCGGCCGATGCCATGTCGAGTCCCGTGGAGACCTGCCAGGACTGGCTGACCGTACAACGCTGCGTCGATGACGTGGCCGTGCGGACCCACCACTCCACCCTCGCCCTGATCGACTTCGAGGGACGCCCCAGCGGCCTGCTCCACCTCCCGCAGCTCGCCAAGGTCCCCGCCTCGCAGAGGGAGACCCTGCGCGTACGGGACGTGGCGATCCCATGGGCGCGGTGCACCACCTGTGCCCCGGACGACCTGCTGGTGGAGGTGCTCGAAAAGCTCACGCCGGAACGCGGCCTGCCCATCGTCGTCACCGACGGGCAGCAGCCGGCCGGCATCATCACCGCGCACGACATCTCCCGGATCGTCCAGCGCCACACACTTCGCGGAACGGAGAGCCCGTAAAGACCGAGCCCGTAAAGACCGAGCCCGTAAAGACCGAGCCCGTAAAGACCGACGATCGTCCGTCACGTCAGGAACGGTTGCAGTATGAGCCAATGGCACTGCGCCGCTCGGCACTAGTTCGGATTTCGCCTCTCGATGGGTGCGATGTGGCTGCGAATACGGAAGCGGCCGACACCCGCGTCGTCGGCCGGTGACAGGGAAACTGCCACCGGACCGGCGAAGATGTATCCCTGTTCTGCGGCGTGACGGCGGATTTGGGCCTCGAGGTGCCCTGTCACCTGTGCGCTGCCGTCGGTCAATTGCCGGTGGGATTCGGGCGGAAGCTCGACGACGAAGGTGTTGGGTACCAAAGTGCGCCGACGGTCCAGGATCAAGGCGTGGTCGTCGCACTCGCGGCGGAGTATTCCCACCACCTCTGCGTTCTTTCTCGCGGGACGGATCAGCGACTCCAACAAGGAGTTGGACCATCGCTCCACAGCGTGTTCCAGGCCGGCGAGGAATCTCATCCTGCTCCCTTGCCCGGCGAAATGCGGGGCACACGCACCCGTACGGGTACCGATTCAGCTGGTCGCGACGGGCGCCGGCGCACAGGGGGGGCGGCCCTGACGGCCCTCCGTACGATGGCTGGATGGAGGCGCGATGTCCACGCAGATCCACCGCCTGACCATCACCGAGCTTGCCGGCTGTGACGACTGCGCGGTCCTGCGGGTCAGTGGCGAACTCGACCAGAGCTGCGAAGAGTTGTTCCTGCGCACGCTCGGCGCCCGAGTCGACGCCGGGCATCGGTATCTCGTGCTGGACGTGACGGCCCTCGTCTTCTGTGACTCACGGGGGCTCAACTGCCTGTTGGCCATCCGCTGGCTGCTGAGGCGTCGGAAGGGTGAGCTTGTTCTGGCTGGGGCGGGGCGTCGCTTGAGGGAGCTGCTGGTACAGACGGGCAGCGCTGAGTTGCTGCCCGTCCGGCCAACGGTCGGCCAGGCACTGCTGGACCTGCCTGCGGCGCATCGCCCCGTGTGGCCTCCCGAGTCGCACAGTGAGGGTGCCCGTGATCTCCGCGACCCTCCACAGCCACCGCCCTGATTGGCGATCACCGGCACGGGGCATGACGACGGGGCAGGACCGGCCGCGCAAGACATGCCGCGGCCCCGGCGAGCGGCCAGGCCGCAGATGCGCCGGGTGTCCCAGGAGGGGAAGTGATTCGCCATGCGTACGCATCGGCGTACCCATCGGCGTTCCGTACGAGTGGAGTACCTGCTGCCCGACGAGGACGCGTCGGCGGGTCGGGCACGGAGGCTGACGGCGAGGTTTCTCGCCCGGTCCCGGCACCGGATGGCGCGGGTCGATGCCGAGCACATCGATGACGCGTCGCTCATCGTGTCCGAGCTGGTCACCAACGCCACCCGGCATGGCCGCAGCGCCTGCCGCCTGCGCCTGCAGGTGTCCGACGAACGGGTGACCGTCGAGGTCTACGACGACAACCCGGACCAGCCCCAGGTGCGGCCGTTGACCGCCGAGGGCGAAGGCGGGCGGGGCCTGGCCATGGTGCGGTGTCTGGCACAACGGTTCGACGTGGCTCCGGTCAGCGGGGGCGGCAAGAGAGTGCGCGCGATCCTGGCCATCTGACGCCGCGCAGGCGTCGGACCAGGCGGTGGAGTCGAACGGGCCGGTGCCCGGCTGCGGTGTGCGGCGCGGCGGCATTCCCCGCCGGTTCGCGGGTAACCGCCCTGGAACGCAGGGAAGCCGCAGACTGGAGGACCGTATGGCCCGCACAGCCGCACGTCCGCGTGCCGTGGCACGCCTGCGTACTGCCAAGTCCGACGGATCCGGCAAGTCCAAGCGCGGGTCGGGACCGGCCCGGCGCGCGCGACGCCCCCTGCCCTTGCCCGTTCGCCTGATGGTGATGCTGTGCGCCTTCGCGTTCATGGTGGCGTTCGCCGTCGTACTGGCCCGCCTGACCCTGGAGCCCTCGCCTGCCTCGGAGTCGCTGACCCACACCAACATGCGTCCGGGGCGCTCGCTGCGGGCCTACCTGGACCAGCCCGAACTGCGGGATGCCGTCAAGCAGATCGGCGGCAACCTCCTGCTGGGCATGCCCTTCGGCCTTCTGGTGCCGCTGCTCGCCCCGCGCACGCGTGGCATCCTTCAGGTGATCCTTCTGACCGCGACTGTGATGCTGCTGGTGGAGTTCGCACAGGGCGCGCTGGTCACCGGGCGGGCCTTCGACGTCGACGACGTCATCCTGAACACGACCGGCGCCCTGGTGGGCTACCTTCTGCTGGGGCGGCGGCTGAGCCGTGCGGTGCACAGCTGATGCGAACGCTGCGCCGCTCCGCCCACGTCGATGAGGCGGGCGTGTTCGGCGACGTGGGCGTGGTGTGGCACAGCAGCAGGCAGACGTCGTCGTCGCGTTCGGAGTCGTACAGCACAGGCTTGAGCAACGACTCGGCCGCCACGTCGAGATCATGCTCCAGCTCCGTCGTGCTCAGCGTGGCCAGGGTCCGCGCAAGACGGTCTATCCCGGGGTCGATGCCCATGGCCCGGCGCTCGACCAGGCCGTCGGTGTACAGGGCGAGTGTCGAGCCGGGCGGCAGGTGCAGGGTGTGGTCCTGGTATGCGTACGGCAGCGGGACGCCCAGCATGATTCCCGGTTTGGCGTCCAGGACGCGGACTGTGCCGTCGGGTGCCCGCAGCACGCCGGGCGGGTGCCCGGCGGCCGCCCAGACGACGGTGGGATCGCCGGGCTGGAAGCGGGCGATGATCGCGGTTGCGTACAGGTCGGGTTGCTGGTGGCGGAGCAGCTCGTGCAGGCGGGTGAGGATCTGGCCGGGGCTGTCGCCCTCGACGGCGTAGGCGCGCAGCGCCGTACGGAGCTGTCCCATCACAATGGCGGCGCGCAGGCCGTGCCCGGTGACGTCACCTATGACGGCGAGCAGGCTGCCGTCGGGCTGGGGGAAGGCGTCGTACCAGTCGCCGCCGATGTTGAGTCCGCGGGTGGCGGGCAGGTAGCGGGCGGCCAGGAGCAGGCCCTCGGTGGTGGGCAGGTCGGTGAGCTGGGCGCGCTGCAGGGCTTCGGCGATGGTGCGGTGCTGTTCGTAGCGGCGGGCGTTGTCGAGGGCGATGCCGGTGCGGCGGGCGAGTTCGACCAGCATGACGGAGGTGTCGGGGGCGAATCGGGGGCCGGGAGCGGCCAGCGTGAGTACGCCCAGGGTGTGGCGGGCCGTGAGGGGGATGGACAGCAGTGCCTGTCCGGGAGCCAGGGCGGAGGGTGGCAGGTCGTCGACGCCCGGCAGCCCGCCGGGGTGGGCGGCGGCGTGCTGGGGACGGCCACTGCGCGCGGCGGCGACCGCGGAGGCCGGGCGCCGACCGTTGCGGGGGGTCGCCGCCTCGTCGTCGAAGAGCCAGACGTCGACGTGGCGCGCGTACTCGGGGACGAGGAGGTCGGGCAGCCGGCGCAGGATGTCCTCGTGGTCCAGGGAGGCGGTCAGGGCGGCGCTGGCGTCGGCCAGGAAGGTCAGCAGGCGCCGCGCGTTCTCCGCGTCGGCCCGGGCGGCCCGTTCGGCGTCGAGGAGTTCACGCTGGACAGCCGCTGCGGCCTCCAGCTCGGCGTGGAGTGCCACAACGCCCTGGTTCGTCTGGTGCAGCTCCTCACGGTGGAAGCTGACCAGTTCACTCCTTTCCTCCAGCCTGTCCAGCACTGCTGCGGTGTCCTCGTCCGCCGCCAGGAGGGCCTCGGGGAGTGCTGTCTCGTGCAGGCCGGCCGGGCCGGGGCCGCAGCGGGGGCGCACGGGCTCGGGACAGGCGAGGGTGAGGTGCCACGGCGCCTCGTCATGTGGAGGGCTGGCTGGGCGCACGGCGACCTTCAGGTGCCCGTGCGTATGGGGGCCGGTGGCTTGGGGCGTGCTGAGGAGCAGTTCCCATGTGCCACCTCGGTCGAGGCACTGCCGCAGGTGTGCGGTGAGGGCGGTCAGGAAGCGTGCGCGCTCGAGCAGGGGCGCCTCGGCGTCCTCCGCGAGGCGGGCCAGGACGGTACGGGCGCGGGCCGCGTCGGCAGGCGAGCCGATCGTCCGGACTTCGGGGGTGGCGGTCATGGGCTCAGGTCCGGTTGTCGAGGGCCAGTACGGCCACGCTGGTGTCGTCGCGTACGGGACGGGCGTCGCTGCCGGCGTCCCTGAGGATGGCCGCTGCCACGACCGCGGGGTCGTGGGCGAGGAGCAGGGCGTCGTGCGGTGGCGTCCAGCGGCTGGGCAGTCCGTCGCTGTGCAGGACGAGCACGCTGTCTCGCCGCCACGGTGCCGACTGGACCGGGACGGTCGCCGGGAAGGCGGCGCCGACGATACCGGGATGGGAGACGAGGGGTTTCCAGGTGCCGGCGGTGTGCAGCCGGGCGCCGACGTTGCCGACACCGGCGAAGCAGAGATGCTCCGTGTCCGAGTCCAGCTGGGCCACCGCGACGGCGGCTCCCCGGGTGGGGCGCAGGGCCGTGTGCAGGCGCCGCAGGATCTCGGCGGGCGGCAGATGGGCTGCCCGGCGCAGTTCTTCGACCGCGGCGGTGGAGGCGTGTGCGGCCTTGGCGCCGTGTCCGAGCCCGTCGGCGAGCATCAGGGTCAGCCGCGTGCCGGAACGCACCCGGCTCCAGGCGTCACCGGAGTCGTTCGCCCCGAACAGGGGAACGTTGATTCCACCTGTTCGGGGGCGCGACGGGAACTGGTCCGGCGGCGCCTGCCGGGAGGCGGGCTCGTGGTTGATGCGGGCTATCGCGACCGTTCCGCGTCCGGGCGCACTGTGCAGGTCGAAGTCGTTGGATATGCGCAGGCAGGTTCCCAGGCCCGCGCCCAGCGAGGAGGCGGCGGTGCTGCAGCCGTCACGCAGGGCCGACGCCACGTCGGTGATGCCCGGGCCATGGTCGAGCGAGAGAAGCTGGACCGAGGACCTGCGGGTGACGCTGGCGGCATGCGTGCGCTCGACGAGGTTGATCACGATACGGCCGCCGCCGGCGTGCTTGAGGAGGTTGGTGGCCAGCTCGGTGGCCACCAGCGCGGCAATCGCGGTGCGGTCGGGATCGAGCCCGGCGTGAGCGGAGGCCGACTCGGCCGCCACCAGGACATCCCGTACCCGGGTCGGGTCGTGGACCGGGATGTCCCACACCCGGCTCATCCGACCTCCGCCCGGGGAGCGGGCATCGCGGAAACCCAGGCGACCACGGTGACCGTGGTGCCCTGACCGGGGCGGCTGTCGACGGCGAACTCATGGACCAGCCGTTTGGCCCCGCTCAGACCCAGGCCGAGCCCGCCCCCGGTGGTGTACCCGTCGGTCATCGCCTGTTCGATGTCCCGGATACCGGGGCCGGCATCGATGAACGACAGTTGCAGCCCACGGGTCTGCCGGTTGCTCAGGGGGGTCATGCGCATATGCCCACCACCGCCGTGGACGAGGGTGTTGCGGGCCAGTTCGCTGGCCGCGGTGATCAGCTTGGTCTGCTGGACCAGGCCGAATCCGAGCTCGGCCGCGGCCTGGCGTACTCGCTGCCGTACCCAGGCCAGGTCCGCGTCCGAGCCGATGGGCAGGGTCGTCGCGGCGGCGTCGCGGGAGGCCTGCGTCACGTAACCTCCTCCGCGCCTACGCATGGGGTGGCCGACGTGGAGTCGGTGAGCAGTTCCATCGCGCGTTCGACGTCCAGCGCGGTGAGCAGCCCGGGCAGGGTGAGCCCCAGCTCGACCAGCGTGATGGCCACGGCCGGCCGCATACCGGCCAGCACGGTCCGGGCGGCCAGCAGCCGGGCGCTGGAGGCGATCTCGGCCAGGATCCGTCCCAGAAAGGAGTCGACGATGTCCACACCGGAGATGTCGATCACCACGCCGGTCACTGTGCTGCCGGCGATGCGGTGGGTGATGTCCTGCTGAAGCCGCTCGGCCATCCCGTCGTGCAACTCGCCCTGCAGGGTGACCAGCAGGGTGTCGCCCAGGGACAGGACCGGCACATGGGCTGCGGGGCCGGAGGGTGGGCCGTTCATTTCAGGCTCGCGCGGGCAGCCGGGCGCGGGGAGACCACGATGCCCTGCTGCCCCAGTGCGTAAGCCAGGGCATCGGCCAGACCGGCGCGCGTGAGCACGGTTCCGAGGTCGATGCCGAGGTGGACGATGGTCTGCGCGATCGCGGGCCGGATGCCGGAGACGATGCACTCCGCGCCCATCAGCCGGGCCGCGGCCACGGTCTTCATCAGATGCTGGGCGACCAGGGAGTCCACTGTGGGGACGCCGGTGATGTCGAGGATGGCGTACCGGGCCCGCTGGGCGACGATCGCGTCCAGCAGGCTCTCCATGACCACCTGGCTGCGGGCGCTGTCCAGCGTGCCGATCAGCGGCACGGCGACCACGCCGTCCCACAGGTTGATCACCGGGGTGGCCACTTCCATCAACTGCTGACGCTGCCGTTCGATCAGTTCCTCGCCCTCACTGAGGGCCGTCTCCATCACCACCAGGCGCAGGCTGCCCATCAGCACGGCCAGGGCCAGCAGGCACTGCTGGACGTCCGCGCCGGACGGATCCGCGAACTCACGGCGCAGCAGCTCCGCCGCAGGGTCACGCAGGGCGGCGACCTCGTCGGCGATCTGGGCCGGGGTGGACCCCCTGCGGCCCCGGGCAACCGCCATCCGCCCGAGCTGCTCACGCACCGTCTGGAAACCGGGTGCGGTGATGTCCTCCAGCCGACCGGAAGCGGCGACCGCGGCCAGAGCGTCCACGACGGCTTTGCCCGCCTCCACCGCCTCGTCCCGGGATACGGTGAACACACTCCGGAACAGCGTGGCATCGGCCCACCGCTGCGCGATCTGCTCCCGGCGCCTCTCGAGGAAGTCGCCCACCTGCCGCGCCGCCGAGTCCGAGGCCACTACCTGTTCCGACACCCGCATGCTCTCCTCTGGACAGGGCCGCATGGCGACCGTACGGCAGGCGATCATTCCGATTATTGCCGCATGACAAACATTAGCGTCTGGGGTGTGGCGCAAACAACACGCGATGGTCAGATCCTGGGCGGACCCGCATGGCGGCCGCAGCGGTCACCGTCCGCGCCAGTCCAGGCACACCACGAGGGCATCGTCATCCGGGACGGCCCTGCCGCGGTGGCCGGTCAGCTCCCGCAGGATCGCCCGCGGGACCTCAGCCGCCGGAAGGAGCCGGGTGGACATGATCGCCCGCGCCAGGGCGGCGTCCCCATACGCCTCACCCTTCGGAGAGGCGACGGCGTAGACCCCGTCGCTGACGAAAAGAAGCCGGTCTCCGGGCTCGACGTGGAACTCCTGCGCGACGTAGTCGGTCTCCTCGAACATGCCCAGGGGCAGCTGGGCCTCGAACGTCACGCGCTCCACCGTCCCGTCCCTCAGGCGCAGCAACTGCGGGGAGCCGGCGTCCACCACCCGGGCCCGCCCGGTGGCCAGATCGAAGTCGAACATGAGCACCGACAGGTGACAGCGCCCCCGGTAGTGGGCGTAGACCGCCTGGTCGGCCAGGGCCGCCTGGTCGGCGATGGGGATGCCGGCCCGGCGCGCGTTGCGCAGGGCGTTGAGGGCCAGGTTCGTCAGCAGGGATGCCTCGGTGCCCTCGCCCATGCCGTTGGTGACGTACAGCGTCAGCCGGTCGGCCGTCGCGGACCAGTCGAAATTGTCGCCGAAGATCGCGTACGCGGGCTCCAGCTGAGCGCCCAGCTCGTACTCCGGACGCGAGCAGGAACGGCCCGGAAGCAGTTGCCACTGCATCTCCGCGGCCAGGGTCAGCCGGTCCCTGCGCCGCGCCTGCAGGTACAGGTCCGTGTCCCGCTCGGCCACGATCACCTCGTGGCCGAGCACTTCGGCGATCTCCGCCAGCTCCGTCAGGCAGCCGTGTACGTGCTCCCCGCCCGGCAGGGTCACCGACAGGACGCCGAGCCGGTCTCCGCGCACGGTGACCGGCAGGTGCACGCGCACCTGTCCGCCGGACAGCTCTTCGACGAACGGCTCCTGTGCGCCGAAGGCGCGGCCGGCCGGGCTGTTGTGCACCGACACCGGCTCCAGGGTGTGCGGCAGCACGGACACCGGCTGCAGCACTGTCAGGCCGTAGTCGGCCATGAAGAGCTCGACGGACTCCGCCGCGTACTGCTCCTTGAGTACGCGACGGACAGCGTCGAGCAACTCGTGCGGTGCCGCTGTACGCAAAGCACGTTCAGCGGCCACAAATCTGTTCACGATGGTAAACACCAATCCTTTGCCGGGCGCTCGCAGACCTTGTAGACGCGACGAAGGGCACGATCTGGCTGCGCCGGTCGACCCATCCATCCCTTGCCGGCCCGCGCGCCTAGTACGCTGACGGCCATCCCTGTGCCTGCGAGAGTGTGACTGTGACTTCCTTCCGCCCCCGCCCCGAGCCAGACGAAGTCGCGCGCGTGACCTCCACGGCCGCGGAGCTGCTGGAAGTCCTGTGGGGCCGTGCCTCCACCGCTCCCGCCTCCGCGTCCCAGCTGCGCGTGCTGTTCATCCTCGAACACCACCAGGGCATCAACCTGCGTACTCTCGCCGACCGCCTCGCCTCCACTCCGCCGTCGACCAGCCGGCTGTGCGACCGACTGCAGGCGGCCGGCTTCGTCGAGCGTGTGGTCAGCCCGGCCGACAGGCGTGAGGTGCGCTTGTACCTCAGCGGTCGAGGCCACGCCTTCCTTGCCGATCTGCGCGCGCGCAGGGAGAGAGAACTCCAGGTGGTCCTCGACCAGATGCCCGCCGCCGAGCGGGCCGCGCTGCTGCGGGGGCTGGAGGCGTTCTGCGACACGGCGGCGGCACGGATACACGACGACGCCCAGGCGTCCGGTAGCAGCCAGACCGCCTGAGCGGTCTGCCGCGGCGCCGGGCTCGCCGCCACCGTTCGATGCCGGTGATCGGCGAACGGAGAAGCCTCCGCCCACCGGAACATTCCAGCTCCCTCCCCGTGCACGTCCGACAGCGCTACTTCGGTGCCTCGCGGCTATAGTTGTCGAACGGCAACTGTCTGCTCGGTTTCTGTCTTCCCACCCGGTTACCCCCCGTTGTCGCGACATGCGCAGACTGTGGGTCATGTCTCGGAGAAGACCGAGCGCGATCGGTTCTTGTTGCGGGGACGCGGCGCCCGTGACCTGGGAGTTGACTTTTCACCCGGGCCGGGGAGCCACCCGAGCCGGGGAGCCTGAGGGTCGTCTGTCGGCCTCGGCCGCTCCAGCAGCCGTACACAGGTGGGCGCGGGGGCACCGCAGCCGGCGCCCCCGCGTGTGATGGCGGACTGTGTTCAGGCCGTGGCGTAAACCCGCTCCGTGAATTCGGCGATCTGCTCGTCGCTGAGGTGCCGGGCGATGTCGGCCTCGCTGATCATGCCGACCAGCTTCTTGTTCTCGATCACCGGGAGCCGCTTGATCCGGTGCCGCTCCATCGTGTCGAGCACCTCCCTGACGTCGGCGTTGACGTCGATCCACTGCGGGGTGCCCTGACACAGCTCCGCGCACTGCGTCTCGGCGGGGTTGCGCCCGTCGGCGACGCACTTCACCACGATGTCGCGGTCGGTGACGATGCCGCACATCCTGCCGTCGTCCTCGCAGACAGGAAGTGCGCCGACCTGCAGTCGCTTCATCAGCTCGGCGGCGCGAGTGAGTGTTTCCGTCTTGTTGATGCACTCGACGCCTCGGTGCATGATCTGCCCGGCAACCGGCATGAGTCCTCCTGATGGGACGGGTTTTTTGGACCCCCCTTTGGGCCTCGTAGGGCGCTTCCACGCTATTCCTGCGCACTCCGCGGCCCTGTGTCCTGCTACGCCGGTTGGGTGAGGGGCTTTTGCGGCAGACGTCGGGCCGGATCGCAGGGCGGTCCGGACTACAGGGCACTCCAGTCCAGCGTGGTGCGCGCCAGCCCGGCCACGTCGTCCAGCAGGGCCAGCCGGGCCGCGCGGATCGCGGGCTCGGGGTCCATCACCAGCACCTCGTCGAAGAAGGTGTTGATCGCGGCGACCAGCGGGGCGGAGGCCTCGATCAGCGCGGCGAGGTCGTCCTCGCGGCCGTGCAGGGCCCGGCGGACGGCTTCGGCGCTCTCGGCGAGGCGCAGCTCGGCGGGTGCGGTCAGCAGGGACCGGTCCACCTCCTCGGCTCCGCCGTCCGGGGCGTCCGGGCCCTGCGAGGGGAGGATGCGCACCACCCTCTGGAGCGCGGCGGTGAGCGCCTCGAACGCCTCGGTGCCGACGTGGCGCTCCAGCGTGGCCAGGGTGCGGTCGCCGTGGGCGGGGCGGTCGCCCCACACCAGGACGGCCTGGACGAGGCGGTGCTCGTGCCCCGCGTCCGTGAGCTGTATCTCGTAGCGACGGGTGATCAGCTCGGCGGCCTCCGTGAGCCGCTCGGCGGGTACCTCGACGCCCTGGGCGGCATAGCGTTCGGCCGCCGCGCGCAGCCCGTCGCCCACCCGGATCCCGGCCGTCGCGGGCACGCTCCGCAGGACGTTGAGCAGACCGATGGCGGCCCGGCGCACGCCGTACGGATCGGAGCTGCCGGTCGGTACGGCGCCGATCAGGAACATGCCCGTCACCAGGTCGAACCGGTCGGCGAGCGACAGCACGGCGCCCGCGTCACTGGTGGGCAGGGCACCGCCGGCGGAGCGCGGCAGCTCCATCTCGGCCAGGGCGCGAGCGACCTCGGCGGACTCGCCGCCGTGGCGGGCGTACTCCTCGGCCATCACTCCGGCCAGGCCGGAGAACTCGACCACCATCTGCGACGCCAGGTCGAACTTCGCCAGCCGGCCGGCGCGGCGCACCACGGCGAGCGCGTCCTCCGAGAGCCCGGCACGTCCGGCCAGGTCGAGGGCGAGGGCGGCGATGCGGTCGGCGCGGTCGGCGACCGTGCCGAGCCGGTCCTCGAAGGTCAGCTTGTCCAGGCGGCGGCGGAACTCCTCGGGCGACACCTTCAGATCGGCGCGCCAGAAGAAGGCGGCGTCCTCGTAACGGGCCCGCAGCACCGCCTCGTTGCCCGACCGCACCACGTCGTCGTCGCAGGTGCCGTTGGCGAAGGTGACGAAGTTCGGCGTGAGACGGCCGCTGCCGTCCAGCACCGGCAGATAGCGCTGGTGCTTGCGCATCACGGTGGTCAGAACGCTCGCGGGCAGCTCGAGGTAGCGCTCGTCGAAGGACCCCCGGACCGGGTGCGGGTACTCCACGATGTCGGTGATCTCGTCGATCAGCCCTGCCTCGCCGGCCACGTCGATGTACCCGCCGACCTCGGCCGCCGACTCCTGGGCACCGCGCACCACCGCGGCACGCCGCCCCTCCCGGTCCAACAGGATGCCGTGCATGCGGAGGAAGTGGGCGTAGCCCTCGGCGGACGTCACCTGGACGACCGGGTCGGGGGCGGTGCGGTGGACCTGCGTGGTGCTGCCCGACGCGAGCGCGGAGACGGCGACGGGCAGCGGGGTGCGGCCGAGCAGGGCGAGCAGCCAGCGTACGGGCCGGGAGAACGACAGCGCCGGGTCGTTCCACCGCATGTTGCGGGCGGAGCGCAGCCCGGACACGACCTCGGCCAGCAGCTCGCTGAGCACCCCCACCGCCGTGCGGCCCGGTTCGTCACGGGTGACCGCGACGTAGTCGACCCCGCCGACGTCGAGGATTTGCACGTCCGCCGGGTCGACACCGTGGCCGCGGGCGAAACCCAGCAGCGCGGGCGTGGGGGCGCCGTCGCGGTAGGCGGCGGCGGCCTTCGGGCCGCGCACGGTCCGGGCGGTGTCCGGCTCGCGCGGCTCCACACCCTCGACCGTGACCACGATGCGGCGCGGCGTGGCCATCGCGGTGACCGGGCCGTGCCGCAGCCGGGTGGCGGCCAGCTTGGCCGTGATCGCCTCGCGCACCGCGTCGGCGGCGGCGCGGACATCGGCGTACGGCAGTTCCTCCACGCCGATCTCGAACAGCAGCGTCTCGGTGCCGGACACCGTGGGCAGGGTGGCCCGCACGGCCGGTGCCGGGGCGGCCGCCACCCCCAGCGGATGCTCCTGGGCGGCGCGGCGCCGCGCCCACAGCTTGGCCGACTCGTGGGTGAGGCCGCGCATCAGGGAGAACGCCTTGGCGCGCTCCGTGGTGCTGATCGCGCCGCGCGCGTCGAGCACGTTGAAGGTGTGGCTGCACTTGAGCACGTACGTGTAGGCCGGTACGGGCAGTTCCAGGTCCAGCATGCGCCGGGCCTCGGCCGCGTACGCCTCGAAGAGCCCGTGGTTGGTGTCGACGTCGGCGTCGTCGAGGTAGTAGCGGCTCATCTCGTACTCGTTCTGCCCGAACACCTCGCCGTAGGTGATGCCCGGCGCGTAGACGATGTCCTTGAAGTGGGACACGCCCTGGAGGTTCATCAGGATGCGTTCGAGGCCGTAGGTGATCTCCACCGACACCGGGGACAGGGTGACCCCGCCGACCTGCTGGAAGTAGGTGAACTGGGTGATTTCCATGCCGTCCAGCCACACCTCCCAGCCCAGGCCCCAGGCGCCGAGCGCGGGGGAGGCCCAGTTGTCCTCCACGAAGCGCACGTCGTGCGCGCCCAGGTCGATGCCGAGCGCCTGGAGACTGCCCAGGTACAGCTCCTGCGGGTTGCCCGGGTCGGGCTTGAGGATCACCTGGAACTGGGTGTGGGTCTGCAGCCGGTTCGGGTTCTCGCCGTAGCGCGAGTCGTCCGGCCGTACGCTCGGCTCCACGTAGGCCACGCTCCACGGCTCGGGACCGAGCACCCGGAGCGCCGTGGACGGGTTGGCGGTACCGGCCCCCACCTCCGTGTTCAACGGCTGCGTGATCATGCAGCCGTTGTCGCTCCAGTACTTCTGCAGGACGAGGATGGCGTCCTGCATGGTCAACGCCGCATGGCCGTTCTTCATGGTGATCGAATCGCCTGTTTCCCGAGTCGGTTCGGCAGGGAGGCCGCGTGTCCGGGCGTGGACCGCGACCCCTGAGGGGTGGTCATGATGTCACAGCGCCAACCACCCCTGAGCTGCTGCTCTTTGGCCATCGCCGCAGCGAGCCGATCGGGATCGGTCCCCCGGCGCGGCGGGGTGCCGGACCACGACGACGGCCGCGGCGAACTGCTGGCCGCGGCGCCCGGCGAGAACACGTCCGACGGGGTGGTCTGGGTCCTGCCCGCGGCCACCACCGGGGTCGTGACCGACGGCTCCTGGTCGTACGGCGGCGGCTCGCTCGGCGCGCCGGGCACCGACGCGCGGTTCGGCGCGGCGACCGACGAGTGCGCCCAGGTCAGGGAGCCAGGCGCGGGGCGTCGACGCCGCCGATGCCCCGGCCCAGGTCCTCGAGAAGCCGGCTGATGCGCTCCTCGTCACGGCGGTAGTGGGTCCACTTGCCGACCCGGGTGGAGCGCACCAGGCCCGCACGTTCGAGCGTGGCCATGTACGCGGAGACGGTGGACTGCGCGAGGCCGGTCTTGGCCTGGATGTGGCTCACACACACGCCCACGGCACGCGGGTCGGTGACGGCCGGGTCGACGGGGAAGTGCTCCTCGGGCTCCCGCAGCCACTGGAGCACCTGGAGCCGCACAGGGTTGGCGAGCGCCTTGAGGGGGTCGAGCAACGTTGTGAGGTCGTCGGTCGCAGGCCTGTCCTGTGTCGTCATGGGCTGGCCTTCCGGGACGTACGCATGGCCGGTTCTGATTCATCGAGGATAGGCGATGCGTACGGTCCAGCCGCCTGCGCGTGACGAGGGTTTCACGTAAAACAGAACCGGCGTTTCGTGTGACACGGAGCGAGCGTTTCAGGTCCCGGCCGGGCCGCCGACGCGCTGCTCGTGAGACGACACGGCGGGGCGGAAGACCTCAAGTCTCCCGCCCCGCCGTGCAGTTGGACCACCCAGCGTCAGGGACGCTCGTCGCGATCGGCGGCCTCCTCGGCCTCCTTCGCCTGGACCTCGGGGTCGAGCACGGACTGCCCGCTGCCGTCCACGGAGGTCAGCCGGCCAGACTCGGGAACCTCCGTCGCCGCGGGCGGCTCCACCAGCCAGTCCGGGTTGGCCTGCTTGTCCCACCACTTCCAGGCGGCGAAGGCACCGCCGGCGACGACGCCCACCACCACCAGCATCCTCGCGGCCCGGCCGGCCTTCGCCCGCCGCTCCTGCTTGCGGAGCAGCTTCTGGATCTCCTTCGGTGTGATCTGGCCGCGCAGCGCGGCCAGCACGGCCGCACTCCGTGCGGCGGCCTCGTCCCTGACGGGCCCTGCCGCGGTCACCGCCTGCTCGATCCTCGGCCGGGAGTACTCCGCCGCCTGCCGGGCGGCCTTGCGGGCACGCTCGGCGGCTTCGTGGGCGGCCTGGTCGACCTTCGGCGGCACATGCGACCGGGCCTGTTCCAGATACGGCTGCACACGGGCGCCGTACTGGACACGGGCCTGCCCGGCCGCCTGCGTCACCCGGGGCGCTAGCCGTACGCGTGCCTCGTGTGCGTAGTGCGCGGCCCTGTCCTTGGCCGTGTCGGCGTAGGGCGCCACCACTTCCGCGGCGTGCAGCACGCTGTCCTTCGCCGAACCGGTCGCGGCGCGCACGCTGTCGATGCGGGTCACGGGTTCCTCCTCCTCGGTGGCGTACGGTATTTCGACTTTCCACCCTTTTACGGATCATGCCTGCTGGGGCACTTCCAGGCATGTGCGGGCGAGCATCCGGGTCACGGGAGCCGACTCCGGGCCATCTCCGACCAAAAGCCGATCAAGAGCCGATCGCGTGCAAGAGCGGATGAACAAGGGGGCAACGGGAGCTTGTCGTCGACAATGCCACGGATCGTCGCTCAGCGCTCCCGCCCCGGGGCTACTCGACCGGTTTTCCGCAACCTCCAGTCCCCCTTTTGTGCCGGTGAACCGACGGCGGGCGACGCGGAGCGCGGACCGTGCGAGGATCAGGGGGTCACGGAAAGACAACGGAAGGCAGATCGTGGCTGAGCAGCTCTACGCCACCCTGAAGACCAACCACGGCGACATCGAGGTCCGGCTCTTCCCGAACCACGCGCCGATCACGGTCAAGAACTTCGTCGAGCTCGCCAAGGGCGAGCGGGAGTGGACCAACCCGGCGACCGGTCAGAAGTCCACGGACAAGCTCTACGACGGCACGGTCTTCCACCGGGTGATCAGCGGATTCATGATCCAGGGCGGTGACCCGCTGGGCAACGGCACCGGCGGTCCCGGCTACCAGTTCGAGGACGAGTTCCACCCGGACCTGCGCTTCGACAAGCCCTACCTGCTGGCGATGGCCAACGCTGGCCCGGGCACCAACGGCTCGCAGTTCTTCATCACCGTCGCCCCGACGGCGTGGCTGAACCGCAAGCACACCATCTTCGGCGAGGTCATCGACGCGGCCAGCCAGAAGGTCGTGGACTCCATCGCGAGCGCCCAGACCAACCCGCGCACCGACCGCCCGCTCAACGACGTCGTCATCGAGACGGTCGAGATCGAGACCCGCGAGGGCTGAGCGGACGACCGGCGAGGACCGAGCGACGACTCGCCAGGGCCGAGCACGAAAGCCCCCAGAGGGAACCAAACGCCCCGCTCATCCGTAAGGATGGGCGGGGCGGGGCTTTCTCGCCGCCTCTTTCCCACCTTGGCTGAGGGGATCTCATGGACGACCAGGCTGCGGGCAGCCCGCAGGACGCCCACAGCGTCCCGTGCTGCTACCGCCACCCGGACCGGGAGACCGGCATCCGCTGCACCCGCTGCGAGCGCCCGATCTGCCCCGAGTGCATGGTCAACGCCTCGGTCGGCTTCCAGTGCCCCGACTGCGTCCGCAGCGGCTCCGGCACCGGACACGCGCCCGGCGCCTCCCGGCCCCGCACGATCGCCGGCGGCACGATCGCCGCCGACCCCCACCTGATCACCAAGATCCTGCTCGGCATCAACCTCGCGGTGTTCATCGCCGGCCGGGCCTGGCCGTCCCTCCTGGACCACCTGGTCCTGGTCGGCGCATGGCCCCCGGCACCGTTCGTCGCCACCGAGGGTGTCGCCGGGGGCGAGTGGTACCGCCTGGTCACCTCGATGTTCGCGCACGAGGCCATCTGGCACATCGCCTTCAACATGCTCAGCCTCTGGTGGCTCGGCGGCCCCCTCGAAGAGGCCCTCGGCCGGGTCCGCTATCTCACGCTCTACCTCGTCTCGGGCCTGGCGGGCAGCGCACTGACGTATCTGCTCGCCGCCCCGAGCACCGCCTCGCTCGGCGCCTCCGGCGCGATCTTCGGTCTCTTCGGCGCGATCGGCGTGCTGATGCGCCGGCGCAATTACGACATGCGGCCGATCATCGCCCTTCTGGTGATCAACCTGATCATCACCTTCGGCTGGAGCAACATCGCCTGGCAGGCCCACATCGGCGGCCTCGTCGCCGGCGTCGTGACCGGCTACGCCATGGTCCACGCCCCGCGCGAGCGGCGGGCACTGATCCAGTACGGCACCTGCGCCGTGGTCCTGGCCGTGGTCGTCCTCATCACCCTGCTGAGGACGGCCGAGCTCTCCTGAGCGGCACGGTTGTCCACAGCGTGTGCCGGATCTTGTGCACGCTGTGCGGGAACATGTGTGCCCCCTGTCACCGACCCGCATTTGCGCAGGTCAGGCAGGGGGCGAACGTGTTTTCGACCACTGGTACTTCCGTCATACCGGCGTCAACGCCCGACGGGTTATCCACAGATCGTCGTTTCTTTTCCCCATCATGTGGAAACGGCTGTGGATAACTCAGTGGATAGCCCTGGGCAGAGGTGCGTTCACCGGGAGGTGACCGCTACTTCCACTGCGTCGAGACACCGAATCCGGCGGCGATGAAGCCGAAGCCCACCACGATGTTCCAGTTGCCCAGAGCGTCGATGGGCAGCGAGCCGTCGGTGACGTAGAACACGACGATCCAGACCAGGCCGATGAGGAACAGGGCCAGCATCACGGGCGCGACCCAGCTGCGGCTGGTCAGCTTCAGCGCGGTTGCCTGCTTCGCCGGGGGCGGCGTGTAGTCGGCCTTCTTGCGGATACGTGACTTCGGCACGAGGGTCTCTCCTGTCGATGCGCTGCGTGACCGCGCAGGGAACTGGGTCGGGCTCGGGGCAGCGTACAAGGGGACTCTGAGTGCTCCCCCGGGCGTCCGTTAGCGTAGTGCTTCCGTGGCGCCGAAGGAGATAAGGGTACGTTGAGCAATTCTGCCGACTCCCCCGGGACGGGATCCAGTCCTGCCCCCACGCGCCGTGTGAGGCCCGTGCGGATCCTCACCGTGGGCGTCTTCGCCCTCGCGGGACTCCTGTTCTTCACCAGCTTCAACACCGCCAAGGGCACCAACATCCGCACGGACACCTCCTTGCTGAAGCTGTCCGACCTCATCCACGAGCGCAGCCAGAAGAACGGTGAGCTGGAGGAGTCCAACGCGGCGCTGCGCGAGGACGTCGAGACGCTCGCCGAGCGGGACGACGGCAGCACCAAGGCGGAGGACGACAAACTCGCGGACCTGGAGAAGCGCGCGGGTACGCAGCAGCTGAAGGGCGAGGCGATCACGGTCACGCTCAACGACGCCCCACCCGACGCCACCGCCAAGCTCCCCGGCTACCCCGAGCCGCAGCCGGACTACCTCGTCATCCACCAGCAGGACCTCCAGGCCGTCGTGAACGCGCTGTGGCAGGGCGGCGCCAAGGGCATCAAGGTCATGGACCAGCGGCTGATCTCCACCAGCGCGGTGCGCTGCGTGGGCAACACCCTGATCCTCCAGGGCCGCGTCTACTCACCGCCGTACAAGATCACGGCGGTCGGCGACCCGGAGAAGCTGAAGAAGGCGCTCACGGCGTCCCCGGCGATCCAGAACTACATGGTCTACGTCAACGTCTACGGGCTCGGCTGGAAAGTCGAGGACAACGGGACGGTGACGCTGCCCGGCTACTCCGGCACAGTGGATCTGCACTACGCGAAGCCTGTGGAGTAGCTGCCGCCGGGGGGCACCGTGTCGCTGCGCGTGATCGTCAGGACCGTCAGCGAGCTGTGCGTCACCGCCGGGACCGTGATCGTGCTCTTCGTCGTCTACGTGCTGTTCTGGACCGGCGTGCGGGCCGACGCCGTCATGGACGACCAGATCGACCAGCTGCGCGAGCAGTGGGCGAAGGAGAACCCACGGCCCGCACCCACCGGCGCCGCCCCCGCGAGCCCGCCGAAACCCGCGCCCTACGCGCAGGGCAGGCCCTTCGCGATCATGCACATTCCGCGTCTTGGTTTCACGTGGAACAAGCCCGTTCTCGAAGGCACCTCCACCGGCACCCTGAAAAAGGGCCTCGGCCACTACGCGCACACCGCGCAGCTCGGCCAGAAGGGAAACTTCGCCGTCGCCGGCCACCGGCGCACCCACGGCGACCCCTTCAAGGACTTCCCCAGGCTCAGGCGGGGGGACGCGGTGGTGCTGACCGACGGCACGACCTGGTTCACGTACCGGATCGACAAGGGCCCGTACAAAACCGTGCCCTCGGACATCGAGGTGATCGACCCTGTGCCACGTAAGTCGGGGTATACGCGTCAGGGCCGCTATCTGACCCTGACGACCTGCGAACCGGAATGGGGGCACAGCCACCGGCTGATCGTCTGGGCGCACCTGGACTCCACCCAGCCTGTGGAGGCCGGGAAACCTCAGGCGCTACGCCGTTAGTCTGTTGACGTACGGCGTGAGTCGGGTGCCGTGGTACGACGGAAGGGACGGCATGTACAGCTGGATGTGGCGGCATCTGCCGGGGAACGGATGGGCGAAGGCACTCATCTCACTCGTGCTGATCCTCGCCGTGGTCTACATCCTCTTCCAGTACGTCTTCCCCTGGGCCGAGCCGCTGCTGCCCTTCAACGATGTGACGGTGGACAACCAGTGAGCGCGCGCATTCTCGTCGTCGACAACTACGACAGCTTCGTCTTCAACCTGGTCCAGTACCTGTACCAGCTGGGCGCCGAGTGCCAGGTGCTGCGCAACGACGAGGTGTCGACCGCGCACGCCCAGGACGGTTTCGACGGCGTGCTGCTGTCCCCCGGCCCCGGGACTCCCGAGGAGGCGGGCGTCTGCGTCGACATGGTCCGCCACTGCGCGTCGACCGGCGTCCCCGTCTTCGGCGTGTGCCTCGGCATGCAGTCGATGCAGGTGGCGTACGGCGGTGTCGTGGACCGGGCGCCGGAGCTGCTGCACGGCAAGACCTCGCTGGTCGAGCACGAGGGCAAGGGCGTCTTCGCGGGCCTGCCCTCCCCCTTCACGGCGACCCGCTACCACTCCCTGGCCGCCGAGCCGGCCACCGTACCGGCCGAGCTGGAGGTCACGGCCCGCACGCACGACGGCATCATCATGGGCCTGAGGCACCGTGAACTGCGCGTCGAGGGCGTGCAGTTCCATCCCGAGTCGGTGCTGACCGAGCACGGGCACCGGATGCTGGCCAACTGGCTGGTGGAGTGCGGGGACCAGGGCGCGGTGGCGAGGTCGGCGGGGCTCGCCCCGGTGGTGGGCAGGGCCACGGCGTGACCGCGCTGCGCCCCGAGCGCGAGTCCGGCACCTCGTACGGGCAGCAGGAGCCGTACGGGGCGCAGGGCGCGTTCGAGGACTGGTCGTCGCCGGGGGCCGGGGCGTACGGGGCGGTGCCCGGGGAGTCCTACGGCCAGGAGCCGCTCGAGACGCCGTACGAGTCCCCCATCGACGAGGAGACGGTGGCGCTGCGGATACCGGATCCGCCGCCGTCCGTATCCGCCGGGTCCGCCGCGGCGGCCCGGCCCGCCCCCGGTGGCCGGGCGGCCCGCAGGAAGGCCGCCAAACGGCGCCACAGGCGGCACTCGGGCTCGCGGCACGCCGCGGAGGCCGCCGAGGACACGGGCACCCCTCAGGCGCCGCTGTCGCGTCTGGAGGCGCGTCGGCAGGCGCGGGCGCGCAGGCCGAGCCCGGCCGTGGTCGCCAGCCGGGCGATCGGTGAGGTGTTCATCACCACCGGCGTGCTGATGCTGCTGTTCGTCAGCTACCAGCTGTGGTGGACGAACATCCGGGCGCACGCGCAGGCGGACAGGGAGACGAGCAGCCTCCAGGACGACTGGGCCAGCGGCAAACGCAACCCGGGTGCCTTCGAGCCGGGGCAGGGCTTCGCCATCCTGCACATCCCGAAGCTGGACGTGGTCGTGCCGATCGCCGAGGGCACCAACAACAAGAAGGTGCTCGACCGGGGCATGGTCGGCCACTACGCCGACGGCGCGCTCAAGACGGCGATGCCGGACGACAAGACCGGCAACTTCGGGCTCGCGGGGCACCGCAATACGCACGGCGAGCCGTTCCGGTACATCAACCGGCTCCAGCCGGGCGACCCCATCGTCGTCGAGACGCAGGACACGTACTTCGTCTACAAGATGGCGTCGATCCTGCCGGTGACCTCGCCGAGCAACGTCAGCGTCCTCGACCCGATCCCGAAGGGCTCCGGCTTCACCGCGCCCGGGCGCTACATCACGCTCACCACGTGCACGCCGGAGTTCACCAGCAAGTACCGGATGATCGTCTGGGGCAAGATGGTCGAGGAACGGCCGCGCAGCAAGGGCAAGCCGGATGCGCTCGTCAGTTAAGGGCAGAGGAAACGTGGCAGCGACCGCCGACGAAACCGCAGACAACACCGACACGTCCGCGTCCCCGCCGCCCGGCGCACGCCGCCGCGGCACCGGCCGGATCGCGATGGCGGTCAGCGTCTTCGGGGAACTCCTCATCACCGGGGGACTGGTCCTCGGCCTGTTCGTCGTCTACTCGCTGTGGTGGACGAACGTCATCGCGGACCGCGCGGCGGACCAGCAGGCCGACAAGGTCCGTGACAACTGGACCCACGAGTCCGACGGCGGCGGCCCCGTCTCCTTCGACAGCAAGGACGGCATCGGCTTCCTGCACGTGCCCGCGATGAGCAGGGACGAGATCCTCGTCGAGAAGGGCACGTCGATGAAGGTTCTCAACGACGGCGTCGCCGGCTACTACACCGACCCCGTCAAGGCGACCCTGCCGACGTCGGACAAGAAGGGCAACTTCTCCCTCGCGGCCCACCGCGACGGCCACGGCGCCAAGTTCCACAACATCGACAAGATCAAGAAGGGCGACCCGATCGTCTTCGAGACGAAGGACAAGTGGTACGTCTACAAGACCTACGCCATCCTTCCCGAGACCTCGAAGTACAACGTCCAGGTCCTGTCGAAGATCCCGGAGGAGTCCGGCAAGAAGAAGGCCGGCCACTACATCACGCTGACGACGTGCACGCCGGTGTACACGAGCCGGTACCGGTACATCGTGTGGGGCGAGCTGGAGCGGGTGGAGAAGGTGGACGAGGAGCGTACGCCGCCCAAGGAGCTGCGCTGACCACAGGGTGGGCGTGACAGGGCCCCGGCACCCTGAGGGGGTGCCGGGGCCCTTGTCGTACGGAGGCCTGTGAGTCGGGCTCAGTCGTCCTCGCTGCGGCCACCGGTGAGGCCGCCGAAGAGGCCGCCGTTGTCGCCGCCTCCGTTGTTGTTGCCGTTGCCGCCGCCGGCGGTCGTCAGCGTGATCGTCTGGCCGCCCGGGTTGTCGACCTCGGTGCCCGGCTGCGGGTCCTGCTGGGTCACCACCGCGTTGTCGTCCTGGGGACCGGAGACCTGGATGTTGGTGAACCCCTGCTGCTGCAGGATCTGCCTGGCCTGCGCCAGGGGCCGCAGCCGGACCTCCGGCACCTGCGCCTTCTGCTGCTTGGCCTTGCCGATCTTGATGTCGACCGACGAGCCCTTGTCCACCTGGGTGTTGGCCGACGGCGTCGTCGAGATGACCTTGCCGACCTGGTTCGGGTCGTCGACCTCCACCTCGGTGCAGTTGCCGACCAGTTCGTTGGCCGTCATCTGGGCCTTGGCCTCGTCACAGGACTTGTTGACGACGTCGGGAACGGTGGACTTCGCGGCCTCCTTGGCGACCGTGAGGGTGATCGTGCTGCCCTTCTCCTGATCCGTGTCGCCCTCCGGGTCCTGGGAGATGACGACACCCGGGGTCCGGTCGGACACCTCCGTCTTCTGCTCGACCTGGAAACCCTTGTCCTCGAGCACGGACTTCGCCTTCTCGTAGGTCAGGCCTGTGACGTCCGGCACGGTCACCTTCGGCGCCCCGGTGGACACGACCAGGTTGACCGTGGACTGCTTCTTGACGCTGGTGCCCGGCGTCGGATCCTGCGAGCAGACCTTGCCCTTGCTCTGGTTCTCGCAGGGCTTTCGTTCGATCTGCAGCTTCAGGTCGGCGTTGGTCGCCAGCGTCTGGGCCTTCTTCTCGGTCTCGCCCACGAAGGGGGGCGTCGCGACGGTGTCGTTGCTCGCGCCGCCGGTGCCACTGACCACCCACCGCCCGATCAGAATCGCACCGACGAGCACCAGGACGCCCGCCAGGACCAGCAGCACCGTCGAGGTGTTCGACTTGCGTTGCTGCTGGCGGCGCCGGTCGGGGCGGTCGTCGTAGCCGAAGCCGCCGTCGTCCGGGTTCATGGGCGGCAGCATCGACGTGGTGCCCGCGCCGGAGTCCGCGCGCAGGGCCGTCGTCGGCTGGTCGTCGGGGTAGCCGCCGTAGCCGACCGAGCCCATGGCCGCCGTCGCCGCGACCGGCTGGCCGTCGAGGCAGGCCTCGATGTCGGCGCGCATCTCGTCGGCGGACTGGTAGCGGTAGTCGGGGTCCTTGACCAGCGCCTTGAGGACGATCGCGTCCATCTCCGGCGTGATCTCGGGGTCGAAGACGCTCGGCGCCTGCGGTTCCTCCCGCACGTGCTGGTAGGCGACCGCGACCGGGGAGTCCCCGACGAAGGGCGGGCGCACGGTGAGCAACTCGTAGAGCAGGCAGCCCGTGGAGTACAGGTCGGACCGGGCGTCGACCTGCTCGCCCTTGGCCTGCTCCGGCGACAGGTACTGGGCGGTGCCGATGACCGCCGCCGTCTGCGTCATCGTCATGCCGGCGTCGCCCATGGCGCGGGCGATGCCGAAGTCCATCACCTTGACCTGGCCGTTGCGCGTCAGCATGACGTTGGCCGGCTTGATGTCGCGGTGGACGATGCCGTTGCGGTGGGCGTACTCCAGGCCCTGGAGGATGCCGATGGTCATCTCCATGGCGCGCTCCGGCAGCAGCTTGCGGCCGGAGTGCAGCAGCTCACGCAGCGTGGAGCCGTCGACGTACTCCATGACGATGTACGGGATCGAGACCCCGTCGATGTAGTCCTCGCCCGTGTCGTAGACCGCGACGATCGCGGGATGGTTGAGCGAGGCGGCCGACTGGGCCTCCCGGCGGAACCGGGCCTGGAAGGACGGGTCGCGCGCGAGGTCCGCGCGCAGCGTCTTCACCGCCACGGTGCGGCCGAGACGGGTGTCATGCGCGAGGTATACCTCCGCCATGCCACCACGGCCGAGCACCTGGCCCAGCTCGTACCGGCCGCCGAGGCGACGCGGCTCTTCCATAGCTACCTACCAGCCCTCTCCGTCGGTCCCGACCGGCACGCTTGTACGGTCGGAGGCTGCCGTCCGGGCCTACCGTACCCGGCTCGCTTTGTGTGACCTGGCCAAGCCCGTCACCCGATACAGGACCGGTATCGCAACGTGCACGGATGTGAAGCAGACGTGAGCAGGGTCACTGCTTGCTCTTGACGACCGCCTCCATCACGTCCCTCGCGATCGGCGCCGCGAGGCCGCCGCCGGAGATGTCGTCGCGGTTGGCGTTCTCGTCCTCGATCACGACCGCCACGGCGACCGGCGCCTCGTTGCCGGTCTTGGCGTACGAGATGAACCAGGCGTACGGGTTCTCGCTGTTGTCGACACCGTGCTGGGCGGTACCGGTCTTGCCGCCCACCGTGACGCCGGGGATCTGCGCCCGCGTGCCCGTGCCCTTGTCGACGACGGTCTCCATCATCGACTGCAGGATCTGCGCGTGCTCCGGCGTCAGCGGCCGGCTCAGCTCCTCCGGCTCGGTCTTCTCGATGGGGTCGAGGCCGCGGGACTGGAGTTCGTCGACCATGTACGGCTTCATCAGCTTGCCGTCGTTGGCGACGGCCGAGGCGACCATGGCCATCTGCAGCGGGGTTGTGGCGGTCTCGAACTGGCCGATGGAGCTCAGCGCGGTCTGCGGGCGGTCCATCTCCTCGGGGAAGGTGGAGGCGCTGGCGCGCACCGGCGTGAACTGCTCCTCGTTGAAGCCGAACTTCTTCGCCGTCTCCAGCATCTTGTCCTTGCCGAGGTCGGAACCGACCTTGCCGAAGACGGTGTTGCAGGACACCCGCAGCGCCTCGCGCAGGGTGGCGTTCTCGCAGGGCAGGTCGCCCTCGTTCTTCAGCTCGGTCGTGGTGTCCGGCATGGTCCACGGCAGCGGCGAGTCGGTCTTCTGGTCCGCGTCCGTGTACAGGCCGTGCTCCAGGGCGGCGGCCGCGGTGACCACCTTGAAGGTGGAGCCCGGCGGGTAGGTCTCGCGCAGCGCCCGGTTGAGCATCGGGTCGTCGGGGTTGTTCTTCTTCTGCAGCTTCTGCCAGGCCTTGGCGTCGGACTCGCCGTCACCGGCGATCGTCGACGGGTCGTAGGACGGGTACGACGCCAGCGCCAGGATCTTGCCGGTGGACGGCTCCAGGGCCACCACCGCGCCCTTGCCGCCCTGCCGCTTCAGGCCGTTGTACGCGGCCTTCTGCGCGGCGGCGTCGAGGGTGGTGACGACGTTGCCGCCCTCCTTCTTCTTGCCCGTGAGCATGTCGAGCGTGTTGCGGAAGAAGAGCCGGTCGTCGTTGCCGGTGAGGATGCCGTCCTCGATGGACTCCAGCTGGTTGGCGCCGTAGGCCTGCGAGACGAAGCCGGTGACGGGCGCCCACATGGCGCCGTTCTTGTAGGTGCGCTTGTACTTGAAGTCGCCCGAGGTGGTGGCGTAGCCGGTGATCGGGTCGCCGCCGACGATGATGTCGCCGCGCGGTGAGGCGTAGCGCTCGATGGCGACGCGGCGGTTGTGCTCGTCGGTGCGCAGCTCGTCCGCCTTCACGTACTGCAGCCAGTTGTCACGGATGAGCAGGGTGAGGATCAGCAGGCCACAGAAGATCGCGATCCGGCGCAGGGGCTTGTTCACGGTCGGACCACCTGGGTCATCTCGGCGTCGGGGTTGCTGGCGGGGGCGGGCGCCGGGCGGCGGGCGGTGTCGCTGATCCTGAGCAGGATGCCGATCAGCGCCCAGTTGGCGATGACGGAGGAACCGCCGTATGCCAGGAACGGCATCGTCATACCGGTCAGCGGGATGAGGCCCATCACACCGCCGGCGACGACGAACACCTGCAGCGCGAAGGCGCCGGACAGGCCGATGGCGAGCAGCTTGCCGAACGGGTCGCGGGCGGCGAGGGACGTGCGCACGCCGCGCTCCACGATCAGCGCGTACAGCAGCAGCAGGGCCATGACGCCGGCCAGGCCCAGTTCCTCGCCGAAGGTGGCGAGGATGAAGTCGGAGTTGGCGGCGAACCGGATCAGGTCGGAGTGGCCCTGGCCCCAGCCGGTGCCGAGGGTGCCGCCGGAGCCGAACGCCCACAGGGCCTGCATGGCCTGCTCGGAGTGGCCGCCGACGCCCTGGCGGGAGAGCGTGTACTCCTTCATCGGGTCGAGCCAGGCCTGGACGCGCTGCTGGACGTGCGGTTCGAAGCTGGCCACACCGACGGCGCCGGCGGCGGACATCAGCAGGCCGAAGACGATCCAGCTGGTCCGCTCGGTGGCGACGTACAGCATGATCACGAACATGCCGAAGAACAGCAGCGAGGTACCGAGGTCGGTCTCGAAGACCAGGATGAGGATCGAGATCGCCCACACGACGACGATCGGGCCGAGGTCGCGGCCGCGCGGCAGGTACAGGCCCATGAAGCGGCGGCTGGCGAGCGCGAGCGCGTCCCGCTTGACCATGAGGTAACCGGCGAAGAACACCGCGAGGACGATCTTCGCGAACTCACCGGGCTGGATGGAGAATCCGGCGACCGAGATCCAGATCTTGGCGCCGTAGAGGTTCTTGCCGAGGCCCGGCACCAGCGGCAGCAGCAGCAGGAACAGCGCACCGATCATGGAGATGTAGGTGTAGCGCTGCAGGACGCGATGGTCCTTGAGGAAGATCAGCACCACGATGAACAGTGCGATGCCCATCGCCGTGTACAGCAGCTGCCGGGGCGCGGCCGTGCCCGCCTGGTCGATCTGCTGGAGCAGCCTGGACTGGTCGAGCCGCCAGATGGCGACGAGCCCGAGCCCGTTCAGCAGCGTGGCCAGCGGCAGCATCAGCGGGTCCGCGTACGGCGCGAACTTGCGTACGACCAGATGGCCGACGCCGGCCAGCAGGCCGAGGCCCAGACCGTAGCTCAGCAGCCCGGACGGCACCTCGTCGTTGATGGCCAGCCCGACGTTGGCGTAGGCGAACACCGGGATGACGACGGCGAACACCAGCAGGGCGAGTTCGGTGTTGCGCCGGCTCGGCGCTCCGATCGCGCCGATCGTGGACGTGTGGTGCGTCGGCGAGTTGGTAGTACTGCTCATCGTGTGACGGGGCCTCTCACGGCTTGCCTACTGCTTACCGCACAGCGAGACGACCTTCTGCTCCTTCTCCGAGAGGCTGGGGCCGGGGCTGGGAGTGGGTGCGGTCGTGGACGGGGACGGGGACTTGCCGGGCGCCGACGGTGAACCCGACGGGTTCGGGGTCGGCGTGGCCTTGGACGTGAACGAGGCGGGAGTGGTTCCCGTGGTGCCTCCGGCCTCGCCCTGGCCCGTCCCGGCGTTCGTCTCGCTCTGTGCGGCGCGCCGCTGCGCCTCCTTCTTGCACGCGGAGGCCTGCACCGACAGTTCCTCGATCTTCTTCTGGGCGCCCTTGAGGTCGCCCTCGGCGATCGTCGCCTTGACCAGCTTCTGCTGGTAGGGCGGCAGGTACTTGAGTTCGATCTCGGGGTGGTCCTTCTCCACCTCCGACAGCGACACCCAGGCCAGGTCCTGGCTGATGCCCCGGTACAGCGCGACGTGCTCGCCCTTGGCGCCGACGTAGTACTGGGTCTGCGTCCAGCGCCAGCCGCCGTACAGGCCGCCGCCGATGACGGCGAGCGCGAGCAGGCCGTAGGCGGATCTCTTCAGCCACCTGCGGCTCTTCTTCGGTTTGACGAAGTCGTCGTCGCCGTAGCCGAAGCCGGCCGCCGGGATGTAGCCGGTGGTGTCGCCGCTGCCGGGCGGGCCGAACTCGCCGCCACCGCCGCCCTGCCCGTGCCCCTGGCGGCCGAGGCCGGAGGCGCGGCCGGCGGGGGTCTGCATGATGCCGTTGTCGTGCAGCTGGTGCTGGTTCTCGGCGACGGCGCCGACCACGACCGGGGTGTCGGACAGCTGCCCGGCGAGGGTGTCGCCGGTGTCGAGGTCCAGGACGTCGGCGACGATGACGGTGATGTTGTCCGGGCCGCCGCCGCGCAGCGCCAGCTCGATGAGGTTCTGGACGGTCTCCTGCGGGCCCTGGTAGCTGGCGAGGGTGTCCTCCAGGGTCTGGTGGGACACCACCCCGGACAGGCCGTCGGAGCAGATCAGGTAGCGGTCACCGGCGCGGACCTCGCGGATGGACAGGTCGGGCTCGACGTGGTCGCCGCTGCCCAGGGCACGCATGAGGAGCGAGCGCTGCGGGTGGGTCGTGGCCTCTTCCTCGGTGATGCGGCCCTCGTCGACCAGGCGCTGCACCCACGTGTGGTCCTGGGTGATCTGGGTCAGGACACCGTCCCGGAGGAGGTACGCGCGGGAGTCGCCGACGTGCACGAGGCCGAGGCGCTGGCCGGTCCACAGCAGCGCGGTCAGCGTGGTCCCCATGCCCTCCAGCTGGGGGTCCTCCTCGACCATGGCGCGCAGCTGGTCGTTGGCGCGCTGCACTGCGGTGCCGAGCGAGGTGAGGATGTCGGAGCCGGGGATGTCGTCGTCGAGCGCCACGATCGTGGAGATGGCCTCGGAGGAGGCGACCTCGCCGGCCGCGGCGCCGCCCATGCCGTCGGCGATGGCGAGCAGGCGCGGGCCGGCGTAACCGGAGTCCTCGTTGCCCTCCCGGATCATGCCCTTGTGCGATCCGGCGGCGAAGCGCAGTGACAGACTCATGCGCACCTCGCCCGTCGGCTCCGGGTACAGCCGGTCGTGTCGAGCCACACTGCCCACCCTCCGGTCGGGAGCGCGCCGGGGTCCTGGGTCCGGACCGCCGCTGCGTGCTCGCTCCGCTCGCGCTCACTCATGATGTAGCACTACTTCCGCAGCTCGATGACGGTCTTGCCGATGCGGATCGGCGCGCCCAGCGGAATCGGTGTGGGGGTCGTCAGCCGGGTCCGGTCCAGGTACGTGCCGTTGGTGGAGCCCAGGTCCTCGACGATCCACTGGCCGTCGCGGTCCGGGTAGATCCTGGCATGGCGGCTGGAGGCGTAGTCGTCGTCCAGCACGATCGTCGAGTCGTGTGCCCGGCCCAGGGTGATGGTCTGGCCCTGCAGCGCGACGGTGGTGCCGGTGAGGGTGCCCTCGGTGACGACGAGTTTGGTGGGCGCGTTACGGCGCTGGCGCCCGCCCGCGGGCTGCTGGCGCTGCTGCGGGGGCGCCTGGCGGGCGGCCTGCGGAGCGCGCGCGGCCTCCCGTCGCGCGCCGCGCTGGGTGACGCGCGTACCGAACAGGTCGCTCCGGATGACCTGCACGGCCACGATCACGAACAGCCACAGTACGGCCAGGAACCCCAGCCGCATGACCGTGAGGGTCAGCTCTGACATTGCCCCCGCTTCACCCTTCGGCTTGCCTATAGATAACGGTGGTGCTGCCCACGACGATCCGCGAGCCGTCGCGGAGCGTAGCGCGGGTGGTGTGCTGCCCGTCCACCACGATGCCGTTGGTGGATCCGAGATCCTGGATCGTCGAGGGCGTTCCGGTCCGGATCTCGCAGTGCCGGCGGGAGACGCCGGGGTCGTCGATCCGCACGTCGGCGTCGGTGCTGCGGCCCAGCACCAGCGTCGGGCGGGAGATCTGATGGCGGGTGCCGTTGATCTCGATCCAGTGGCGGGCGCGGCCGGCCGGCGCGGCGCCGGGGCGCGGGGCCGCGGCGGGCTGCGGGTAGCCGTATCCGCCGGGGCGGCCGCCGGGCGGCGGGGCGGCCGGCATGGGCGGGGCACCCGCGGGGGCGGCGGCCGGCGGATAACCGTAGCCACCGGGCCGTCCCGCGGGCGGGGCGGCGGGGCCGGCGGGGGCCGCGGCCTGGCTGGTGGAGGAGGCGAGCGTACGGCTGCGCACCCGGTACAGGCCGGTGTCGAGGTCGTCCGCCTTCTCCAGGTGCACCTTGATGGGGCCCATGAAGGTGTAGCGCTGCTGCTTGGCGTAGTCGCGCACCATGCCTGCGAGCTCGTCGCCGAGCTGTCCGGAGTACGGGCTGAGCCGCTCGAAGTCGGGGGCGCTCAGCTCGACGATGAAGTCGTTGGGTACGACCGTGCGGTCCCGGTTCCAGATGGTCGCGTTGTTGTCGCACTCCCGCTGGAGTGCTCCGGCGATCTCCACGGGCTGCACCTCGGACTTGAACACCTTGGCGAAGGTGCCGTTGACCAGACCTTCGAGACGCTGCTCGAACTTCTTCAGGACTCCCATGGGGCACCTCCTCCGTCGCTGCCGTCCTGTCGTACTGCCCTGCGTACTGCTTACTGCTTACCTGGTACCGCTGGTACTGCTTACTGATCGTATCCACGCGCCGGTCAATCGGGTGGTTCCCCCGGCGCTCCCCTTCGAACTCCCTGCGCGCGTGCTTCTGCCAAGGATCGTAGAGGCGGTCGCAAACCAGTGTCCCGCACCTGACTGTGGACCCCGACCGGCTCCTGGGGCGACGGGGGGTACCGGTACGAGGTTGATACGTGACAACGCACGTGTTGATACGTGTGCGGACGTGTGGGCGCTCGGCCGGTGGGCGGTGGGGACAAGGGATGTGAACCCACCCCGGCCAGCGTGCTAATGTTCTCGGTGTCGGAAGGCGCCAGCCCCCAAGGGGGAAGGGCCCGAGGACACACCCAATGCGCGGGTGGCGGAATAGGCAGACGCGCTGGATTCAGGTTCCAGTGCCCGCAAGGGCGTGGGGGTTCAACTCCCCCCTCGCGCACAGAGGAGCACCGACGAAAGTGCTCTAGCTGCACCGACGGAATGGGCGGCATCGCGATGGCGATGCCGCCCATTCCTGTTGCTGCGGTGTGATGTCTGTCTCTGGGCGCGGTGTAGCGGAGCGTCGGTGGCTGGGGCCGTCGGCGGTCCGCGTTCGTGTTGTGGATCTTTGCTCGGCAGCTCTCGGGGCGTGCCCTATGTGAGGAAGGTCTCAGCGCTGGGTGATGTGGCCCTTGGGGGTCCGAGTGCCCAGGGGCTTGGTCTTGCGGCGGCCGGGAGGCCGTCCGTGGGGCCGTTCGCCGCCCAGGGCGATGGCACTGGAGGCGGTCCCTGGCGAAGCCGTTGATGCCTTCGACGCTGTTGCGGAGCCGGAAGTAGACCCGTTGCCAGGCTTCGGAGCCGTACTGGAGGGGCTGCCAGAGGGTGGCGCCGGCTTCCGGGGGGACGGTGACGGCGCGCTGGGCGCAGCACGTCGGTGAGCCGACCGGGTTCGGGGTCGGGTCGACGAGGGGCAGGTGGATGCCTCGGCCGGGCGTGTAGGGCTTGAGAGGGCACTGCGTGCGGTTGGCCTCGGCCGGGCACATCGCGCGGCGGTGGCCTTCGGCGTCGGGGCGTTGCTTTGGCATGAACAGGTGGTTCGCGCGGGCGCGGATGCGGTCGGTCCAGGTCTGCTTGTCGATCTTCTGTAGCCCATGGCTCAGATGGGGAGCTGGAAGTTCTCCGGCTTCTGGCCGTTGTAGGCGCGGTCACCGGCCAGGTAACTGCGGGGGGAGCGGTCGTCGACGTGCTGGAGGGCCTCGACGGCGATCTGGCCGGGGCGATGGCTTGGCTTGTCGACGGAGAAGGCCACGATCAGGGCGGGGACCACGTCGGGGTTCGCCGAGCCGTCGGGCAGTGGGGCGCCGTGGTGCTCGGGGTCGCGAGCGACGACGAGGGAGGCGTCGTAGCCGAAGAGGCGCTCCTTGATCCTCATGTTGGACACGCGCAGCAGGCGGCGCGCTTGCGGGCCAATGGCAGTACCGGGAGCCCCATCCGGTACCCGGACATCCGGGAACGCTTGTACGAAAAAGCCTCGCCGCCCGTGGCTGGAGGTGACAGGATCACCTCAACTGGCCCGCTTCGGGCCCGAGTTGGGGGACTTGTATGAGAAACGGGAGCTACAGACGTGCCACGGCACTGACCTTGGGTGCCACGCTGCTGGCCGCACTGCCGCCCGCCGCGACCGCGCATGCCACGGACAGCACAGCCGCCCAGGCCACGGCCGGGGCGGCCCGCATCGTGGATGCGGAGACCACCGATGACTTCGCCACCCTCGCGGATGCCGTCCTGACCAGACGGACCTCCGCGCTCCTGGACGGATCCCAGGCGACCCGCCGTGCCGGCGCGGCGCTGCCGCTGAAGGGCGACGTGCACGTCACCGGCAGGCTGGCCCGCGCGGAGGACGCCGCAACAGACGTCCTGCGTGACCGCAGGGCGCGGCTCGCCGCCCTGGACGAGGCGTACACGGCGGCCGAGACCGAGGTCGACGTGGACGAGGTCCAGGTGACCGGCGACCGGGCCACTGCCCAGGTCACCGAGACAACGATGCTCACGTACAAGAAGATCGAGGGCGACGAGCCACCGACCACCGGCTTCCAGGCGAGGCACGAGCTGACCTTCGTAGCAGCGCCGGACGGCACGTGGGAGCTGACCGGATTCACGCCCCTCGACGAGGAAGGGCCGGCCGCGGTCAACTCGGTCGTGGACACCACTGGGGAAAGCGGCTCCACGTCCACGGGCGTGGCGGAGGAACCGATCGACGAGGGTGGCGAGCCCGAAATCGACGGCCCCGCGCCCCAGGAGAGCCAGGCGGGCACCACCCAGCCCACCGTCCAGGCCCAGGCCAAGGTCAGCGCCACCGCGAGCTACGACTACACCGCCATGGCGAAGTACGCGGAGAAGTACTGGAAGAACTACAACCCCAGCTACCGCAAGTTCAACGACGTCGGGGGTGACTGCACCAACTTCATCAGCCAGGCGCTGCGGGCGGGCGGCTGGAAGAACGACACCGGCTGGTACAAGAGCTACAAGAACTGGTGGTACAACTCCTCGAACCAGACGACGTCCTGGATCAACGTCAACTACTGGGCGTCCTTCGCTCTGCACAGCGACCGGGCCTACAACCTGGACAACGTGTACAAGCTGGGGCTCGGGGACATCCTCCAGATGGACTTCAGCGGCAACCGGTCCAAGGACCACTCCATGATCACCACGTACAAGAGCGGCGGAGTGCCCTACCTCACCTACCATTCGACCAACACCTACCGGAAGTCGGTGAAAAGCCTTGTGGCGCAGTACCCGCGCGCGACGTATTACGCCTTCCGCACCTGACGGGAGCGGGTACCGCTCATGGCAGCGGCGCGTCGGGTTGCTCATGGCGGTGCTCTGCGCGGTCCTGCTCACCGCGTGCGGCGGCGGGGACGGCTCCGCGTCCGCGAAACCCGACCTGGCGGACCAGGACCGTTTCCTGCACGACTACGTACGGTTCCTCAACACATCGGACGAGGACGGGCTTGCCGGGTTGCTCGACGCCCATCCCCAAGGCTCCGAGGACGCCCGCGCCCGGATCAAGGCGTACGGCGGACAGGACTGGGACGTCCGCTGGACGCGCTCCTCCGACTTCGCGGGCGTATGGAAGGTCGACATCACCGGCACCGCAGGTGCCAAGCACCGACCGGTGCGCGTCACCGAGACCATCACCTGGGAGAAAGCACAGTGGGTCATGGCCCCACTCCCGGGTGTCGTACCGACCCCACCCGACGCGGCGGGGACCGAACCGCCCGGGTGAGCGCATCCGGGCCCGGCCGTTTCGGCCAAGAAAGTTCCGGATTTTGAGCAAGACAGCGAAAGTGCCTTCTGAACTGGGACGGCAGGGCTTCTCCGAGGCTTCTGTCGTTCCAGCAGGAAGGCACTTTCCGCGTTGACACCGCCGCTCATGATGACCGTGCCGATCGGCACCAACGGAGCGAAGCTGAGCGCCGCGGCCCCGGTGCACCAGAAGGCCACCAGGTCGTTCGCCCGTTTGCTCAGCCCGGGGTCGGACTTCACCTCCGCAGGGACCTCGTACCCGTCGGACCGGTCACAGAGGATCACGACTACCGACCGGAACGTCCCGCTTGGACGAGGCCTCTTGTCGAAGACGCCGGTGGAATCACATCTGGCACCGCAAGGAGGCGAAGAAATTCCTTGAACCGCGGATCACTTGGGGTCGTACACAACTCAACTTTGTGTCAGCGCGCCACTTGAGGTAGATGGCACAGAGCCAGTCGCGGTTGTCCGACTCCAGCACTATCCGCCCCAACTCCCCGTACCTCCACGGTGGGAGAAACACTGCCCCGTAGAGGGATCAATCCGCATTCCCGCGCGCGGCAGGGTGGGTGCGTCCCGTACGCATCGACCCAAGGACCCAACGCACGTGCGCAACAGTCGAATATCCCTCTTCCTGGCGGTCAGCGCCGTCACCACGCTGATCCCCGCACTGACCCCCGCCACGGCGTCCGCCGCGGAGAACCCCCTCCGCCCCTACCTCCAGCAGAAACCGGCCTGGCACCGCTGCGACACGGCGCTGCCCGCCTCCCTTCAGTGCGCCACGATCAAGGTGCCGCTCGACTACGGCAGACCGGGCGCCAAGAAGCTCGACCTCGCGATCTCCAGGATGAAGACGAGCACCAAGCAGGAACGGCGCGGTGTGCTTCTGCTCAACCCCGGTGGCCCGGGCGGGCCGGGCGTCGACATGCCGCAGTACATGGCCGGCGAGCTGCCGAAGTCCGTGAAGGACAAGTACGACCTCGTCGGCTTCGACCCGCGGGGCATCGGCCGGAGTTCCCCCGTCGGCTGTGGCCTGACGTCCGAGGAGCGGAACTGGGAACGGCCTTACAAGGCCGAGACGTTCACCAAGGACGTGAAGTGGGCCCGGACCGTCGCCGAGAAATGTGACAAAAGGCAGGGCGACAAGCTGCGCCACATCACCACCCGCAACACCGCCCGGGACATGGACGTCATCCGCGCCGTGCTCGGCGAGAAGAAGATCTCCTACCTCGGCTACTCCTACGGCACCTACCTCGGCGCCGTCTACACGCAGATGTTCCCGAAGCGCACCGACCGCTTCGTGCTGGACAGCGCCGTCGACCCGGCCCGGGTGTGGCGCGGGATGATCCAGGTCTGGGCGGAGGGCGCCGAGCCCGCCTTCACCCGATGGACCGAGTGGACCGCCGCGCGGCATGCCACCTACAAGCTGGGCCGGACTCCCGAGGCGGTCCGCAAGACCTTCTACGGTCTGGTCGCTCAGGCCGACCGCAAGCCGATCGATCTCGACGGCACGCTGCTGACCGGAGACGACATCCGCCACGGCCTTCGGGGCACGTTCTTCGGCGCGCGCGACGCCGCGGAAGCGGTCGCCGAGCTGAAGAAGGCCGCCGCCGGAGCCCGCCCGTCCGCCGACCGGGAGCTCAGGACGCCCGAGCCCCTTCCGCCGTCCTTCGGCCGGACCGTGCCCGAGGACAACGGCGACGCCGGCTTCTGGGCCGTCGTCTGCGCCGACACCCGCGCCTGGCCGCGCGATCCCGAGCGGTACCGCAAGGACGCGATCCGGGACAAGGCCAGGTACCCGCTGTACGGCGACTTCGCCTCGCACATCAAGCCGTGCGCCTTCTGGAAGAAGAACGGCAGCGAGCCCGCCACCAGGATCGGTAACAAGGTGCGCGCGCTCATCCTCCAGAACGAGTGGGATTCCCAGACGCCGCTGACCAGCGGCCAGGGCCTGCGCCGCGCCATGAAGGGCTCGAAGATGGTCACGGTCGCCGGAGGCGTAGGACACGGCATCTACGGCACCAGGTCGTGCGCCGACAAGACGGCCACCACCTACCTGGCCACCGGCAAGCTCCCCACGAAGGACATGACCTGCAAGGCCGCTCCGGCCGCGGACGAACGCAACGCCCCCAACCGGCTGCCGCTCCCGACACCCACGGGCATCCCGGGGATGGTCAGCCGTTTCTGATCGCCAGGAGTCCCTGGGAGGCCATCCGCCTGCGGGAGGCCGCCAGCCGGAGGAATGTTTCAAAGGTGTGGGCGCCGGTGCGTGGCCGGACGTGTGGGGCCGTACCGGGCGGTGGGCGCATCCGGGTGGTCACTCCCGTGTGCCCGCCAGTTCCACCGCCCGGCGGCGCAGGACGGCTGCGGCCGGGACGACGGACGCGGTCACGGCGAGCACCGCGCAGAGAGCCACGGACGTGCCGATGGCCGCCCACGGCAGTTCGATCGTGCTCCGCACCGACAGCAGGGCCAACGCGCCCCACATACCGGCCAGGTTGAGCCCGGCGACCATGAGTCCGAGCAGCGCGCCGACGGCGACCACCGTCAGGGCCTCGGCGCCCACCAGCCGCAGCACCTGCCCCCTGGTGGCCCCGGCCAGCCGCAGCACGGCCAGGTCGCGCACCCGGTCGGAGGTCGCCATGACCATGGTGTTGACCAGGGAGATGCCGGTGTAGAGCAGGGCGATGCCGAGGACCAGCAGGAAGCCGAGCCGGGTCGTCCGGTCGGTCTCGGGGTGGGTGGCCCGTATCCACTGGTCCTTGGTGAGCACCCGCCCGCCGGATGCGCGCACCGCCTCGCGCAGCACGGTGGCGACGGCCCGGGCGTCGGCCCCGCCCGTGAGGGCGACGTCGACGCGGTCGACGACGGCGCCGGGCGCGTTGCGCGGGGTGACGTAGACGCCGTTGTCGCCGGTGCCGGTGGTCATCACCGCGGCGATCCGCAGCGTGCGGGGCGTGCCGTCGCCGAGCCACACCCGCACCCGCTCGCCGACGGTGTGCCGCTCCCACTCCTCGTTGACGATGATCGAGTCGTCGTCCAGGTCGCTCACCTTCCCGGCGGCCAGTGGAAGTCGTGTGGTGGCCGCGAGTGCGTCCGGGGCGGCGGCGCGGGCCTCGGATCCGATGAGGGCGACGCCCTCCTCCAGCACGTGGACGGTGCTCGCGGCGGTCGCCGACACCTCGGTGCCGGGGACCGCGCGCAGTGCGCGCAGCGTGGCGCCGTCGAAGCCGGCCCCGCCCGCCGGGGTGACGACGAAGTGCGCGGTGGTCCGCTCGCGCGTCTCGGCCGTCTTGGCCTCGTGCAGGGTGGCGGTGGCGCCGAGCAGCGAGCCCGCGAGGGCGACCGTGACCAGGACGGGTGCCGCGACCGCGGCGGTACGGCGTACTCCGGCGGCCGCGTTCTCCCGCACCAGCACGCCGCCCGCGCCGGGCAGCCGGGCGGGCAGCCAGGCCAGCAGCCGGGTCAGCGGGCGCACGACGAGCGGCGCGAGCAGGGCTACCGCGGTGATCAGGAGCATCGGGCGGCTCACGTAGGTCTTGCGGTGCAGCAGGTCGCCGGGGTCGCGGACGAGGGCGAGGACCAGCGTCACCACGGTCGTCAGCAGCAGGGCCGTACCGAACAGCAGACGCCCCGGCGTCAGGGCGCCGCTGTCCGCCGACGCCTCGCGCAGCGCCTGGGCGGGGCCGGTGCGTCCGGCCCGCCAGGAGGCGGCGAGTGCGCCGCTCAGGGCGACGAGCAGGCCGGTCCAGAAGGCCAGGTGGTACGGCCAGGTGGCGGTGCCGAGGGTGAACCAGGCCGGTGCGAGACCGCCGTCGACCACCCACGCGGCCAGCCGCGGGGCGGCGTACGCGCCGAGCGCACAGCCCGCCGCCGAGGCGAGTACGCCGACCAGCAGCGCCTCGGCGAGGACCGTCCGCCGGAGCTGCCCGGGCGTCGCCCCGGCGGTGCGCAGCAGCCCGAACTCCCGGCGCCGCTGGGCGACCGCGAAGGCGAAGGTGGACGCCACCACGAACACCGACACGAAGGCGGTGACGCCACCGGCCGTGCCGAACAGGGCGTTCATCGCGGTCAGCGCCTCACGGTCCCGCTCGGGATCGGGGTCCGCCGCGCGGCGCGCGTCGCCCGTCAGTACCTCGGCGCTGCCGCGTACCACGTCCCGTACGGCCGCCGCGTCGGCGTCCACGGCCAACTGGAAGGTAGCGGGGGCGAGTCGGGCGGCGCGGGTGTCGGTGTAGAAGACGGCGTTCTCGAAGCCGCGGGAGGTGAGCGTGCCGACGACCCGTACGGTGCCGCGGTCGGTGCGGACGCGGTCGCCGGGCTTCGCCCAGGCGCCGGTGACGGTGACCTCGTCGGCCGTACGGGGCGCGCGTCCGCCGTCCAGGGTGTACGGGGCGAACGCGGCGGTGGACCACGGGTGGCCCACCAGGTCACCGGGCCCGCCCTCGGCCCGTACCGGGAACGACCGGTCCTCGACGACGGTGCCCAGTCGCCTGAGCTTCGTGACGGTCTCCGCTGGGACGGGGCGTGGGTGGGTGAGCTGCTGCTCCCGGTCGCCGGCCGGGGTCGGGACCCGCAGGGTGTCCGTGCCCCTGACCACGACCGGCGCGGCCGCGAACCGCTCGGGCCCGCGGTCGGGCGCGTCCAGCGAGGCGGCCAGCGTCAGGCCCATCACGGTGAGCAGCGCCACGCCCAGCGACAGCGCGACGAAACTGCCCGCGAAGGTGACCCGGCGGGCGCGCAGGGTGCCCAGGGCGACGCTCAGCACGGCACGGCCTCCAGCCCGGTCATGCGGGTGGCGATGGCGTCGGCGTCCGCCCCGGCCAGTTCGCCGTGCACACGTCCGTCGACGAGGAAGACCACACGGTCGGCGCAGGCGGCGGCCACCGGGTCGTGCGTGACCATGACGACCGTCTGGCCCTCGCGGTCGACCATGCCGCGCAGCAGCCCCAGCACCTCACGGCCGGTCCGCGAGTCCAGCGCCCCGGTCGGCTCGTCGCCGAACAGCACCTCGGGGCGGGTGATCAGGGCCCGGGCCAGCGTCACGCGCTGCTGCTGACCGCCGGACAGCTCCGCCGGACGGTGCCGGGCCCGCTCGGCGAGGCCGACCTGCCCGAGCACCTCGCGCACCCGGGCCCTGGGCACCCGCTTACCGGCCAGCCGCAGCGGCAGCGCCACGTTCTGCTCGGCGGTCAGCGACGGCAGCAGGTTGAACGCCTGGAAGACGAAGCCGACGCGCTCGCGGCGCAGCAGCGTCAGTCGCCGCTCGCTCAGCCCGGTCAGCTCGGTCCCGCCGACGGTGACCGACCCGGAGGTCGGCCGGTCCAGACCGGCGGCGCACTGCAACAGGGTCGACTTGCCGGAGCCCGAGGGGCCCATGACGGCGGTGAAGGTTCCCCGGGGGAAGGACAGGGTGACCTCGTCGAGCGCGATCACGGCCGCCTCGCCCGAGCCGTACCGTCTGCTGACCGCGCGCAATCGGATCGCGTCGTCCATGTGCCCCAACTCCCTTGGATGTCCTGGCCGCCACGGCCCCTTCGGCGACTCCAGGAGACCGCGCGGGCACGGCTCGGCGCAGTCCGGCAGGACCGAGACCTGGCGTGGGGCCAGGCATACCCCCGGACTCGCCCCGGGCCCATGGCCGGGGCCCGGGCGGGCTCCTACGGTGACCCCCATGCACCCGCTGATCCCCAGGCACCCTCACACCGTGTGGCAGGCCCTGCCCCGCCCCGGCTACCTGCTGTCGCCGTGGCCGTGGCGCTCGGCCGGATACCTGCTCAGCGGCGCGGTGACCGGCGCCGTCGCGCTCGCGGGGATCGTGACCACGGCGGCGGCCGGCGGCGTCCTCGCCGTCGTACTGGTCGGGCTGCCGCTGCTGCTCCTCACCGCCCTCGCGGGCATCCCCGTGGCCCGGGTCGAGCGGGGCAGGCTGCGGCTGGTCGACCGGGACCCGGCGTACGACCGGCACCGGCCGCCCGCCGCCCCGGGCCTGCGGGTCTGGCTCGCGACCCGGCTGCGGGAGCAGGTCACCTGGCGGGAGCTCGGCTTCGCCCTGCTGTTCGCGGGGCTGCTGTGGCCGGTCGACGCGCTCGCGCTCACCGTCGCCCTGCTCTTCCCGCTGGCCGTGGCCGTCACCCCGCTGCTGATGGCCACCGTCGGGGACGGCGACGAGGCGAAGGTGCTCAAGCTGTGGACGGTCACCACCTGGCCGGCCGCGTTCGCCGCCGCCGTCCTCGGACTGGTCCTGCTGGCCCTGGGCGCCTACCTCCTGGGCGCCTACCTCCTGGGCGTCGCGGCCGGCGCCCGCGCGGAACTGACCCGGCTGCTGATCGCCCCGCGCGAGGGCGACCTGAATGCCAGGGTGGTCGAACTGACCCGCTCCCGGGTGCGGTTGGTGGACGCCTTCGAGGCGGAACGGCGGCGCATCGAACGCGACCTGCACGACGGTGCCCAGCAGCGGCTGGTGGCCCTGACGATGCTGCTCGGCCTGGCCCGCCTGGACGCCCCGCCCGGCCCGCTCGCCGACCAGCTCGCCAGGGCCCACGAGGAGGCGGGCAGGGCGCTGGAGGAACTGCGCGAGCTCATCCACGGCATCCACCCCAAGGTCCTCGCCGACTACGGCCTCGAAGCCGCCGTCGCCGACGCCGCCGACCGCTCCGCCGTCCCCGTCGACGTCGACGTGGAACTGCCCGGACGGCTGCCGCAGGCCGTCGAGGCCGCCGCCTACTTCGTGGTCTGCGAGGCGCTCGCCAACGTCGCCCGGCACAGCGGGGCACACCGCGCCCAGGTCACCGGCGGGCACCGTGACGGGCGGCTGTTCCTCGAGGTCCGCGACGACGGCCGGGGCGGCGCCGAGGCCGGGGCGGGCAGCGGCCTGACCGGACTCGCCGACCGGGTGTCGGTGCTGGATGGCAGACTCTCCCTGTCCAGTCCGCCCGGCGGCCCGACCCTGTTGCGTGTGGAGATTCCTTGCGCCCCCTGCGAGTTGACCGAGCGCTCCGTGTAGTCCTGGCCGAGGACAGTGTGCTGCTGCGCGAGGGACTCATCGGGCTGCTGGGCCGCTGCGGGCACGAGGTCGTCGCGGCCGTCGGCGACGCCGAAGCCCTTCTCGCCGCCGTCGAGGACCACGCGCCCGACATCGTCGTGACGGACGTACGCATGCCCCCCGGCTTCCAGGACGAGGGCCTGCACGCGGCGGTACGGCTGCGCGAGCGGCGGCCCACCCTGCCCGTGCTGGTCCTCAGCCAGTACGTGCAGCGGACGTACGCCGCCGACCTGCTCGACTCCGGCGACGGAACCGGCGTCGGCTACCTGCTCAAGGACCGCGTCGGCCAGGTCGAGGAGTTCGTCGAGGCACTGTGCGAGGTCGCGGCCGGCGGCACGGTCGTCGACCCCGAGGTCGTACGGCAGTTGCTGCGCCGCCGCCGCGACCCGCTGGAGCGGCTCACCCCGCGCGAGCGGGAGGTGCTGGCGCTGGTCGCCGAGGGCAAGTCCAACAGCGCGATCGCCCGCGCACTCGTCGTCTCCGAGGCGGCCGTGGGCAAGCACATCGGCGGCATCCTCACCAAGCTGGACCTGCCGCCGGCGGACGAGACCCATCGCAGGGTGCTGGCGGTGCTGGCGTATTTGCGGGCGTGAGCCCGGGGTGACGTGACGTGTCCGTTCGGGGGGTGATGTGCCGCGTCGGTCCGGGAGGTGATCCGCCGCGTCGGTCCGGGAGGCGGTCTGCCGCGTCGGTCCGGGAGGCGGTCTGCCGCGCTGGTGGTCTGCCGCGCCCGTCCGGGAAGCGATCCGACGCGCTCACGACTGAACCGACCAGACGGTTTCTTTCCCCTGTCGGCCGCCCCTCTCGGCCGCCCCTCTCGGCCGGTCCTGACTGGCGTGGCTCGTCGACGCGTGCCTAGCGCTCTGCGGACCGCAGGAACGACCGGTACCAGGGTGCCGAGCGCGACAAGGCGACGGTGAACCCCTCGCCCGGAGCGCAGTCCAGGTCCTTCCAGAAACCGTCGTCCGCGAACCAGTGGTCGACGGTGAGCAGGGCCAGGTGATGCAGCGCCCGCGGTGACCCGGCGGCCCGCTCCCGGGCGGCGGCGACGTCCACCGCCACCCCACCGCCGGGATCCTCGACCTGCGCGCACACGGCCGCGAGCAGCTCCGAACACGGCACCGGATCAGGATGGTTGACGTGGTAGACGCCCGAGGTGTGCGCCGGGGACAGGGCGGCGGCCAGCACCGCCCGGCCCAGCGTCCCGACCTCGATCATCGACTGCAGCGCCGCGCACCCCGTCACGGTCGCCGACAGCTCGCGCAGCAGCCCCACGAGCCCCGGGATCACCCAGCGGTCGCCCACGCCGTACACCAGGTGCGGCCGCAGCACCAGGCCGCCCGCGTCGAGGACGTGCCGCTCGGCAGCCGCCCGGGTGCGGCTGGTGGCCGACGCCGGCGCGAGCGCCACCTCGCCGGGCCGTACGCCGTGGAAGGGGCCCCGGCCGTACACGGCGGCCGTACTCACGTACACGATCCGGCGCACACCGCTGCGCACCGCGTCCTCGACCAGGGCCCGCGTGCCCAAGTCGTTGACGGTCGCGGCGACTTCGGGGTCGCCGCCGATCTGCGAGGCGCAGTGGACGAGGACGTCCGTACCGGCACAACTGCCGCGCAGGGAACGCGGATCGGCGAGGTCGCCGTGGACGACCTCGTCACCGGTGCCCGGTGGTGGCGTGCGGCGGGACAGCGACCGTACGCGTACGGCGGGCTGCCCGCGTGCCGCCTGCGCGACCCGGCTGCCGATAAAGCCGCTCGCGCCCGTGACCAGGAGGTTCACCGTCACGAAGGGGACCGTACCGGGGCCGTCGGCGCGGAGGTGAGCGTGGCGGTGAACAGGGACTCGCCGTCCTGCCGCCCCGACACCCGGACGGTCACCTCCTCCTTGTCGAGCACCTCTGTCTCGAGCGTGCAGGGGGTGTGCAGTTCGGTGTACCGGCTGAACGAGACGGCCATCCGGCCGGGCAGGAAGGGCCGCCTGCCGGTCGCCGCGGTCGCGGCCTGGCGGGCCGCCTCGAACAGGACCATGCCCGGGACGTGGTCGTTGGGGCGGGGGAAGAGGACGGGGTGGCCGGTGTCGACGCGCAGCCGCCAGACGCCGGGGCGGTCGTCGGGCGCGAGTACGACGTCCTCGGCCCGGCTCCGGCCGGCCAGCTCGGGCGCCACACCCGGCAGCAGCGGCACGGGCCTGCCCACGGCGGCCAGCTGCCGGGCCCGCAGCCGCTGGTAGGCGAGCGGCGAGGTGCAGCCGGTGCTGCCGGTGCCGCGCGCGACGAGCCGGTCCGCCCGGCGGAACTCCATCGTCGTCCGCATGCTCTTCAGGCCGCGTCCCCGGTGTCGTATCTCGGAGCAGACGACGTCGACGGCGACCGGCTCGGCGGCCTCCGCGAGCAGCAGCGCGGCCGGGTCGACGGAGAGCTCCATGTCCCACATGACGAAGTGGGTGCCGAGCGGCACGCCGAACTCGGCGTGCGCGAGCACCATCGACGTCTGCCGCAACGTTTCTCCCACGACCATCGGATCCTGGTGGCGGTCGTCGACGGGACCGAAGAAGCTGTGGGCGGCCGGCCAGTGCGCGGTGACGAGGAAGCGGGTCTCGGAGAGCCGGCGCCACTGCGTGGGGAAGACGTCCGACTCGCTTGAACGGTGGGCGAGTTCCTTGGTCACCTTCGTCACCGTGGAGCCCTTGGCGTCCTCGGTGTCCCCGGTGTTCTTGGCGTCCTCGGTGTTCTTGGCGTCGCCGGTGTTCTTGACGTCCTCGCCGTCCTTGGTGTACTCGGCGAGCCCGGTGCCAACGCCCGCCTCACCGGCCGTGCTTGCCGGACCGCCCCGCTGTCCGGTCTGATCCTCCGTGGGTGCGCTTAAGGGACCTGTCTGCGGCATGGGGAACCCCCGGGATCGACAGCCTCGGCTCCGTTCGGCGTGGGACTAAGATACGAACAAGTCGGTTTCTTTTAAAGGTACATCGCTGTACATCGCCGGGAGACGAGTCCGCGCGCCCGCACGTCATGGCGACTTCATCACGATCCACGGAGATCAGGAGGCACCCGATGGCGCGACAGGAGCGCGCGATCCGCACCCGGCGGACCATCCTGGAGGCGGCTGCGGCCGTTTTCGATGAACGCGGCTACACCTCGGCGACCATCGGGGAGATCCTGCAACGGGCGGGCGTGACCAAGGGCGCCCTGTACTTCCACTTCGGCTCCAAGGAAGAGCTGGCGCTCGGCGTGTTCGAGGAACAGATGGCCATCGCCCTGCCGCCACAGGCCAGCAAACTCCAGGAGCTGGTCGACTCCGGCCTGGTGCTGGCCTGGCGGCTGCGCACCGAGCCGCTGGTGCGGGCCAGCGTCGGACTGGCTCTCGATCAGGGGGCCCTGGGGCTGGACCGCACCCCGGCGTTCCGCATGTGGATCGACCAGACCACGCTGACGCTGGCCGACGCCAAGGCACAGGGCGAACTGCTGCCGCACGTCGACGTGACGGAAACGGCGGAGCTGCTGGTCGCGAGCTTCTCGGGGGTACAGCTGCTGTCCCAGTTGCGCTGCCAGCGAGAGGACCTGGAGCGCCGGGTGGTCGTGCTGTTCGACCACCTGCTGCCCGGCATCGCCGTACCCGCTGTACTCGCCCGGCTGGACATCTCGGAGGGCCGGGCCGAACGGGTTCTGGCGGACAGCAGGCCCGAGCTGCTGGCGGGGTGAGTATCCACATTCCCGGAGTTGTCCACAGGGGCTGACGCGTTGTGGCCCGGCGGTTGTACGGTCGGCACGGGTTGATGTTCGTGCGTGGGCCGCATGCGTGGGTTTCATGCGTGGGCTTCGGGTGTGAGTCGGGGGAGGCGGTCGCGGTGACCGATGTCGGTGCCAGGACGGCGGAAGCAGGAGCGGCTGGGCAGTCGGTGGTGTCGGCCGGTGCCGGGCGGGCACGTCGGCTGCCCCGGGTGCCGGGCTTCGCCGAGTGGCCTGCCGAGGGCTCGCCCAAGGACGAGGGCAAGGCGCTGCGCAAACGGGTCCCGCGCCGGGCGCACGCCACGCTCGACCTGGACGCCGCCCGCCCCGACGCGGTGGCCGTCGTGGAGGAGTCCAACCGGGGCCGGCTCCCGGAGCTCACCCCGATACGGGTCGGCCGGATGGCGGCCACGCCGTTCACCTTCCTGCGCGGCGCGGCCGGCCTCATGGCGTACGACCTGGCCCGCACCCCCATGACCCGGATCCGGGCCCAGATCTGCGGCGACGCCCACGCGGCCAACTTCGGCCTGTACGGCGACGCGCGCGGCCGCCTGGTCATCGACCTGAACGACTTCGACGAGACGGTCCACGGCCCCTGGGAGTGGGACCTCAAGCGCCTGGCGGCCTCCCTGGTGCTCGCGGGCCGGGAGGCCGGCGCGGACGAGGACACCTGCCGCAGGGCGGCGTACGACGCGGTGGGCGCCTACCGCCGCACCATGCGTCTGCTCGCCAAGCTCCCCGTCCTGGACGCGTGGAACGCCATCGCCGACGAGGAGCTCGTCTCCCACACCGACGCCCACGACCTGCTCGGCACCCTGGAGCGGGTCTCGGAGAAGGCGCGCCACAACACCAGCGGGCGGTTCGCGGCCCGGTCGACCGAGGTGATCGAGGACGGCGGACGCCGCTTCGTCGACGCCCCGCCGGTGCTGCGGCGCGTCCCCGATGCGGAGGCCGCGGCGGTGGCGGCGTCCCTGGAGCAGTACCTGACCACGCTGCCGGAGGACCGCCTGCCGCTACTGGCCCGCCACGCGGTGCACGACGTGGCGTTCCGCGTCGTCGGCACGGGCAGCGTCGGCGCCCGGTCCTACGTGGTGCTCCTCCTGGACCACCGCGGTGAGCCGCTGGTGCTGCAGGTGAAGGAGGCCCGGGCCTCCGCGCTGGTGCCGCACCTGGTGACGGCCGGCTTCGAGGCGCCGCCGGCCGACCACGAGGGCCGCCGGGTCGTCCTCGGCCAGAAGCGCATGCAGGTCGTCAGCGACATCCTGCTGGGCTGGACGACGGTCGACGGCCGTCCCTTCCAGGTCCGCCAGTTCCGCAACCGCAAGGGCAGCGTCGACCCCGCGGCCCTCGCCGCCGACCAGATAGACGACTACGCCCGCATGACCGGCGCCCTCCTGGCCCGCGCCCACTCCCACAGCGCCGACCCCCGCCTCGTCGCCGGCTACTGCGGCAAGAACGAGGAGCTGGACGAGGCGATCGCCGCCTTCGCGGCCACGTACGCCGACCGCACGGAGGCGGACCACGCGGATCTGGTGGCGGCGGTCCGGGCGAGGCGGATCGCGGCGGAGCTGGGGGTGTGAGCTGGGGGTATGAGGGGGCGTCCGGGGTGCGGGTGAGGGGAGTGCGGGTGGGGGGCTGTGCAGTACGTCGATCCTGACGGGCGGGTCGGTGAGGTGTCGGGCGTCATCGGCCTCGGGCCGTGAGCGGGACGCGGCACCGTACCCTTCCCGCGCGGTCTGCCTGGCCCCTGCGCGAGCCGAGCGCAGTGCGCCCGTGGCCTACGCTGGTCGGGTGACGACCCCGGAAGCTGAGCAGTCCCGCCCGGAGGACCGGCTGGAGCAGGCCGTCCGGGCCGCCGAGCAGGCCCTGATCGAGTACGAGATCGCGGTGGAGACCTTCCGCGTGGAGGTCGAGAACTTCTCGCGGCTCCACGAGCAGAAGCTCGGCCCGATGTATGCCCGGCTCGAGGAGCTGGACGCGCAGATCGCCGAGGCCAAGGCCGCCCGCACCGGTGACCCCGAGGACGTCCGCACGGCCCAGGAGCTGCGGGCCCGCCTGGCGCCGATCCCCGGCGTCGAGGAGCTGCTGCACGGCTGGATGGGCGGCGACGGCCTGTTCCCGGAGGCCGCCGCCATGCTCACGGACCAGCCGGTCCGGCCACCGCAGCGGGTCCGCCCCAGCGAGGAGGCCCGCAAGCTCTACCGCGACCTGGCCCGCAAGGCCCACCCGGATCTCGCCCAGGAGGAGAAGGAACGTCGGCGGCGCGAGGAGTTCATCACCCGCGTCAACGCCGCCTACGCCCGCGGCGACGAGGCCGAGCTGCGGGAACTGGCCGAGGAGTGGGCCGCCGGACCGGAGCTGAAGCGGGGCCCGAGCCGCAGCGAGGAGCTCTACGCCCGCCTCGAATGGCTCGCCCGGCGCAAGGAACTGCTCACTCTGGTCGCGAAGGAACTGGAGGAGAGCGCCATCGGCTCGATGCTCCGGCTCGCCCCGGAGGACCCCGACGGCCTCCTGGACGACATCGCCCGGCAGCTGCTGGCCCAGATCACCGAGCGCGAGACGGAGCTGGCGGCGCTGCTCGGGTAGCGTCGGAGACATGAACTTCGGAGCTGGTGTGCCCACGGTCCAGGTCACGGACCTCAAGGACGGCGATTTCCTGCTGGACGTCCGCGAGGACGACGAGTGGCAGGCCGGTCATGCGGAAGGGGCGCTGCACATTCCCATCAGCGAGTTCGTGGCCCGCTACGGCGAGCTGACCGAGGCGGCCCCGCAGGACGGCCGGATCCACGTGATCTGCCGCTCCGGCGGCCGTTCGGCCCAGGTCACGATGTATTTGGTCCAGCAGGGCATCGACGCCGTGAACGTCGACGGCGGCATGCAGGTGTGGCAGGCCGCGGGCCGCCCGGTGGTGACCGACGAGGGCCGGGCGGGTCACGTCCTGTAAGGCCCCGGGCTCGCGCGGAGCAGGCGGTCAGCCCAGCGGGTGCGCCGCCAGCAGGTCGCCCAGTGCTTCCTCGTGCGCCGCCGCCGGGCCGAGCGACAGCTCCAGGTGCTTGGCCCAGGCGTGGTACCGGTGCAGCGGACAGTCCACGTCCGCGCCGAACCCGCCGTGCAGATGCTGCGCCGTCTGCACGACCCGCCGTACGCCCTCCGCCGCCCAGATCTTCGCCACGGCGACGTCCCCGGAGGCGGGCAGCGCGCCCGGTGCCCTGGAGCCGATCCGCCAGGCGGCCTGCCACAGCGTGGCCTCCATCGCGCGCAGGTCGATGTACCGGTCGGCGGCCTGCATCGCGACGGCCTGGAAGGTCGCGAGCGGGAAACCGAACTGCTCCCGCTTGCTCGTGTAGTCGCCGGTCATCCGCAGCACCCGCTCCCCGAGCCCGAGCGCCAGCGCACACGTACCGGTGGCCAGCAGATCGCGCAGCCACTCCCACGCCCCGTCCGCGTCGATCACGTCGCGGGCGTCGACCCGCACCGACTCCAGCCGCAGCTCCCCGAGCCGCTCCCCGCTGGTGGACACCTGCTCGGCCAGCACGACCCCGTCCCGGCCACGCGGCACCAGAGCGAGAACGATCCGGTCGGCCCCCGTGCGCGCGGGTACGACCGTGAAGTCCGCGTCGTACGCCCACGGCACCGCCGTCTGCACTCCGTCCAGCACCCACCCGTCGCCCTCACCGTCCTGCCGTGCGGTGACCGCGAGTTCGGCCGGGTCGTGGCCGGTACGGCCGTGCGCGGCGACGGTCAGCACGATCTCACCGCGCCCCACGCCCGCCAGCAGCGCGGACCTCAACTCCTCACTGCCATAGGCCTGTACGGCCGCCGCGGCGGCACTGCTCTCCAGCAGCGGCACCCGCGCCAGCACCTTCGCCGACTCGCGCAGCACCAGACACAGCGCGATCGCGTCCAGCCCCGCCCCGCCGTACCGCGCGTCCAGCAGCAGACTCAGCAGGTCCGCCTCGGCCAGCCTGGCCCACAGCGCACGGTCGAACTCGTCGGCGACGGCGCCCGTGACCAGGGTGGGACTGGGCACCGCGTCCGGCACGACTCCGGCGAACACGCCCCGCGCCGCCTCGGCCGCCGCCTGCTGCTCCTCGGTGAAGGTGAAGTCCACGGTCCCTGTCCCTTCGGCGGATCCCGTTGATCTGACGGGGCGTCAAGATAGAACAGGTTCTACGAGAAGGGAATGCTGGTCGCCGCCCATGGAGGGGAACGGGCCGCGGTACAGCCGGAGGCGGGCCGTGGAGCAGCCGGAGGCGGGCCGCGGTGCAGCCGGAGGCGGGCCGCGGGGAAATGGACCGCGGTGCAGCCGGAGTTCAGCGGTCGAAGTCCAGCTCCACCCGCTCCGTCACCGGATGCGACTGGCACGCCAGCACATACCCCGCCTCCGTCTCCTCCCGCTCCAGGGCGAAGTTGCGGTCCATGCGCACCTCGCCCGAGACCAGGAAGGCCCGGCAGGTCCCGCACACCCCGCCCTTGCAGGCGTAGGGCGCGTCGGGCCGGTTGCGCAGCACCGTCTCCAGCAGTGACTCGCCGTCCCGGACGGGCCAGGTCCCGCCGCGTCCGTCGAGCCGGGCGGTGACCGTGCTGTGCGCGGGGGCGGGTGCCGTCGAGGCGAGGGAGGGGCCGGCGTCCACGTGGAAGATCTCCTCATGGATGCGGGCCCGCGCCACGCCCAGCCCGCGCAGCGCCCGCTCGGCCTCCTGCACCAGCCCGTACGGCCCGCACAGGAACCACCCGTCCACCCGTTCCACCGGCACCATCGTCGGCAGCAGCCCCGTCAGCCGCTCCTGGTCGAGCCGACCGGACGGCAGCCCCGCCTGCTGTTCCTCCCGGGAGAGCACCGTGACCAGCTGCAACCGCTCCGGGTAGCGGTCCTTCAGGTCGGCGACCTCCTCCAGGAACATCGTCGAGGCGGACGTCCGGTCGCTGCGTATCAGGCAGAACCGGGCCCGGGGCTCGCGCGCCAGCAGTGTCGAGACGATCGACAGCACGGGGGTGATCCCGCTGCCGCCGACGATCGCGGCGTACAGACCGGGTGCGGGTTGCAGCGTGAAACGGCCGGCCGGGGTCATCACCTCCAGTTCGTCCCCGACGTTGATCTCCTTCAGCGCGTACGTCGAGAAGGCCCCGCCCTCGACCAGCCGGACGCCGACCCGCAGGGTGCTCGGTCCCTCGCCGTCCGGCGCCGGGGAGCAGATCGAGTACGTGCGCCGTATCTCCTGCCCGTCGGCCGTGCGCCGCAGGGCGAGGTGCTGGCCCGGGGCGTACCGGTACTCCTCCCGCAGCTCGGGGGGAACGGCGAGGGCGACCGCCACGGAGTCGTCGGTGAGCCGGTCGACCGCGGCCACCCGGAGCCGGTGGAAGCGCGCCATCACAACTCCTTGAAGTGGTCGAACGGTTCACGGCACGACAGGCAGCGGCGCAGCGCCTTGCAGGTGGTCGAGGAGAACCGGCTCAGCAGCTCGGTGTCGGCGGATCCGCAGTGCGGGCAGCGGACGGGGTCCTCCGGTGCGTGTGCGGCGCGCGTGCGGGTCGGGCCCAGCTCGACGGGGACCGGGCCGCCGCCCGGCTGCCGTACGCGCGGCGGCGCGATCCCGAAGTCGCGCAGCTTGCGGCGCCCTTCCTCGGTGATGTCGTCCGTCGACCAGGCGGGCGTGAGCACCGTGCGGACGCTGACCTCTCGCACGCCGTGCTCGCGCAGCACCCGCTCTATGTCCAGGGACATGGCCTCGATCGCCGGGCAGCCGGTGTACGTGGGGGTCAGCTCGACCTCCACCGCGTCCGTGCCGCGCACCCGCACCGCGCGCAGGACGCCCAGCTCGCGCAGGGTGAGCACGGGCAGTTCGGGGTCGGGCACCGAACCGGCGAGCTCCAGCAGTTCCGCCTCCAGCGGGGTGACCGTCACCATGACGCCCCCGGGTGGCTGCGGTGCAGGTGCTGCATCTCGGCGAGCATCCGCCCGAAGGGCTCGGTGTGCAGGCCCTGCCGTCCCGCCCCGGCCGACCACGCCCCCGACCTCGGCCCCTCGGGCACCGTCAGGGTGGCCCGGCGCAGCAGGTCACCGACCTGCTCCAGCCAGGCCGCCTCCATCGCCGCCCAGTCAACGTCGATCCCTTCCACCGGCTGGAACATCTCGCCGGTGTACCGCCACAGCGTGTCGCAGGCCTTCCGCATGCGGGTGTGGCTGAGATCGGTGCCGTCGCCGAGCCGCAGGGTCCACTGCTCGGCGTGGTCGCGGTGGTAGGCGACCTCCTTGACGGCCTTGGCCGCCAGCGGCGCGAACGGGCCGCCTCCCGCGGACAGTTCGGCGTACAGCAGGTGCTGGTAGGTGGAGAAGTACAGCTGGCGGGCGATGGTGTGCGCGAAGTCGCCGTTGGGCTGCTCCACCAGCTGGAGGTTGCGGAAGGCGCGTTCCTCGCGCAGATACGCCAGCTCGTCCTCGTCGCCGACCAGCGACAGCAGAAACCGGGCCTGGCCGAGCAGGTCCAGCGCGATGTTGGCGAGGGCGACCTCCTCCTCCAGGACGGGGGCGTGGCCGGCCCACTCGCCCAGGCGGTGGGAGAGCACCAGGGCGTCGTCGCCGAGGGAGAGGGCGGCTGCCGTGGGCACGGTCGTCGGCTGCGGTGCCGTCACAGGTGCTGCACCCCCTCCGGGATCTCGTAGAACGTCGGGTGCCGGTACGGCTTGTCGCCGGCCGGTTCGAAGAACGGGTCCTTCTCGTCGGGCGAGGACGCCGTGATGGCGGACGACGGCACCACCCAGATCGAGACGCCTTCACCGCGCCGGGTGTACAGGTCGCGCGCGTTGCGCAGGGCGAGTTCCGCGTCCGGCGCGTGCAGGCTGCCGGCGTGGGTGTGGGACAGGCCGCGGCGCGAGCGCACGAAGACCTCCCACAGGGGCCAGTCGGTGGTGCTCATGCCCGCGCCTCCTCGCGCTCGACGGCGTGTCCGCCCGGGTTCTCCCCGGTGTTCTCCCTGGTGTTCTCGCCGGTGTGCCCGGCAGTGTGCTTGGCGGCGTAGGCCGCGGCCGCCTCCCTCACCCAGGCGCCCTCCTCGTGGGCCCGCCTGCGCTGGGTCAGCCGCTGTTCGTTGCACGGCCCGTTGCCCTTGAGGACCTCCCAGAACTCCGTCCAGTCGATCGGGCCGAAGTCGTAGTGCCCCCGCTCCTCGTTCCACTTCAGCTCGGGGTCGGGGAGGGTCAGGCCCAGGGACTCGGCCTGCGGGACGCAGATGTCGACGAAGCGCTGGCGCAGCTCGTCGTTCGAGTGCCGCTTGATCTTCCAGGCCATCGACTGTGCCGAGTGCTGGGAGGCGTCGTCGGGCGGGCCGAACATCATCAGCGACGGCCACCACCAGCGGTTCACCGCGTCCTGCGCCATCGCGTGCTGCTCCGGTGTGCCGCGGCTGAGGGCGAGCAGCAACTCGTAGCCCTGGCGCTGGTGGAAGGACTCCTCCTTGCAGATGCGGACCATCGCGCGCGCGTACGGGCCGTACGAGCAGCGGCACAGCGGCACCTGGTTGGTGATCGCGGCGCCGTCCACCAGCCAGCCGATCGCGCCGACGTCCGCCCAGGTCAGCGTGGGGTAGTTGAAGATCGACGAGTACTTCTGACGGCCCGCGTGGAGCTTGTCGAGCAGTTCCTCACGGCTCGTGCCGAGGGTCTCGGCCGCGCCGTACAGATACAGGCCGTGCCCGGCCTCGTCCTGGACCTTGGCCATCAGGATGGCCTTGCGGCGCAGCGAGGGCGCGCGCGTGATCCAGTTGGCCTCCGGCTGCATGCCGATGATCTCGGAGTGGGCGTGCTGGGCGATCTGCCGGACGAGTGTCGCCCGGTAGGCGTCCGGCATCCAGTCGCGCGGCTCGATGCGCTCGTCGGCGGCCACGGCCGCGTCGAAGGCACGCTCGTACGCGGCGGTGTCACCGGCGGCGGTGTCGGTACCGCTCTGTGCGCCGTGCGCCTGGCTGCGGGCCGTCCCGTGCGCGGCTGCTGTCGCCATGAGTCCCCCTCGACCTGGGCTCTGCTGGAAGCACGCTCCCGACCGATCGTTCGGTTCGTGCGATTCCATGGTGAGACGGGCGCCGTAAGGTGTCAACCGCTGTGGATAACCTGCGGGGGTCCCTGTGGACAACGGGGACCGCCGCTTCCGCGCCGCCGTGAACGCCGTACGGTCGGCTACCGCGGTGTCCCGACGGCCAGCGGGGCCGGCGGAGGGGGCTGTGCCCGGCGGGCGGGTCTGAGTACCGTTCCCGTGCCGGCGCCGTGGGGCGGTGCGCAGGGGTGGGACGCCCTGCGGCCGGGCGGACGGAACGACGGACCGGTATCGGGAAACGGGGCGGAATGGACGCGTACGACAACGGCTCGAACGCCCGGCACGGGCCGGCCGAGCCGAACGGTCCGACGGACCCCTGGCGCTCCCTGCCCGATGCCGCATCGACCGACCGTGGCCTGCCCGGTGTGTCCGACGCCGCATCGACCTCGGACGGCCCCCAGCGGGTTCCCGACACCGTGGCCGCCGCTCCCACTGGGGACCCGGCCCTGCGTGCCCCCACACCCGAACCCCCCAGACCCGATCCACCTACACCAGATCCCCCCACACCAGATCCGCACGACCTCCCCCCGGCGCCACCGCCCGCCGACCCCCGCACCGGCGTAGCCGCCCTCTCCTTCCGGTACCGGATCGGCGCCGCGCTCGCGCTCGCGGTCGTGGCGGTCGGTGTCTGTGTGCATCTCGGGATGACGTTCCTGCACGTCGCGCCCGCGAACACGCTCACCAAGGAGCACGGCAAGGCGATCGACGAGTGGATCTACCCCGAGTTCGAGCAGAACTGGAAGCTCTTCGCGCCGAACCCGCTGCAGCAGAACATCGCCGTCCAGGTCCGTGCCGAGATCCGCGCGGCGGACGGCGGCATCCGGACCACCGGCTGGTACGACCTGTCCGCCCAGGACGGCCGGGCCATCGACGGCAACCCGCTGCCGAGCCACACCCAGCAGAACGAGCTGCGCCGCGCCTGGGACTTCTACGTCGCCACCCACGACGGCGACAACCGCCCGGCCGGCCTGCGCGGCGCGCTGTCGGAGACGTATCTGCGCCGGATCGCGGTGCTGCGCCTGGACCGTGAGGACGCGGCCGGACGCGGCGGTGTCGTCGAACGCGTCCAGTTCCGCTCCCGTACCACCAACGTGCCCCCGCCCGAGTGGAGCCGCGAACAGGTCAGCACCACACCGGTCTACCGCGAGCTGCCGTGGTGGTCGGTAGCGGATGCCGAGGCCGAGGGAGGCGTGCGGTGAAAGCCTTCGCCCCGACGGAGACGGCCCCGACGGAGACGGCCCCGACGGAGACGGCCCCGACGGAGACGGCCCCGAGGGAGACGGCCCCGAGGGAGACGGATGGAGGTGCGCGGTGAACCGCTTCGCCCTGTGCCTCTCCCGCGGCATCGCCCGCGTCACCGAGTCCGCCCTCGGCCCCTACCAGACCGCCGTGGTCCGCATCGGCTTCGCCGCGACCTGGCTGCTGTTCCTGCTGCGCGAGCTTCCCCACCGCCAGGAGCTGTACGGCCCCGACGGCCCGTGGAGCTGGGACCTGGCCGAGCAGCTGATCCGCTCCAACGGGGCCTTCACCGCCCTGATGTGGTCGGACGGCCGGATCTGGTTCGAGGCCTGCTACGCGTTCGCGATCCTCGCCGGCGCGCTGCTCGTGCTGGGCTGGCGCACCCGCACGATGTCGGTGCTGTTCATGGTCGGCGTGCTGTCGCTGCAGAACCGCAGCGTCTTCATGGGGGACGGCGGCGACAACGTCCTGCACCTGATGTCGATCTACCTGGTGTTCACGCGCTGCGGCCAGGTGTGGTCGCTGGACGCGCGGCGGGCCCGGCTCGCACGGGCGGCACGCGCGCGTGGGGAGCGGGTTTTGGACCGGGTGGGCCCGGCGCTGTGGGGTGTGCTCGGGTTCGTGCTGGTCGCGGTGACCCTGGCGGGCCGGCTCGACGGTGACCGGCTCATACCGGCGATCCTGTGGGGCGTCTGGCTGGCGCAGGCCCTGTGGTGGGTGGTCGCCCGCCGCGCGAGGACCGCCCAGCCGCGCATCCTGCTCGACGTCGTCGCCAACATCCTCCACAACGGCGCCCTGTTCGTGATCATGGCCGAGGCGTGCCTGATCTACGCCACGGCCGGCTGGTACAAGATCCAGGGCTCCCGCTGGCAGGACGGCACCGCGGTCTACTACCCGCTGCACCTGGAGTACTTCTCGCCCTGGCCCGCCCTCGCCGACCTGCTGTCCGCCAGCGGCACGATGGTGATGCTCGTGACGTACGGGACGGTCCTCGTGCAGGTCGCCTTCCCGTTCACACTGTTCAACCGGCGGGTCAAGAACGTCCTGCTGGCCGCGATGATGACCGAGCACGCCGTGATCGCCGTCGTCCTGGGCCTGCCGTTCTTCTCCCTGGCCATGATCGCGGCGGACGCGGTGTTCCTGCCGACGTCCTTCCTGCGCCGGCTGGGCGGCTGGGCGGCACGCACGCGTGGACGGCTGGTTCGGCGCGGCGGGCGTACGGCGATCCCCGAGCGGCACGTCCAGGAGAGCCCCGAACCCACGCACGTAGGCTTCAGGGCATGACCGACCCCGTGACCGCCTGGCACCGGCTCGCCGGCAGCACCGTCCTGCTCGACGGCTTCCACGCCCTCAAGCACGCCGTGCGCTTCCGAGCCGAGGTCCCGGTGGCGGTCACCACCGACCGGGGCGCCGCGCTCGCCCTGGCCGATGAGCTGGCCCCGGACGTACGGGACACCCTGGACGGGCTTCTGACGCAGGTCCCGGAGGCGACCTACAGGTCCTTCGTCCCGCGCCCGCATCCCACCGCCGTGGCCGCCCTGGCCGTACGGCCCTCCCGTGCGGCCAACCTGGAGAAGCTGGCGCACGCCCCGCGCACCGCGCCCGTCGTGGTCCTCGACAACCCGCGCAACCTGGGCAACGCGGGGGCCGTGATCCGGCTGGCCGCCGGCTTCGGGGCGACCGGCGTGGTCACCACCGGCACGCTCGACCCCTGGCACCCCACGGTCGTGCGCGGCGGGGCCGGGCTGCACTTCGCGACCGCCGTGGAGCGGCTGGGCGTCGACGAGCTGCCGCCGGGGCCGGTGTTCGCCCTCGACCCGGACGGTGAGGACATCCGCGGCCTGAAGCTGCCGGACGACGCGCTGCTCGCCTTCGGCTCGGAACGCAGCGGACTGTCCCGCGAGCTACGCGCGCGTGCCGACCATCTGGTGGCGCTGCCGATGCGCCCCCAGGTCTCCAGCTACAACCTCGCGACCAGCGTGGCCATGACGCTGTACCACTGGAGCGCCACCGGGGGCGCGGCGCGCGTGCCTTAGGCCTCCCGGCGCACCTCGACCACCCGGAAGCGGTTGGCCACGAACGCGCCGTCACACAGCGCCGCGTTGGCCGCCGGGTTGCCGCCCGAGCCGTGGAAGTCGGAGAAGGCGGCCGTCTGGTTGACGTACACCCCGCCGGTGAGGTTGAACGACAGCTGGGCGGCCTCCTCCAGGCACACCTCCTGGACGGCCTGCTCGACCTCCGCGTCGGTCGTGTAGGCACCGACCGTCATCGCGCCCTTCTCGCGGATGGTGCGCCGCAGCAGTTCCACGGCGTCCGCGGCCGAGTCCACGGCGACGGCGAACGACACCGGCCCGAAGCACTCGCTCATGTAGGCGGCCTCGGCGTCCGGCTTGGCGCCGTCCAGCTTCACGATCACCGGCGTACGGACCACCGCGCCCGGGAAGTCGGGGTTGCTGATCTCGCGGGAGGCGAGGGCCACTTCGCCGAGCCCCGCCGCGGCCTCCAGGCGGGCCTTGACGTCCGGGTTGACGATGGCGCCGAGCAGGGCGTTCGCGCGCGCGTCGTCGCCCAGGAGACCGCCCACCGCCTTCGCGAGATCGGCGACCACCTCGTCGTACGACTTGGGTCCCTGGTCCGTGGTGATGCCCTCGCGCGGGATGAGCAGGTTCTGCGGGGTGGTGCACATCTGGCCGCTGTACAGCGACAGGGAGAAGGCCAGGTTGGACAGCATCCCCTTGTAGTCGTCGGTCGACTCCACGATCACCGTGTTGACGCCGGCCTTCTCCGTGTAGACCTCGGCCTGGCGGGCGTTGGTCTCCAGCCACTCGCCGAACGTCGTCGAGCCGGTGTAGTCGATGATCCTGATCTCCGGGCGCACGGCCAGGGTCTTCGCGATGCCCTCGCCGGGGCGCTCAGCGGTCAGAGCGACCAGGTTCGGGTCGAAGCCGGCCTCGGCGAGCACCTGGCGGGCGACCTGGACGGTGAGCGCGAGCGGCAGCACCGCGCGCGGGTGGGGCTTGACCAGGACCGCGTTGCCGGTGGCGAGGGAGGCGAACAGGCCCGGGTAGCCGTTCCACGTCGGGAAGGTGTTGCAGCCGATCACCAGGCCGATCCCGCGCGGGACGGGCGTGAACTGCTTGGTGAGCGCCAGCGGGTCGCGCTTGCCCTGCGGCTTGGTCCACTCGGCGGTGTCGGGCGTGCGGACCTGCTCCACGTACGCGTACGCCACCGCCTCCAGGCCGCGGTCCTGGGCGTGCGGGCCGCCCGCCTGGAACGCCATCATGAACGCCTGGCCGGAGGTGTGCATGACCGCGTGCGCGAACTCGTGCGTCCGGTCGCTGATCCGCTTGAGGATCTCCAGGCAGACCACCGCGCGCATCTCCGCGCCCGCGTCCCGCCAGGCCCGCTGCCCGGCCTTCATGGCGGGCAGCAGCACGTCGATGTCCGCGTGCGGGTAGGTCACGCCCAGCTCGATGCCGTACGGCGAGACCTCGCCGCCCACCCAGTCGTCCGTGCCGGGCTGGCCGAGGTCGAGGCGGGTGCCGAGCAGGGCGTCGAAGGCGGCCTTGCCCGCCGCCGCGTCCAGGCTGCCGTCCTCCCCGTAGGCCTTGGGGTGCTCGGGGTGCGGGGACCAGTACGCGCGCGTGCGGATCGCTTCCAGCGCCTGATCGAGGGTGGGCCGGTGCTTGGCGATCAGATCGTGCGCGGTGAGTTCGGCGGCCATGCGGGACCAACTCCTCGTCTCAAGAACTCTTCGTCGAGCTCATGACCTGGACAGAAACATGGGCGGGAACGAGCGGTCAGAGTTAGAGTAACCGAACGATCGGTCGGTTCAAGGGGGTCCGCCGCATCTGTGGAAAACCCCGTGCGGGAGGATCGCGCACATGACAGCACTCGACCTCAGCAGCCCCGTGGCCGTCGTCGGCACCGGCACCATGGGCCAGGGCATCGCCCAGGTCGCGCTGGTCGCGGGCCACCCCGTACGGCTGTACGACGCCGTCCCCGGCCGCGCTCGGGAAGCGGCCGACGCGATCGGCGCCCGCCTCGACCGGCTCGTCGAGAAGGAACGGCTCACCGGCGCCGACCGGGACGCCGCGCGGGCCCGGCTGGTGCCCGCCGAGAGCCTCGCCGAGCTCGCGGACTGCGCCCTGGTCGTCGAGGCGGTCCTGGAGCGGCTGGACGTGAAACAGGACCTGTTCCGCGAACTGGAGGGCATCGTCGCCGACGACTGCCTGCTCGCCACCAACACCTCGTCCCTGTCCGTCACCGCCATCGGCGGCGCCCTGCGCGCCCCGGGCCGTCTCGTCGGCCTGCACTTCTTCAACCCCGCGCCGCTGATGCCGCTCGTCGAGGTCGTCTCCGGGTTCGCCACCGACGTCACCTCGGCCACGCGCGCGTACGAGACCGCCCGCGCCTGGGGCAAGACCCCGGTCGCCTGCGCCGACACCCCCGGCTTCATCGTCAACCGCATCGCCCGGCCCTTCTACGCCGAGGCCTTCGCCGTCTACGAGTCCCAGGGCGCCGACCCGGCCACCATCGACGCGGTCCTGCGCGAGTCCGGCGGTTTCAAGATGGGCGCCTTCGAGCTGACCGACCTCATCGGGCAGGACGTCAACGAGTCCGTCACGCACTCGGTGTGGCAGTCCTTCTTCCAGGACGTGCGCTTCACCCCGTCCCTCGCCCAGCGGCGCCTGGTCGAGTCCGGCCGGCTCGGCCGCAAGACCGGGCAGGGCTGGTACGGCTACCGGGATGGCGCCGAGCGCCCCGAGCCGCACACCGCGGAGCGGCAGCAGCCGCCCGCGTACGTCGTCGCCGAGGGCGACCTGGGCCCGGCCTCGGAACTCCTGCCGCTGATCCGCGAGGCGGGCATCCAGGTGCGCGAGGAGGACGAGGACAACGGCACCCGCCTGGTGCTGCCCGGCGGCGGCCAGCTGGTCCTCGCCGACGGTCAGACCTCCGTGGAGTTCCGGGACGTCGTCCACTTCGACCTCGCCCTCGACTACCGCAGGGCCACCCGCATCGCCCTGTCCGCCTCCCAGGACACCTCCGCGCAGACGCTCGCCGAGGCCACCGGCCTCTTCCAGGCGCTCGGCAAGAAGGTCAGCGTCATCGGGGACGTTCCCGGAATGATCGTCGCCCGCACGGTCGCGCGGATCGTCGACCTCGCTCACGATGCCGTCGCCAAGGGCGTGGCCACCGAGGAGGACGTCGACACCGCGATGCGCCTGGGCGTCAACTACCCCCTGGGCCCCTTCGAATGGAGCCGCCGGCTCGGCCGCGACTGGGCCTACGCGCTCCTCGACGAGCTCCACCTGCGCGACCCCTGCGGACGCTACGCGCCGTCCCTCGCGCTGTACCGCCACGCGCACGCCTCCGACAAGCGGGAGGGCACCGTCTCATGACCACCGCCAAGCGCGACACGTACACCCCGGAGACGCTGCTGTCCGTCGCCGTGCGGGTCTTCAACGAGCGCGGCTACGACGGCACCTCCATGGAGCACCTCTCCAAGGCGGCCGGCATCTCCAAGTCGTCGATCTACCACCATGTGGCGGGCAAGGAGGAGCTGTTGCGCCGTGCCGTGAGCCGGGCGCTGGACGGCCTCTTCGGGATCCTCGACGAGGAGCACGCGCGCGTGGGGCGGGCCGCCGAGCGGCTGGAGTACGTCGTACGGCGCATGGTCGAGGTCCTCATCGCCGAACTGCCGTACGTGACCCTGCTGCTGCGGGTGCGCGGCAACACGGACACCGAGCGGTGGGCGCTGGAACGGCGCCGGGAGTTCGACCACCGGGTGGCCGAGCTGCTGAAGGCGGCGGCGGCCGACGGGGACGTGCGCGGCGACATAGAGTCCCGGCTCGTCACCCGGCTGGTGTTCGGGATGATCAACTCCATCGTGGAGTGGTACCGGCCGGACGGGCGCGGCATGGGCGAGCGTGAAGTGGCCGACGCGGTGGTGCAGTTGGCGTTCGGAGGGCTCCGCAAAGACGCCTGAGGGCTCAGAGCTCCGAACAGAATGGGCGCCCATTCTGTTCGGAGCTCTTACCCCTGCGGCTCCAGGTCCTCCTCCTCGAACACCAGCAGCGTGCGCGTACTGAGCACCTCGGGGATCGCCTGGAGTCGCGTCAGCACCAGCTCCCGCAGCGCGCGGTTGTCGGACGTGTGCACCAGCAGCAGCACGTCGAAGTCCCCGCCCACCAGGGCGATGTGGGACGCGCCGGGCAACTGCCTGAGCTGTTCGCGCACCGTGCGCCAGGAGTTCTGGACGATCTTCAGGGTGATGTACGCCGACGTGCCTTGGCCCGCCCGCTCGTGGTCGACACGGGCGCCGAAGCCCCGGATGACGCCGTCCTCGACGAGCCGGTTGATCCGCGCGTAGGCGTTCGCGCGGGAGACGTGGACCCGCTCGGCGACCGACCGTATCGAGGCGCGGCCGTCCGCCTGGAGCATGCGCAGGATGTCCTGGTCGATGGCGTCCAGGGGGCGGGGCGGCGGCAGAGCGGCGCTGTCCTGAGTGCTCTCGGCCATTTGTTCAGATGCCACCTGCCCCCGCCTCCCTAGCATGGACGTACTGCGTCCATCTCAGGCTGTGGAGAACCGTTTGTCCACAGCCTGAGGGCACCCGTAGCCAAAATGTGCCGGCGACCGAACAATCGGTAGGTGAGGCGCGTCACAGACGCCGCGCCTTACGAAGCCGCTCCCACGAGGAGGTGCCGTCATGACGGTCATGGAGCAGCGTGGCGCGTATCGGCCCACGCCGCCGCCCGCCTGGCAGCCCCGTACCGACCCCGCGCCGCTGCTGCCCGACCCGGAGCCGTACCGCGTCCTCGGCACCGAGGCGGCGGCGAAGGCCGACCCGGAGCTGCTGCGGACGCTGTACGCCCAGCTGGTGCGCGGCCGCCGGTACAACGCGCAGGCCACCGCCCTCACCAAGCAGGGCCGGCTCGCCGTCTACCCCTCCAGCACCGGGCAGGAGGCCTGCGAGGTCGCCGCCGCGCTGGTGCTGAAGGAGCAGGACTGGCTCTTCCCCAGCTACCGCGACACGCTCGCCGTCGTGGCCCGCGGCGTGGACCCCGTGGAGGCTCTCACCCTCCTGCGCGGCGACTGGCACACCGGCTACGACCCCTACGAGCACCGCGTGGCGCCCCTGTGCACCCCGCTCGCCACCCAGCTGCCGCACGCGGTGGGCCTCGCGCACGCCGCCCGCCTGAAGGGCGACGACGTGGTCGCGCTGGCCATGGTCGGCGACGGCGGCTCCAGCGAGGGCGACTTCCACGAGGCGCTGAACTTCGCCGCCGTGTGGCAGGCCCCGGTCGTCTTCCTCGTCCAGAACAACGGCTTCGCGATCTCCGTCCCGCTCGCCAAGCAGACCGCGGCCCCGTCGCTGGCCCACAAGGCCGTCGGCTACGGCATGCCCGGCCGCCTGGTCGACGGCAACGACGCCGCCGCCGTGCACGAGGTCCTCAGCGATGCCGTACGGCACGCGCGCGCGGGCGGTGGCCCCACCCTCGTCGAGGCGATCACCTACCGCGTCGACGCGCACACCAACGCCGACGACGCGACCCGCTACCGCGGCGACGCCGAGGTCGAGACCTGGCGCCGGCACGACCCGATCCTGCTGCTGGAGCGGGAGCTGACCGAGCGCGGCCTGATCGACGAGGCCGGCATCGAGGCGGCCCGCCAGGACGCCGAGACCATGGCCGCGACACTGCGCGAGCGCATGAACCAGGACCCGGCGCTCGACCCCATGGACCTCTTCGCCCACGTGTACGCCGAGCCCACCGCTCAACTGCGCGAGCAGCGGGAGCAGTTGCGGGCGGAGCTGGAGGCCGAGGCCGAGTCGGAAGGGGCGCACCGATGACCACCGTCGCCGTCAGGCCGGCCACCATGGCGCAGGCCCTCACGCGCGCGCTGCGCGACGCCATGGCCGCCGACCCTAACGTCCACGTCCTGGGCGAGGACGTCGGCACCCTCGGCGGCGTCTTCCGGGTCACCGACGGACTCGCCAAGGAGTTCGGCGAGGACCGCTGCACGGACACACCGCTGGCGGAGGCGGGCATCCTCGGCACCGCCGTGGGCATGGCGATGTACGGGCTGCGCCCGGTCGTGGAGATGCAGTTCGACGCCTTCGCCTACCCGGCGTTCGAGCAGCTCATCTCGCACGTGTCCCGCATGCGCAACCGCACGCGCGGCGCGATGCCCCTGCCGATCACGATCCGCGTCCCCTACGGCGGCGGCATCGGTGGCGTCGAGCACCACAGCGACTCCTCCGAGGCGTACTACATGGCGACTCCGGGGCTCCATGTCGTCACGCCCGCCACCGTCGCCGACGCCTACGGGCTGCTGCGCGCCGCCATCGCCTCCGACGACCCGGTGGTCTTCCTGGAGCCGAAGCGGCTGTACTGGTCGAAGGACTCCTGGAACCCCGAGGAGCCGACGCCCGTTGAACCGATGGGCCGCGCGGTGGTGCGGCGCTCAGGCCGGAGCGCCACGCTCATCACGTACGGGCCGTCCGTACCCGTCTGCATGGAGGCGGCCGAGGCGGCCCGGGCCGAGGGCTGGGACCTCGAAGTCGTCGATCTGCGCTCGCTGGTGCCGTTCGACGACGAGACGGTGTGCGCCTCGGTGCGGCGGACGGGACGCGCGGTCGTCGTCCACGAGTCGGGCTCCTTCGGGGGCCCGGGCGGGGAGATCGCGGCCCGGGTCACGGAGCGCTGCTTCCACTATCTGGAGGCGCCGGTGCTGCGTGTGGCCGGGTTCGACATCCCGTATCCGCCGCCGATGCTGGAGCGCCACCACCTGCCCGGCGTGGACCGGATCCTGGACGCCGTGGGGCGCCTGCAATGGGAGGCCGAGAGCTGATGGCACAGGTGTTGGAGTTCAAGCTCCCCGACCTTGGCGAGGGGCTCACCGAGGCGGAGATCGTGCGCTGGCTGGTGCAGGTCGGCGACGTCGTCGCCGTCGACCAGCCGGTCGTCGAGGTCGAGACGGCCAAGGCGATGGTGGAGGTGCCCTGCCCCTACGGCGGCGTGGTCACGGCCCGCTTCGGCGAGGAGGGCCAGGAACTGCCCGTCGGCGCGCCGCTGCTGACGGTGGCGGTGGGGGAGACGGCGGCCGGCGCTCCGGCCGGGGGCTCGAGCAGCCGGGCGACGCATGCCCAAGGATCGAACGCCGAGCTGCCGGACACCGAGGGCTCGGGCAACGTCCTGGTCGGGTACGGCACCTCGGAAGCCCCGGCGCGCCGCAGGAGGGTGCGGCCGGGACGGCCGGAGTCCGCCGCTGCCGCGACGGCCGGGGCGGTGAACGGGCGGGCGGACTCCGCTGCCACGACGCAGGACAAGGCTCCGGCGTCCGAGAAGGTTCCGGCGTTCGACAAGGCTCCGGCGTCCAAGGAGACGGACGGGCAGGTCCGTGCCCCCGAGACCACGGACGGCCCCGTTCCCGTGATCTCCCCCCTGGTGCGCAGGCTCGCCCGGGAGAACGGCCTCGACCTGCGGGAACTGACCGGCTCCGGGCCCGACGGGCTGATCCTGCGGGCGGATGTGGAGTACGCGCTGCGGGCCGCGGCCGCGCGGGGGAGTACGGCCGCCCAGCCGTCCCCGCGGCCCTCCGCCGAGCCGCACACGCGCGTGGCACCGGCGCCGGCACCGGCCGCCGCACACCAGGCCCCCGCCGCCGCGACCGCCGGAGGCGTCCGCACGCCCCTCAAGGGCGTCCGCGGGGCCGTCGCCGACAAGCTCTCCCGCAGCCGCCGCGAGATACCGGACGCGACCTGCTGGGTGGACGCCGACGCGACGGAGCTGATGCGGACGCGGGCGGCGATGAACGCGGCCGGCGGGCCGAAGATCTCCCTGATCGCCCTGCTGGCCCGGATCTGCACCGCCGCGCTCGCCCGCTTCCCCGACCTCAACTCCACCGTCGACACGGAGGCCAGGGAGGTCGTCCGGTTCGACCAGGTGCACCTCGGCTTCGCCGCGCAGACCGACCGGGGGCTCGTCGTACCCGTCGTACGGGACGCGCACGCCCGGGACGCCGAGTCGCTGACCGCGGAGTTCGCCCGGCTGACCGAGGCGGCCCGGGCCGGGACGCTGACGCCCGCGGAACTGACGGGCGGGACGTTCACGCTGAACAACTACGGGGTCTTCGGCGTCGACGGCTCCACCCCGATCCTCAACCACCCCGAGGCGGCCATGCTCGGCGTCGGCCGCATCGTCCCCAAGCCCTGGGTGCACGAGGGCGAGCTGGCGGTGCGGCAGGTCGTCCAGCTCTCGCTCACCTTCGACCACCGCGTGTGCGACGGCGGCGTGGCGGGCGGCTTCCTGCGCTATGTCGCCGACTGCGTGGAACAGCCGGCGGTGCTGCTGCGGACACTGTGACGGGTGATCGGCCCGGCCTCATCCTTGATCGGCCAGGCCTCATCCTTGATCGGCCCGGCTCCCCCGCGTTCCCTGTGATTCCGGTGGCCCGCATACTCGGGGGGTGACCTCGTACGAGCCGACGGGCGCTGCCGGCCCGACCACCGGCCGGCCGCCGGGCGACAGCTCCGCCGCGTACGACGCCGTCGTGCTCGCCGGTGGTGCCGCGCGGCGGCTCGGCGGTGTGGATAAGCCCGGTGTGCGCGTGGGCGGGCGGGCGCTGCTCGACCGGGTGCTCGCCGCGTGCGCCGACGCCCGGACCACCGTTGTCGTCGCCGAGCCGCGGCCGACGGCACGGCCCGTGAGCTGGGCGCGCGAGGACCCGCCCGGCGGCGGACCGCTCGCCGCGCTCGACGCCGGGCTGCGATCCACCACGGAGGACCACGTGGTGGTGCTCTCGGCCGACCTGCCGTTCCTGGACGAACGGACCGTCAGCCGACTGGTGACCGCGCTGCGGGGCGCGGCGGCCGACGGAGTGCTGCTGACCGACCCCGGCGGCCGGGACCAGCCGCTCGTCGCCGCCTACCGCGCACCGCGCCTGCGCCGGCTGCTCGCGCACATCGGCGCTGAACACGGCGGCCTGACCGGTCTCCCCCTGAGGCTCCTGACCGCACAGCTGGACCTCACCCGCATCTCCGACCCCGTCGCGTCCTTCGACTGCGACACCTGGGACGACATCGCCACCGCCCGGTCACGCATCAGGGAGCATGGGCACGTGTTGGATGAATGGATTTCCGCAGCCAAGGACGAACTGGGCATCGACCTCGACGTCGACACCGGCGTCCTGCTCGACCTCGCCCGCGACGCCGCCCACAGTGTGGCCCGGCCCGCGGCGCCGCTGACCACCTTCCTCGTCGGCTACGCGGCCGCCCGGGCCGGCGGCGGACCGGAGGCCGTAGCGGAGGCCGCCCGCAAAGCCGCCGCCCTCGCCCTGCGCTGGGCGGAGGAGGACACCCCCGAGGCCAAGCCAGCCGACACGCCAAGCAGCCCGGAGCCCACCGACGCCCAACCCGACGTCGCTCCCGACGCCACGCCCGACACCCGCCCGGACGCCCGATGACCGCCGCCCGCTCCACCCGCCCCGGCGAGACCGCCGTGACCCCCGGGCACCCGGAGGACACGGATGACCTCGACGTCGAGGAGGCGCTCGCGCTCGTGAAGGAAGCCAACGGCCCCACCCCCGGCGGCGACCACGCGTCCGTACCCCCTCCGAAGCGCGAGGGCGGCACCGGCACCCCACACGGCACCGACCGCCGCCACCAGGCCACCCCCTGGCCCGAGGCCCGGACCATCGCCGAACGCGCCGCCCGCGCCGGCATCCGGGCCGCCCGCCCCACTCCCGTCTCCGCACCCCTCGACTCCGCCCTCGGTCTCACCCTGGCCGCACCCCTCACCGCCCTCACCGACCTGCCCTCCTTCGACACCTCGGCGATGGACGGCTGGGCGGTCGCCGGCCCCGGCCCCTGGGACGTGCGCGGCGACGGCGTCCTGGCCGGAGACGCCGGGCACGAGCCGCTCACCGACGGCGAGGCCGTCCGCATCGCCACCGGCGCCCGGATCCCCCCGGACACCACCGCCGTGCTCCGCAGCGAGCACGGCCGTACCGATGACAAGGGCCGCCTGCACGCGACCCGGGAGGTCGTGCCCGGCCAGGACATCCGCCCCCGGGGCCAGGAGTGCCGCAGCGGTGACCAGCTGGTGCCCGCCGGCACCCTCGTGACCCCGGCCGTGCTGGGGCTCGCCGCGGCCGCCGGGTACGACGCCCTCACCGCCGTCCCCCGCCCCCGGGCCGACGTCCTCGTGCTCGGCGACGAGCTGCTCACCGAGGGCCTGCCGCACGACGGCCTGATCCGGGACGCGCTCGGCCCGATGCTGCCGCCCTGGCTGCGGGCGCTCGGCGCCGAGGTCACCGCCGTGCGCCGGATCGGTGACGACGCCGACGCGCTGCACCAGGCCATCACGACGTCCGGCGCCGACGTCATCGTCACCACCGGCGGTACCGCCGCGGGCCCGGTCGACCACGTCCACCCCACTCTGTGCCGCATCGGCGCCGAACTCCTCGTGGACGGCGTCAAGGTGCGCCCCGGCCACCCCATGCTGCTGGCCCGCACCAAGGAGAACCAGCACCTGGTCGGCCTGCCCGGCAACCCGCTGGCCGCCGTCTCCGGCCTGCTCACGCTCGCCGAACCCCTGCTGCGGACCCTCGCGGCCCGCCCTGCGCCGGAGCCGTACACGCTGCCGCTGAGGGACGCGGTGCACGGGCACCCGTACGACACCCGGCTCGTCCCCGTCGTCCTGCGCGGCGACCGGGCCGTGCCGCTGCACTACAACGGTCCGGCCATGCTGCGCGGCATCGCGGCGGCCGACGCCCTCGCTGTCGTACCGCCGGGCGGTGCGCAGCCGGGACAGGAGACGGAACTGATCGATCTGCCCTGGGCATCCGGGGGAATCGGGGTGTGTTTCACGTGAAACTTCCGGGCCAGGACGCGATCGCCCGCCAGCCGGACGAACACCTTGTGCCGCACCGGGTGAAGCTGCCGCGACAGATCGTGGAGCACCCGTTCCGCCAGGTCGCCAAACGGCTGTCCATGGCCCTGGTGGTCCTGCTGGTGACCGCGTTCATCGTCTACGCCGACCACGACGGCTACAAGGACAACAACGGCGACGGCGTCGGACTCCTCGACGCCTTCTACTATGCGACCGTCACGCTCTCCACCACCGGGTACGGCGACATCACCCCGGCCAGCGACACCGCCCGGCTGGTCAACATCTTCGTCATCACGCCCCTGCGCGTGCTGTTCCTGATCATCCTGGTCGGTACGACCCTGGAGGCCCTCACGGAGCGCACCCGTGAGGAATGGCGCCTGAACCGCTGGAGGTCCACGTTGCGCGATCACACCGTCGTCATCGGCTTCGGGACGAAGGGCCGGTCGGCGATCCACACCGTGTGTGCGGCGGGGTTGAAGAAGGAGCAGGTCGTGGTGGTCGACCCCAGTTCGAAGGTGATCGACGCGGCGACCGCCGACGGCTATGCGGGCATCGTCGGGGACGCCACCCGCAGCGACGTCCTCAGGCGGGCCGAGGTGCACAAGGCGCGGCAGATCATCGTGGCGACCCAGCGCGACGACACGGCCGTCCTGGTGACGCTGACGGCCCGGCAGCTCAACCGCGGGGCGAAGATCGTGGCCGCCGTGCGTGAGGAGGAGAACGCGCCGCTGCTGAGGCAGTCCGGCGCCGACGTGGTCATCACCAGCGCCAGCGCGGCCGGCCGGCTGCTCGGCCTGTCCGTGCTCAGCCCCGCCGCCGGCATGGTGTTGGAGGACCTCATCCAGCAGGGCAGCGGGCTCGACATCGTCGAGCGGCCCGTCGTCAAGGCCGAGGTGGGCAGGACGCCGCGCGAGATCGACGACCTGGTCATCAGCGTCATACGAGGTCACCGGGTGCTCGGCTACGACGATCCGGCCGCCGGGAAGCTGCAGTTGACGGACCGGCTCATCACGATCGTGCGGGCGACGCCGGGCACGCGGGTCACGCCCGACATGCGCCCGCTTCCCCGCGACTGACCGGGTCTCAAGGACCCGGAACGCACTGACCGGGGCTCGAGGACCCGGAACGGGCCTACTTGCGGTTGTACAGCCGCATCGTGATCGGCCCGAAGACCAGCACGAACAGCCCGGCCCAGCCCAGCGACCAGGCGATCTCCTCCGTGGGCCAGTCGCCCGCCATCAGTCCGCGCACCGCCGACGACAGGTGGGTGATGGGGCTGTTGTTGACGAACGCCTGCAGCCAGCCCGGCATGGTCTTCGGGTCCACGAAGACGTTGGACAGGAAGGTGAGCGGGAAGATCACCATCATGCTGACGCCCATCACCGACTTCTCGGTGCGCAGCATCAGCCCGAACATCGTCCAGATCCACGAAAACGCGAACGAGAAGACCACCAGCAGCACGATCCCGGCGAGCACACCGCCCACGCCGCCGTCCGGGCGGTAGCCGAGGATCAGGCCGACGGTGAGCATCACGACGGACGCGATGGTGTAGCGCAGGGCATCGCCCAGCAGGTAGCCGACCATGGTCGACGGCCGCCAGATGGGCAGGGAGCGGAACCGGTCGAAGACGCCCTTCTCGATGTCCGTGTTGACCGAGACGCCGGTGTACATCGTGATCATCACGACCGACATCACCAGGATGCCGGGCAGCAGGAACTGGATGTACTCCTTCGGCGACCCGGCCAGCGCGCCCCCGAACAGGTACGTGTACATCAGCACCATCATGATCGGGAACGCCGTGACGTCGAAGAGCTGCTCCGGCACGTGCTTGATCTTGAGGACGGCCCGCCAGCCGAAGGTCAGCGAGGTCGACCACGCGCTGGGCCGCGGCGGCCGTTCCTTGGCGATGAGCAGCGCGGCGAGCGATTCGGTGCTGACCGGGGCGAGTTCCTTGCTCTCGGTGGGCGTCGCGGTGCTCATGCCGCCACCTCGTCCTTCGTGTCGCGGGCGTCCTGGGAGTCGTGCGTGTCGTGTCCGGTGAGGGCGAGGAACACCTCGTCCAGGCTGGGCTGGCCCAGCGAGAAGTTGTCGACGGTGATGCCGGCGCCGGCCAGTTCGTTCAGCGCGCGGGCGGCCTGCTCGGCCGCGGTGTCGTTGCTCGCCGCCGTACCGAGGCGGGCGGTCAGGGCCACCGGGTCGGGCTCGGGCTGGACGTCGGCGTCGAGGGCCCGGCGCAGCAGGTCGGCCGCGAGGGGCCGCTGGTCCGCGTCGCGCAGTCGCAGGTGGACGGACCCGGCGCCGACGGACGCCTTCAGTTCGCCCTTGGTGCCCTCGGCGATCACCTTGCCGCGGTCGATGACGGCGATCCGGGACGCCAGCTGGTCGGCCTCGTCCAGGTACTGCGTGGTCAGCAGCACGGTCGTGCCCTGGGCGACCACGGCCCGCACGATGTCCCACACCTGGTTGCGGCTGCGCGGGTCCAGGCCGGTCGTCGGCTCGTCCAGGAAGAGCAGGTCGGGGGTGTTGAGGATGGACGCGGCGATGTCGATACGGCGCCGCATGCCGCCCGAGTAGTGCTTGACCTGCTTCCCGGCCGCCTCCGAGAGCCTGAAGGCCTCCAGGAGCTGTGCGGCGCGGTCCCGGGCGGCCTTCTTGTGGTGACCGAGGAGCCGGGCCAGCAGGACCAGGTTCTCGGTGCCGGTGAGGTCCTCGTCGACGGACGCGTACTGACCGGTGAGGCTCACCCGGCCGCGCACCCGGTCGGCCTCGCGGACGACGTCGTGCCCGAAGACATGGGCTTCACCGCCGTCCGGCCGCAGGAGCGTGGCGAGCATCTTCACGGTGGTCGTCTTTCCGGCGCCGTTCGGGCCGAGGACGCCGTACACCGTGCCGGCCGGCACGGTGAGGTCGACTCCGTCGACGGCCCGGGTCTCGCCGAACGTCTTCACCAGGCCCGCGGTCTCGATCGCCGGGCCGGACGTCTGCGTGCTCATGCTTCGGGTCCTTCCGCTGCTTGGGCTACGCATGGGGAGACTCTTACGGTGACGCAAACTCATCGGTCCCGCACAGGGATTTCCCGGGGGATCGGCCCAAGGACCGAGGAGCCCCGGCCCAAGGACCGAGGAGTCCCGGCCCGGGGACCGAGGAGCCTCGGCCCAAGGACCGAGGAACCCCGGCCCAAGGACCGAGGAACCCCGGCCCAAGGACCGAGGCAGGGACCGAGGCGGGAAGCGGTCCGGCCTGGGGCGCGGAATCCGCCCGGGGCGCGAGGGGTAGCGTCCCCTCCATGCATGCGATCACGATTCCCGAACCTGGTGGGCCCGAGGCACTGGTCTGGGACGAGGTCCCCGATCCCGTGCCCGGCGAGGGCGAGGTCCTGGTCGAGGTGGCGGCCGGCGCCGTCAACCGGGCCGACATCCTGCAGCGGCAGGGCTTCTACGACCCGCCGCCCGGCGCGTCCCCGTACCCCGGCCTGGAGTGCTCCGGGCGGATCACCGCGCTCGGCACCGGCGTGTCCGGCTGGGCCGTCGGCGACGAGGTGTGCGCGCTGCTCTCCGGCGGCGGCTACGCCGAACAGGTCGTCGTCCCGGCCGGGCAACTGCTGCCCGTCCCCAAGGGCGTCGGCGTCCAGCAGGCCGCGGCGCTGCCGGAGGTGGTCTGCACGGTCTGGTCGAACGTCTTCATGATCGCTCACCTGCGCCCCGGCGAGACCCTGCTCGTGCACGGCGGCTCCAGCGGCATCGGCACGATGGCGATCCAGCTCGCCAAGGCCGTCGGCGCGAAGGTCGCCGTCACGGCCGGCACCCGGGAGAAGCTGGACCACTGCGCCCGACTGGGCGCCGACATCCTGATCAACTACCGCGAGCAGGACTTCGTCGAGGAGGTCAAGAAGGCCACCGACGGCGCGGGCGCCGACGTCATCCTCGACATCATGGGCGCCAAGTACCTGGAACCCAACGTCCGGGCGCTCGCCGTCAACGGCCGGCTCGCGATCATCGGCATGCAGGGCGGCGTCAAGGGCGAACTGAACATCGGCGCCCTCCTCGCCAAGCGCGCGGCCATCAGCGCGACCACCCTGCGGGCCCGGCCCGTCGAGGAGAAGGCGGCCATCGTCGCGGCCGTACGGGAACACGTCTGGCCCCTGGTCGACGGCGGTCACGTACGCCCCGTCGTCGACCGCGAGATCCCGATGCCCGACGCGGCGGCCGCCCACCGGATCGTCGAGGAGAGCGGCCACGTGGGGAAGGTGCTGCTCATCACGCCGGGTACGGCCAGGACAGGCCCTAGGCGCGCCGCAGCCGCAGCGCGATGAAGGCTAGCCCCAGGCCGAGCCCGATGAGGACCAGCCCGCTGCCCAGCGGCAGGATCCGCAGCACGGGCTCGACCGTGCCTCCGGCGACCTGCTGGGCGGAGGCCGATCCGGAGGGCGCCGGGTCGGTCTCCCCCGGCGCCTGGGGCACGGCGGCATCGTCACCGGCGTCCGCGTCCCGCGCCGGAACCTCACGGCCGTCGTGGTCCCTGTACCAATACCCGTCCCTGTCCCTGTCCCTGTCCCCGTCCCTGCCCCGCTCGTCCCGCAGGCGGCCCGGCTCGTCCTCGGCCTCCGCCCGCCGACCCGGGCGCTCCCGCCCCTCACCCGGCCGGCTCCCCGCCCGGGACGGCTCGGCGGAGACGGAGAGGGAGGCGGACGAGGAAGGCGGAGCGATCGGCGCGGCGACCGCGTCCGGCGGACCTTCGACGCCGTACGCCACCACACCGCCCCCGAACATCCCCCCTGCGAGCACACCCACCCCCAGGACGACGCTGACCAGTGCCGTCGCTCGCAGCATGCGCAGCCATGGAGTCACGATCGTGACCCCCTCCCGGTGCCCGGCTCGGCCGGCTGGGCCGACCGGCAAGATCGGTCGGATGGACGCCATCAGATTCACATTCGCCCGCCATTCCGGCATTCCGGATTCGGCCGATGGGTCGAATCGCTGCACAATCCGGTTATGTCGATACGTCACGGGCTGCTGGCGCTCCTGGCAGGCGGCCCCCGCTACGGTTCGCGGCTGCGCACCGAGTTCGAGGCCCGCACCGGCGGGACCTGGCCGCTGAACATCGGGCAGGTCTATACGACTCTCGGCCGCCTGGAACGGGACGGGATGGTCGTCCAGGACGGCGTGGACGACGCCGGGCGGATGCTGTACGCGCTCACCGACGCGGGCCGGGCCGAGCTGCGCGCCTGGTACGCGCGGCCCGTGGAGCGGGCCAGCCCGTCTCGCGACGAGCTGGCCATCAAGCTGGTGCTGGCGGTCGGCGCGGACGGTGTCGACGTAAGGGAGGTCGTCGAGGCGCAGCGCCGGCATGTCACGCATGCCCTGCACGACCACGTGCGGCGGCGGGCCGAGGCACTGGCCCGGGCGCCGGAGCACCCGGAGCAGATGGCCCGGCTGCTCGTCCTGGAGCAGCTGGTCTTCCACGCCGAGGCCGAGGCCCGCTGGCTGGACCACTGTGAGGCCCGGCTGCTGCGCCTGACCCGTGACACGCGGCATCCGCGACATCCGGGAGGCAACCAGGAACCCTGACACCGGCGTCCTCGTCGTACACGGTGGATCAGCCTCCCCCGGGGGCACCACGCAGGAGAGGCGGACGGGTGCGAGAGAATGGCGACATGGAGATGCCGAGGAACGAAAGGTCGTCGGAGAACCCGCAGATCCTGGTCGTGGGCCAGGACGGCATGGCGCTCAGCGGCGGCAACGGAGACGAGGACTCCCACGAGACCCCGGTCACGGAACAGGTGGAGCAGCCCGCCAAGGTCATGCGGATCGGCAGCATGATCAAGCAGCTGCTCGAAGAGGTGCGCGCGGCTCCCCTGGACGAGGCCAGCCGGGTACGGCTCAAGGAGATCCACGCCAGCTCGGTCAAGGAGCTGGAGGACGGTCTGGCGCCGGAGCTGGTCGAGGAGCTGGAGCGGCTCTCCCTGCCCTTCACGGACGACGCGACCCCGAGCGATGCCGAACTGCGGATCGCCCAGGCCCAGTTGGTGGGCTGGCTGGAGGGCCTCTTCCACGGCATCCAGACGACCCTGTTCGCCCAGCAGATGGCGGCGCGCGCCCAGCTGGAACAGATGCGCCGCGCCCTCCCGCCGGGCCTCGGCCAGGACGGTCATGACGACCGGGGCCCGAGCGGCCGTTCGGGCGGTCCGTACCTGTAGAACGGACTTCACCCGGAACGCACTTCATCCGGAAGGGACTTGACCCGGAACGGACTTCACACGCAAGGGCCCGGCGGCCGAAACCGCCGGGCCCTTCCTCTGGACCGGGTGACCCGGGTGACCGGGTGTCAGGACGGCGGGTTGCCCGTCGAGACCCTGAGCTCTATCTCCGGCATGTCCTGCGGGTCGACGTCCGTGCCGGCGGAGGGGAACTGCTCCATGACGGCGCCCTCGCCGTACGTGTTCTCGTCGACGTTCGTGACCTTCATCGTCCAGCCGGCGGCCTGGAAGCACGCCTTGACCGACTTGATGTACTTGAACTTGAAGCTCGGGATCTGGATCTTGTCGGGGTCGTCGTACGACTCCTGAGGCTCGGTGCACTCGGTCGTCTTGATCGTCTTCGCCGTGTCCGGCCCGCGGTACCCGGGCTTCTTGGACGCCGACGCCGACGCCGAGGCGCTGGCACCGCCGCCGCCCGTGTTGTCGTCACTGCTGCCACCGTTCAGCGTCAGCGCCGCGACCAGCCCGCCGACCGCCACCAGGGACACCACGATCGAGCCGATGATCACCAGCTTGTTGCTCTTGCCGCCCGAGCCGCCGGCCACGGTCTGGGGCGTGAGGTTGTACGGCGGGGTCGACGGGCCCGGCTGCGGGGAGTAGGCGGCAGGCGTGGGCGTCTGGTAGCCGCCCTGCTGCGGATAGCCGTACGCCGGAGACGGGGCCGGGGTGCCGTACGGGTTCGGGGCCGGGACCGGCTGGTACGGCGTCTGGACGTTGCCCGTGGGCGCCGGGGTCGCCTGGTCGACCGGCGGGAAGACGGCGGAGCCGACGCCCGCGCCGCTCGGGGTCTGCGCGCCGGGGACGATGCTCGGCGGGGCCGGCTGGAAGGAGGACGCCACACGCAGGCACTCGCCGCGCATGGCCTCGGCGCTCGGGAAACGCTCGTTCGGGTTCTTCTTCAGCGCACGGGCGATCAGCGCGTCCACGGCCGGCGGCAGGGAGCGGTTGACCGAGGACGGAACCGGCGGCTCCTCCTGCACGTGCGCGTACGCGATGGCCAGCGGCGAGTCCGCGTCGAACGGCAGCCGCCCGGTGACCAGCTGGAACAGCATGATGCCGACGGAGTAGAGATCGGACCGCGCGTCCACCCCCCGGCCGAGCGCCTGCTCCGGCGAGAGGTACTGCGGGGTGCCGACCACCATGCCGGTCTGCGTCATCGACGTCACACCGGACTGCATGGCGCGCGCGATGCCGAAGTCCATGACCTTGACCACACCGCGCTTGGTCATCATCACGTTGCCCGGCTTGATGTCCCGGTGGACCAGCCCCATCTCGTGGCTGATCTCCAAGGCGGCCAGCACGTCCGCGGTGATCTTCAGCGCCTTGTCGGCGGGCATCGCGCCGTAGTGCCGTACGTCCTCGTCGAGCACCGAGCCGAGCGGGCGGCCCTCGATGTACTCCATGACGATGTACGGCGTCGTCATCCCGTCAAGATCGTCTTCGCCTGTGTCGAAGACCGAGACGATGTTGGTGTGCGTGAGCTTGGCCACCGCCTGGGCCTCGCGGCGGAACCGCTCACGGAAGGCCTGCTCCCGGCCCAGATCGGTGTGCAGTGTCTTGATCGCGACCTGTCGGTCGAGCACGGAGTCGTACGCGAGGTGCACCGAGGCCATGCCGCCCTGGCCGAGCAGGTCCCGCAGCTGATACCGCCCGCCGGCGAGCGCCCGCCCCGTGTACTGGCCCTGTGCGCCGTCCTGGCTCATCTTCAGCGTCCCCCGTAGCCTTTCCGGCGCCGACAATTAGCTTTGATCCAAAGAGCTATTCCCGGCCAAGTCTGCCCCAGGGCACTGACACGTCAAGCCAGGTGCCCGTTCCGTGACCGTACGCGAAAGAAGCGTCGCGGAAGCGTTACAGGGGTCGTACGGCCGGTACACAGAATTTGCACGACGGTGCGTGCACAGGGTTGGATTGCCGGTCCGTCTCGTGCCGGTCCTGGCACCCGTTGCGGACCGGAGGCTTGCGCGGAGGCTGTAGCGTGGCCGACGGAGACCGTAACAACACCGCGCGCACCGCGGGCAGAAACGACGGCGAGGACTGATGGCACAGCAGCAGCGCGCTCAGGGCCCGTCCGACCCCGAGGCGACTGGCGGCGGCATGTCGGACGCGCCGGAGTCCTGGGGTAACGGCGGGCTGGTCGGGGACGGCCGGTACCGGCTGACCCACAGACTCGGCCGGGGCGGCATGGCCGAGGTGTTCGCCGCCGAGGACGTGCGCCTCGGGCGGACCGTCGCCGTCAAGCTGCTCCGTTCCGACCTCGCCGAGGACCCGGTGTCCAAGGCCCGCTTCACGCGCGAGGCCCAGTCGGTCGCGGGCCTCAACCACCACGCGATCGTCGCCGTGTACGACTCCGGCGAGGACGTCGTCGGCGGCCAGTCCGTGCCCTACATCGTCATGGAGCTGGTCGAGGGCCGCACGATCCGCGACCTGTTGCTGAACGCCGAGGCGCCGGGCCCCGAGCAGGCCCTGATCATCGTCTCGGGCGTCCTGGAGGCGCTCGCCTATTCGCACCAGCACGGCATCGTGCACCGGGACATCAAGCCGGCCAACGTCATCATCACCAACAACGGCGCCGTGAAGGTGATGGACTTCGGCATCGCCCGCGCCCTGCACGGGGCGTCGACAACGATGACGCAGACCGGCATGGTCATGGGCACCCCGCAGTACCTCTCCCCGGAGCAGGCGCTCGGCAAGGCCGTCGACCACCGCTCCGACCTGTACGCGACGGGCTGCCTGCTCTACGAACTCCTCGCGCTGCGCCCGCCGTTCACCGGCGAGACCCCGCTGTCGGTGGTCTACCAGCACGTCCAGGACATCCCGACGCCGCCGTCCGAGGCCTCCGACGCCTGCCCTCCCGAGCTCGACGGCCTCGTCATGCGCTCCCTCGCCAAGGAGCCGGACGACCGTTTCCAGACGGCCGAGGAGATGCGCGGGCTGGTCCAGTACGCGCTGCAGATGCTGTACGACCAGGGCGGCCACACCGGCACCTGGAACACCGGCCCGGTGGACACGCACGACGGCCGGCACACCCCGGCGGCGGGCCTCGCCGGCACGGCCGTGCTGCCGCACCCCGGCGGTGACGCCTCCGGCACCACGCAGATCCCGCAGCCGATCATGCCCGCCGGGTACGGCGGCGGCGACGACGGCGGCTTCGAGGGACGCGGCAACCGGGGCAGCGGCCGCGGCAAGCTGTGGATCCTCGCGGTGCTGGCGGTGATCGCCATCGCCGCGGGTGTCGCCCTGGCCGTCAAGGGCAGCGGCGGAGACGGCCGCGGACCCGGCACCACCCAGTCGCCGACCACCTCGCAGACCACCGAGAACAAGTCGCCCAGCGAGTCGCCGAGCGACGAGGTGACGGACGAGCCGACCGACACGGCCACCGACGACGGCACGGGCGCGGGCACGGGCGGCTCGAACTGGACGCCGTCCTACACGCCGTCCTACACGCCGTCGCAGACGGCGTCGGAGGAGCCGAGCGCCACGCCGTCGGAGACGGTGACCGAGGAGCCCACCGAGGCGCCGACGGGCCAGCAGCCCACGGATCCGCAGACCCCGACGGACCCGACGGGCGGGGTGGTCGGAGACCCGACGGGCGGCTCCGGCGGCGAGGGATCCTGACCCGGCGCACCGAGAACAGCGGCCACGCACGCGTGCGGCCCGGAAGCGGGCCGCACGTTCGCGTGTACACGGCTGTACGCCACTTCGCGTGTACACGGCTGTACGCCACTTCGCGTGTACGCGGCTGTACGTCGCGCAGCATCCAGAGGTTGTTGCGGCGGACGAAGAAACAGGGCCGTACGGGTGGCCACGAACTCTTCCCGTGTCCGGGGCCGCCGGGATACCGTGCCGTTGCTCCGGCCTCCTGCAAGGCTGTGACCAGCGGCCCTTCCAGTCCTACCCGATTTACTTGGAAATCCAAGCAAAATCGCAGGTCAGAAGGGGTTTCACAGATATGTGGCGCACTGGGTAACGTGACTTTTGCAGGGCGCTCGCCGGGGCACCTGTCACGCCTGTTCCCGGCCGAGTGGCACCCACCCCGTGCCCGGTGGTCGGATCAGGTGAGCCGCACTGGCCTACCGGCAACCCCGGGGGCCGGACCGACGGAGGAGCACACGTGACCGTGGAGAGCACTGCCGCGCGCACACCGCGACGCAGCGCCGGAAGCAAGGCCGGCACCACCGGCACCAAGCGCACCACCCGCACGACCGCCAAGAAGAGCGCCGACCCCGAACTCGTCCAGCTGCTGACGCCCGAGGGCAAGCGCGTCAAGAACGCCGAGTACGACAAGTACGTCTCCGGCATCACCCCCGACGAGTTGCGCGGCCTGTACCGCGACATGGTGCTCACCCGTCGTTTCGACGCCGAGGCCACCTCCCTGCAGCGCCAGGGCGAGCTGGGCCTGTGGGCCTCGCTGCTCGGCCAGGAGGCCGCCCAGATCGGCTCCGGCCGGGCCCTGCGCGACGACGACTACGTCTTCCCGACCTACCGCGAACACGGCGTCGCCTGGTGCCGCGGGGTGAATCCGACCAACCTGCTCGGCATGTTCCGCGGCGTGAACAACGGCGGATGGGACCCGAACGGCAACAACTTCCACCTCTACACGATCGTCATCGGCTCCCAGACCCTGCACGCCACCGGCTACGCGATGGGCATCGCCAAGGACGGCGCGGACTCGGCGGTCATCGCCTACTTCGGCGACGGCGCCTCCAGCCAGGGCGACGTCGCCGAGGCGTTCACCTTCTCCGCGGTCTACAACGCCCCGGTCGTGTTCTTCTGCCAGAACAACCAGTGGGCCATCTCCGAGCCGACCGAGAAGCAGTCCCGCGTGCCGCTGTACCAGCGCGCGCAGGGCTTCGGCTTCCCGGGCGTACGCGTCGACGGCAACGACGTCCTCGCGTGCCTGGCCGTCACGAAGTGGGCGCTGGAGCGGGCCCGCGGCGGCGAGGGCCCGACGCTGATCGAGGCGTTCACGTACCGCATGGGCGCCCACACCACCTCCGACGACCCCACCCGGTACCGCCACGACGACGAGCGGGCGGCCTGGGAGGCGAAGGACCCGATCCTGCGCCTTCGCCGCTATCTGGAGGCCTCAAACCACGCGGACGAGGGATTCTTCGCGGAACTGGAGACCGAGTCCGAGGCGTTGGGCAGGCGAGTGCGCGAGGCGGTCCGTGCCATGCCGGACCCGGACCACTTCGCCATCTTCGAGAACGTGTACGCGGACGGCCACGCCCTCGTCGACGAGGAGCGCGCCCAGTTCGCGGCGTACCAGGCATCGTTCGCCGAAGCAGAGGGGGTCTGACCATGGCAGCGGAGAAGATGGCTCTGGCCAAGGCGATCAACGAGTCGCTGCGCCGCGCCCTGGAGTCCGACCCCAAGGTCCTCATCATGGGCGAGGACGTCGGCAAGCTCGGCGGCGTCTTCCGCGTGACGGACGGCCTGCAGAAGGACTTCGGCGAGAGCCGCGTCATCGACACCCCGCTCGCCGAGTCGGGCATCGTCGGTACCGCGATCGGACTGGCCCTGCGCGGCTACCGCCCGGTCGTGGAGATCCAGTTCGACGGCTTCGTGTTCCCGGCGTACGACCAGATCGTCACGCAGCTGGCGAAGATGCACGCGCGGTCGCTGGGCAAGGTGAAGCTGCCGGTCGTCGTGCGTATCCCCTACGGCGGTGGCATCGGCGCGGTGGAGCACCACTCGGAGTCACCGGAGGCGCTGTTCGCGCACGTGGCGGGCCTGAAGATCGTGAGCCCCTCCAACGCGTCGGACGCGTACTGGATGATGCAGCAGGCCATCCAGAGCGACGACCCGGTGATCTTCTTCGAGCCCAAGCGCCGCTACTGGGACAAGGCCGAGGTCAACACCGAGGCGATCCCCGGTCCCCTGCACAAGGCCGGTGTGGTGCGTGAGGGCACGGACCTGACCCTCGCCGCCTACGGACCGATGGTCAAGCTCTGCCAGGAGGTCGCGGACGCGGCCGCCGAGGAGGGCAGGTCCCTCGAAGTCCTGGACCTGCGCTCGGTGTCTCCTTTGGACTTCGACTCGATCCAGGCGTCGGTGGAGAAGACGCGCCGTTTGGTGATCGTGCACGAGGCGCCGGTGTTCTTCGGGTCGGGTGCGGAGATCGCGGCGCGGATCACGGAGCGCTGCTTCTACCACCTGGAGGCCCCGGTGCTGCGCGTGGGCGGGTACCACGCGCCGTATCCGCCGGCCCGCCTGGAGGAGTCCTACCTTCCGGATCTGGACCGGGTGCTGGATGCCGTCGACCGCTCGCTGGCGTACTGAGGAGGGGAGCGTGACGACGATGACGCAGGCGTCCGTGCGTGAGTTCAAGATGCCCGATGTGGGCGAGGGGCTCACCGAGGCGGAGATCCTCAAGTGGTATGTCCAGCCCGGCGACACGGTGACCGACGGCCAGGTGGTGTGCGAGGTCGAGACGGCCAAGGCGGCCGTCGAGCTGCCCATTCCGTACGACGGGGTGGTGCGTGAGCTGCACTTCCCCGAGGGCACGACGGTGGATGTGGGCACGCCGATCATCGCGATCGATGTGTCGGGCGGAGCTCCCGCCGAGGCCGAGGCACCGGCGCAGACCCCGGCCGAGCCGCAGAAGGAGGAGCCGAAGGCGGAGAGCACGGCTCGCCAGCCGGTCCTGGTCGGCTACGGCGTGGCCACCTCCGCCACCCGCCGCCGCCCGCGCAAGGGGCCTCAGGCCCCCGTCGCCGGGGCCTCGGCAGCGATCCAGACCGAGCTGAACGGTCACGGCACGGCTCCCGCCGCCACGACCGCCACCCCTCCCGCCGCCACCGCCACCGCACCCGCCGCCCCCACGCCGCGCCCGCTGGCCAAGCCGCCGGTGCGCAAGCTGGCCAAGGATCTGGGCGTCGACCTGGCGACGGTGACCCCGACCGGCCCGGACGGCATCATCACGCGCGAGGACGTCCACGCGGCGGCGGCCCCGCCGCAGGCTCCCGAGCGTGAGGTGGAGCTCCCGGCCGCTCCCGCCACTCCGGTTGCCGCTGCGCCGGCCCCGGTGTCGTACGACACGGTCCGCGAGACGCGTATCCCGGTGAAGGGCGTCCGCAAGGCGACGGCGGCGGCGATGGTCGGCTCGGCGTTCACGGCACCGCATGTGACGGAGTTCGTGACGGTCGATGTGACGCGCACGATGAAGCTGGTCGAGGAGCTGAAGCAGGACAAGGAGTTCGCGGGCCTGCGCGTCAACCCGCTGCTGCTCATCGCCAAGGCCCTGCTGGTCGCGGTCAAGCGGAACCCGGACATCAACGCGTCCTGGGACGAGGCGGCTCAGGAGATCGTGGTCAAGCACTACGTGAACCTGGGTATCGCGGCGGCGACCCCGCGGGGTCTGATCGTGCCGAACATCAAGGACGCCCACGCCAAGACGCTGCCGCAACTGGCCGAGTCGCTGGGTGAGTTGGTGTCCACGGCGCGGGAGGGCAAGACGTCCCCGGCGGCGATGCAGGGCGGCACGATCACCATCACGAACGTGGGTGTGTTCGGGGTGGACACCGGGACGCCGATCCTCAACCCCGGCGAGTCCGCGATCCTCGCGGTGGGCGCGATCAAGCTCCAGCCGTGGGTGCACAAGGGCAAGGTGAAGCCGCGTCAGGTCACCACACTCGCGCTCTCCTTCGACCACCGCCTGGTGGATGGCGAGCTGGGCTCGAAGGTGCTGGCGGATGTCGCGGCGATCCTGGAGCAGCCCAAGCGGCTGATCACCTGGGCGTGACATGAGAGAGGCCCACCGCCCGTACGCGGTGGGCCTCTGCGGCTGCTGTCAGTCCCGCTGGGCGCCCGACGGCAGCGTGCGCAGCTGCATCGTGCTCGCCGAGCTGCTGCCGAAGGCGTAGTCCATCAGCTTGGCGGCGTCCGTGAAGCGGTACTGGTCGTTGAGGAGCACGCCGATGACCGTCTTGCCGTCCCGGGTGCCGGAGAAGACGAGGCAGGGGCCGGCGGCCGTGTTGGTGCCGGTCTTCACTCCGGTCGCGCCGCTGTAGGAGCCCAGCAGCTTGTTGGTGTTGTACCAGGTGTAGGTGCGGGTGCCGCCGGTGCTCGTCGTCGCGTACTGGACCGTCTTCTGCTTCTTGACGATGCCGGCGAACGTCGAGTACTTCATCGCGCTGCGGGTGAGCTTGGCGAGGTCGCGCGGCGTCGTGTAGTTCGTGTTCTGCGTCGAGTTGCCGTCGAACGAGTCGAAGTGCGTGTTCGTCAGGCCGAGGGCGTCGGCCTTGGCGTTCATCTTGCTGATGAACGACTTCGTGCGCGCCGAGACCGTCGTACCGGTGCCGAACGTGTCCGCGAGGGCCATCGCGGCGTCGCAGCCGGACGGCAGCATCATCGCGTGCAGCAGCTGACGGACGGTGACCTTGTCGCCGGTCTTCAGGTCCGCCGTGCTCGCGCCCTTGGCGGTGACGTAGTCCCGGTAGGCCTGCTTGATGGTGACCTTCCGGTCGAGGTTGACGTCGGGGATGCTCAGCACCACGCGGGCCGTCATGATCTTGGTGGTGCTCGCCATGGGCCGCTTGGTGTCGGCGTACTTGCTGTAGAGCGTGGAGCCCGTCGCGCTGTTGAGCATGAACGCGCCCTTGGCGCTGACCGAGGGCGCGGTCGCCGCCTGTGCGGGCGTCGCCAGGGCGCCGCCCGCCACGAGCGCGCCGGTGGTGGCGATGACGGCTGCGGCTCGGCGGACACGTACGCCCTTGATGCCGGTTATCACTATGAACGCTCCGAATGTGCGCAATGCCTGGAAGGCGCCTGCGAATGGCCGGGGGGAGGCGCACAGGAGACTCACGACGAGCGCGAAGGGTTGTACGGCGGACGCGAGGAAAAGAGGAAAAAGGAGAAAAGGAGGAGGGCCGGCCGCTGTCGGGCGGCCGGCCCCTCGTGTGCGTCCGTGTGTGCGTCCGTGGACGTCAGCCCAGCTTGGTGAAGCCGTAGTTCAGCAGCTTCTTCGCGTCCGAGGTACGCGTGTCCTTGCTGGTGGAGGCGAGGACGGTACCGATGACCGTCTTGCCGCCCCGGGTCGCGGCGAAGACCAGGCAGAACTTGGCCTCCGGGCCGGAGCCCGTCTTCACGCCGATCGCGCCGGTGTAGGTGCCGAGCAGCGGGTTGGTGTTCTCCCACGGCGCCATCGTCCGGGTGCCGCCGCTCTTGGTGGTCGTCTTGGCCGTGTACTTCTTGGTCTTGACGATCGTGCGGAACGTGGCGTTCTTCATCGCGTTGCTGGCGAGCTTCGTCAGGTCGCGCGGCGTGGAGTAGTTGGCCCCGCGGCCGATGCCGTCGAACGAGTCGAAGTGCGTGTTCTTCAGACCCAGGTTCTTGGCCGTGGTGTTCATCTTGCCGATGAACGACTTCACGCGCGCCGCCCGCGTCGTGCCGGTGCCGAACTTGTCGGCGAGCGCGTATGCGGCGTCGCAGCCGGACGGCAGCATCAGGCCGTACAGCAGCTGGCGGACGGTGACCTTGTCGCCGACGATCAGCTTGGCGTTCGAGGCCCAGTTGTTGTCGACGATGTAGTCGCTGTACGCCTTCTGGATGGTGACCTTGGCGTCGAGGTTGAGGTTCGGCTGGGAGAGCACCACCTTCGCGGTCATGATCTTGGTCGTGGAACCGGTGGAGAGCCGGGTGTCCGCGGCCTTGGTGTACAGCGTCTTGGCGTTCGCGTTGTTCATCACGTAGCCGCCCTTGGCGGTGATCGTGGGCGCGGCGGCGGCCGACGCGGGCGCAGCGGAGAGGGCTCCGGTCGCGAGCACGGCGCCGGTGGTCACGGCGACGCCGACGGCTCTGCGGATGCGAATGCCCTGGATGCCGGTTTTCAAGTGAGATACCCCGATTGCGTCGTTTTCCCCTGGTGTGCGGCCGAGTTGAGGTCGAGCAGGCGTGAAAGCCGATAGGGCCGCACATGTGTGACACGTAAGTAGCACAGAAGGTTGTGTGGCCGCTGAGGCGGGGTGCGGCGGGTCCGCATCGTGGACGCATGCATCCATGCGTACCTGTTGTATCTATGATGTCGGCATGACCCTCGCCGTGAAGCAGCCGCCCGCCGCCGACCGTGTCTACACCCACGTCAAGCAGGGTGTTCTGCACCGTCGTTACGAGGGCGGCACCCTGCTCACCGAGGGGGAGCTCGCCGAGGCCGTGGGGGTGTCGCGCACGCCGGTGCGCGAGGCGCTGCTGCGGCTGGAGGTCGAGGGACTCATCAAGCTCTACCCGAAGAAGGGCGCGCTCGTTCTGCCCGTCTCCGCGCAGGAGATCGCCGACGTCGTCGAGACCCGGTTGCTCGTCGAGGAACACGCGGCGCGCAAGGCCGTACCCGCGCCCCCTGGACTCGTCGAGCGCCTCGAGGAGCTGCTGGCCCGGCAGAAGGAGCAGGCCGCCGCCGGAGACCTGGCCGCGGCCGCCGTCACCGACCGCTGCTTCCACGCCGAGATCGTCCGCAGCGGAGGCAACGAGATCCTCTCCCGGCTCTACGACCAGCTGCGCGACCGCCAGCTGCGCATGGGCGTCGCCGTCATGCACTCCCACCCCGACCGGATCGCCAAGACCCTCGTCGAGCACGAGGAGATCCTCGAAGCGCTGCGCTCCGGCGACGCGGAGGCGGCCGTCGGGGTCGTGCACCGGCACGTCAGCTGGTTCTCGCACCTGGCCCGTGGGGAGGTCCGATGAGCTCCTCGGCCGCACGGGCTGTGGCTCTGCCGGGCGATCCGCCGGGCGGGCGGCGCGCCATCGCCGTCTGGGGCATCGGCGTCTCGGTCTACTTCGTCGCCGTCATCTTCCGTACGTCGCTGGGGGTGGCCGGCCTCGACGCCGCCGACCGCTTCCATGTGAACGCCTCTGCCCTGTCGACCTTCTCGATCCTCCAGCTGCTGGTCTACGCGGGCATGCAGATACCCGTCGGCCTGCTCGTGGACCGGCTCGGCACGAAGAAGGTGCTGGGCATCGGGGTCGTGCTGTTCACGGCCGGGCAGCTCGGGTTCGCGTTCTCGCCCTCGTACGGCATGGCGCTCGCCTCGCGGGCGCTGCTCGGGTGCGGTGACGCGATGACGTTCATCAGCGTGCTGCGGCTGGGCGGCCGGTGGTTCCCGGCCCGGCGCGGGCCGCTCGTCGCGCAGCTCGCCGGGCTGGTCGGCATGGCGGGCAACCTGGTCTCCACCCTCGTCCTGGCCCGGCTGCTGCACGGCATCGGCTGGACGGCCGCGTTCGCGGGCAGCGCGCTCGCGGGTGTCGTGGTGCTCGTGCTGGTGCTGCTGTTCCTGAAGGACCACCCCGAGGGCCACGAACCGGAGCCCTTCCCGCACCAGGGCGCCGCGTACGTACGCCGCCAGATCGCGGCGGCCTGGCGCGAGCCGGGGACACGGCTCGGGCTGTGGGTGCACTTCACCACCCAGTTCCCGGCGATGGTGTTCCTGCTCCTGTGGGGCTTGCCGTTCCTGGTCGAGGCGCAGGGCCTGTCCCGGGCCACGGCCGGGGAACTCCTCACGCTCGTCGTGCTGTCGAACATGGTCGTCGGCCTGGTCTACGGCCAGCTCGTCGCCCGCCACCACGAAGCCCGGCTGCCGCTCGCCCTGGGCACGGTGGGAACGACCGCGCTGCTGTGGGCGGCCACGCTGTTCTACCCCGCCGACCGCGCGCCGATGTGGCTGCTGCTCGTGCTGTGCGCGGTGCTGGGCGCCTGCGGCCCGGCCTCGATGATCGGCTTCGACTTCGCCCGCCCGGCCAATCCGCCGGAGCGGCAGGGGACGGCCTCCGGCATCACGAACATGGGCGGGTTCGTCGCCTCGATGACCACGCTGTTCGCGGTCGGGGTGCTGCTGGACGCGACGGGCGACGACTACACCGTCGCCTTCTCGGCCGTGTTCGTGCTGCAGGCGCTGGGCGTGAGCCAGATCCTGCGGTTGCGGAGGCGGGCGGCTCGGCGGGAGCGGGAGCGGTCGGTGGCCAGCCGGGTGGAGACGGTGCACGTGCCTGCGTGACCAACGCCCCGTGCCGGGCCGGGCGGCGCTGGGGGCTGACGCCCCCAGACCCTGCTCCGGCTCGAACGGTCAGGGCGTCACCGCGAAGTTCCGCAGGATCGCCGCCGTCAGGTCCGGGTCGCCCTCCGCCTTCACCCGGTCCGCCACCGCCTCCGGGCTCACCCGGCCGCAGGCCAGGCGGACGTACGTCTCCCAGTCGAGGGTGAGGGTGGCGGCGGGGCCGAGCGCGGGGGCCGTTTCCACGGTGCCGCGGCCCTGGATGTCGACGCGGACCGTGCGCAGGAACTCGACGGGGCCGTGGACGTCGAAGACGACCGCCGAGCTGCGGGGGGCGTTGGCGAGATCGGCCACGACGCGGGGCAGTTCGGCGAGCAGCACGTCACGGGTGACGTGCGCGCCCGGGGAGTCGAGGTTGCCGGGGCGGCCCAGGGCCGTGCGCAGGTCCTGCTCGTGCACCCACACGTCGAACGCGTGCCGGCGCATGGACTCCTCCAGCGTCAGCTCGGTGCCGAGCGGGCCGCGCACCTTCGCGCCCGGGTCGCGGCTGTCGTTCCGCAGCTGGCGGTTGCGGCGGATGATCATGTACTCCAGCTCGGACGTCATCTCCGGCGCCGTGTGGTGGCGGCGGACGTCGACCTGCATCTCCATGTAGCGCTGGTGGTCGTTGGTGACGTGGAACAGGTCGCGCGGGAGCGTGTGGATCGGGCGCGGGTCGCCGAGCATCTCGGAGTCCAGGCCGATGACGTGGGAGACGATGTCGCGCACCGACCAGCCCGGGCATGGTGTCCGGCGGTTCCAGTCTGCCTCCACAAGCGGCTGGACCAGCTCGGATATCGCCTCGATGGAGTGAGTCCAGGCGTCGGCGTAGGGCTGGAGGGTGGGATGCAGACTCACGGAACGGGACCCCTCGGCGGTCGGTACACGGGCAGGTTGTGGCGGCGTTGCCAGTGGGAGGTGGCTGCTGTCGGCGGGTGTCTTGCACGCTAAGTTACGCTGCTGTCAGGCACCCCGGCAGTGCTTTCGTGTGACGATCGTAGGCCCGTGTGGACGCCCTTGTGGACGGCTCGAATGCCAGGACGGTGGTAGTGTGCGCGCTTCTCTGCTCCAGATCGCCGTAGACGAGGGCGAATCGGTCGAATCGCGTCGGCGGCGGGTCGCCGCGCTGGTACGGGCTCAGGCGGGGGCCGCCGATCTGGTCGTCCTGCCGGAGCTGTGGACCACGGGCGCCTTCGCGTACGAGGAGTTCGGGCGCGAGGCCGAGCCGCTCGAGGGGCCGACGTACGAGGCGATGGCGAAGGCCGCGAGCGACGCGGGCGTGTGGCTGCACGCCGGCTCGATCCCGGAACGGGACCCCGACGGGCCGCTGTACAACACGTCTCTCGTCTTCACTCCCTCCGGCGACCTGGCCGCGGTCTACCGCAAGATCCACCGTTTCGGCTTCGACAAGGGCGAGGCCGTGCTGATGGGCGCGGGCGAGGACCTCGTGACGGTGCGTCTGCCGTCGATGACCCTCGGCGTGGCGACCTGTTACGACCTCCGTTTCCCCGAACTCTTCCGCGGTCTCGTCGACGCCGGTGCCGAGACCCTGGTGGTGCCGGCGGGCTGGCCGGAGCGCCGCCGGTCGCACTGGACGCTGCTGGCTCAGGCGCGGGCGGTGGAGAACCAGGCGTTCGTGCTCGCCTGTGGAACGGCCGGGACGCACGCGGGAGTTCCGCAGGCCGGTCACTCGATCGTGGTGGATCCGTGGGGCGAGGTGCTGGCCCAGGCCGGCGCCGGCGAGGAGGTCCTCACGGTGGAGTTCGACCCGGGCAGGGTGGCGGCGACGCGGGAGCAGTTCCCGGCGCTGAAGGACCGGGTGCTGGGGCTGGAACCCCCTCGGCGCCAGTAACGGCCCCAGGCCCGGTCAGGCCGCTCAGGCCCGCTCAGGCCCGCTCAGGCCGACGGTCTGGGGCAGCTCGCCCCGGACCGTCCCTGGTCCTCGGTCCTCCCTGGTCCTCGGTCCTCCCTGCTCCTCAGTCCTCCCTGCTCCTCAGTCCTCCCGCTCCTTCTCCGCCAGATGGACCACGCACACCGCCAGCGCGACCAGCAGCGCCGGGTCCGCGTCGTCGCGGACGACGTCGATGCCGTAGGTGTCCCGGAGGGTCAGCCAGCGGCGGGAGACCACGGCGAGGAGTTCGCCGTCGTACTCGATGGCGAACTCGCGGTCGAGGATCTTGCCGCTGACGTCCAGTTCGGTGCCGTCGGCCAGGGTGACGCGGTAGTGGTTGCGCAGCAGTGACAGGCGTTTGCGCCGGATCGTCGCCAGGGGCTCGCCGCCGCGCTGGATGACCATCGTGTCCCGCAGGGCGAGCATCTTCTGGTGGATGTCGATCAGGACGCGGCCCTGGACGTCCTTCAGCTCCCAGGTGTCCCGCAGGCGCAGTGCCTTGCCGTCGACGAGGAAGACCTTGTTGCCGCGGTCGTCCTGGATCCAGTAGTCGTCGCCGAAGCCGAGGAGCCGGTCGTACACGAGGAATCTCATGTCATCAGCGCTTCCCCGGGCGCCGGTCCGAAACGCCGGCGGTAGGCCGACGGGCTGAGTCCGGTCTCGCGGCGCAGCCGGGCCCGGAGGTTGGCCGCCGTGCCGAGGCCGCAGCGGGCGGCGACGACGTCCAGGCGTTCCTCGCCGCGTTCGATGAGGCGGCAGGCCAGCGCCACGCGCTCGGCCGTCAGCCAGGCCAGCGGCGTCGTGCCGAGCTGGGCGCGGAAACGGCGGTGGAGCGTGGCCGGGGAGACCGCCGCGCGCGCCGCCAGGTCCGCCACCGTCAGCGGCTCGCCCAGCCGCTCCTGCGCCCAGGCCAGCAGGGGCGCGAGCGACTCGTCGGGTACGTCGGGCACCGGACGCTCCACGAACTGCCGCTGTCCGCCGTCCCGGTGCGCGGCGAAGACGAGCCTTCGGGAGACGGCGTTGGCCAGCTCGGCGCCGTGGTCGCGGCGCCAGAGGTGCAGGCCCAGGTCGAGCGCGGCCGAGCTGCCGGCGGCGGTGAGGATGTCGCCCTCGTCGACGAACAGGACGTCGGGCTCCAGCAGGACCTTGGGGTGCAGGTCGCGGAAGGCGTCCGCCCACATCCAGTGGGTGGTGGCCCGGCGGCCGTCCAGCAGCCCCGCCTCGGCGAGCGCGAAGCTGCCGGTGCAGAAGCTCACGACGCGGGCGCCACGCGCGTGCGTGCGCCGAATCGCGTCCAGGACGGCGGCACCGCGCGGTACGACGTTGTCCGGCCGGCCGGGCACCACGAGGGTGTCGGCTTCGTCGACGGCCTCCAGGCCGGGCACGCCGGTCAGGGTGAAGAACCCGTGGTTCATCCGCACCTGGGGCGTCGGCGTGCACAGCGTCACCTCGTACAGCGGTGCCGGGAGCCCCAGTTCGGGGCGCGGCAGCCCGAACAGTTCGGTCGCGACACCCACCTCGAAGGGGTTCGTGCCCTCGTCGACGATGACGGCCACCCGGTGCGCGGGCCGTGGCTGAGAGGATCCTTGCGGCATGTGCGATTTCTAGCACTCGTGCCGCCGTCGGGGAACCGCCGAGGATGACGGACATGACCAGCGAACCCATCTCCCTGACCGCCGCCCTCGCGTCCTTCACCGACCGGTGGAGCCCTCGCATCGTCACCGCCGTCAACGACTACGACGTCCGGATCGCCAAGGTCGAGGGCGAGCACCTCTGGCACGCGCACGACCACACCGACGAGTTCTTCCTCGTGCTGGAGGGCGAACTGCACATCGCCCTGCGCGAGCCGGACGGCGAGCGCACGGTCGTCCTGCCGAAGGGCTCGGTCTTCACGGTCCCGCGCGGCACCGAGCACAAGCCGTACGCCCCCGTCCCCACCGCGCTCCTCCTCTTCGAGCCCAGCGGCACCCTCACCGTCGGCGACCGCCACGACGACGTGCCGGACCACGTGGACGCGACGACGGGGCACGCGCTGGGGTGACTGTCAGTGCCGGATGACACCCTGGACGCATGAACCACTCCGCACCCCGACGCGCCCGCGTCCGCGCCCCCGAGCTGACCGGCAAGGGCGGCTGGCTCAACACGGGCGGGAAGCAGTACACCCTCGCCGACCTGCGGGGACGCATCGTCGTCCTGGACTTCTGGACCTTCTGCTGCATCAACTGCCTGCACGTCCTGGACGAGCTGCGCGAGCTGGAGGACAAGCACCGGGAGACGGTGGTCGTCATCGGGGTGCACTCGCCGAAGTTCGTGCACGAGGCGGAGCACCAGGCGGTGGTCGACGCCGTGGAGCGGTACGGGGTGGAGCATCCGGTGCTCGACGATCCCGAGCTCGCGACCTGGAAGCAGTACGCCGTGCGCGCGTGGCCGACGCTCGTCGTGATCGACCCCGAGGGGTACGTCGTCGCCCAGCACGCCGGTGAGGGGCATGTGCACGCCATCGAGCGCCTGGTGAGGGAGCTGGAGGCCGAGCACGAGGCGAAGGGCACGCTGCGGCGCGGCGACGGGCCGTACGTGCCGCCGGAGCCGGAGCCGACGGCGCTGCGCTTCCCGGGGAAGGCCGTCCTGTTGCCGTCCGGGAACTTCTTGGTCAGCGATACGACCCGGCACCAGCTGGTGGAGCTGGCGGCGGACGGGGAGACGGTGGTGCGGCGGATCGGGTCCGGGGCGCGCGGGTTCGCCGACGGGCCGTCCGACGCCGCCACGTTCAACGAGCCGCAGGGGCTCGCCCTCGGCGACGACGGCTCGGTCGTCGTCGCCGACACCGTGAACCACGCCCTGCGGCGGCTGGACCTCACCACCGGCGAGGTCACCACCCTCGCCGGCACGGGCCGGCAGTGGATGCAGGGCGGCCCCACCTCCGGTCCGGGACGCGAGGTGGACCTCTCCTCCCCCTGGGACGTCGCCTGGTGGCAGGGCAGGGTGTGGATCGCCATGGCCGGCGTCCACCAGCTGTGGGCGTACGACCCGGCCGACGGGAGTGTCTGCGTCACCGCGGGGACCACCAATGAGGGGCTCGTCGACGGTCCGGGCGCCGAGGCGTGGTTCGCCCAGCCGTCCGGGCTCGCCGCCACCCCCGAGCGGCTCTGGCTCGCCGACTCCGAGACCTCCGCGCTGCGTTGGGTCGACCCCGACGGCTCGGTCCACACGGCCGTCGGCACCGGCCTGTTCGACTTCGGCCACCGCGACGGCGCCGCCGAACAGGCCCTCTTCCAGCACCCCTTGGGCGTCACGGCCCTGCCCGACGGTTCCGTCGCCGTCTGCGACACCTACAACCACGCCCTGCGCCGCTACGACCCGGCGACCGGCGAGGTGACCACCCTGGCCACCGACCTGCGCGAACCCAGCGACGCCGTCCTGGCCGGCGACGACATCGTGGTCGTCGAGTCGGCCCGGCACCGGCTGACCCGCCTGCGCCTGCCGGAGGAGACGGTCAAGGTCGCCGCCGTCGCCCACCGCACCCGGCGCGCCGCCACGGAAGTCGCCCCCGGACGGCTCCGGTTGGACGTCGTCTTCCAGGCCCCGCCCGGCCAGAAGCTCGACACTCGCTACGGCCCCTCGACCCGCCTCCTTGTCTCGTCCACCCCACCCGACCTGCTGCTCAACGGCGAGGGCGCGGGAACCGACCTGTCCCGCGCCCTCGAACTCAACCCCGCTGTCGAAGAAGGTGTCCTGCATGTTTCGGCCATGGCCGCGTCCTGCGACGACGACCCGGCCAACGAGTACCCCGCCTGTCACGTCCACCAGCAGGACTGGGGCGTGCCCGTCCGCCTCACCGAGGAAGGGACGGACCGCCTGCCCCTGATCCTGGCCGGCCTGGACGCGTGAGCCGGGGGTGTGTCACACGCCGTATCCGTCGCTGTAGCCGTCCCTGCGGTGGTGGTGCGCGTGATCGTCGACGACCGGAGTCGTGGGCGGCATCACCACGCGCCGCCGCCGGGCGATGCTGCTGAACGTCGTGACGCCGATCAGTCCGACGATCATCAGGATGATGCCGACGAGGTCGAGGTTGACCCCTTGCATGTCCCAGTCGGTCGCGAACGTGAGGATGGCTCCCACGGCGATGAGGATGATGCATCCGCCGAGGCCCATGTGTGTCGCCTCCCTGTACGGTCCGGTCGTTCCGGTCCGCACTCCGGGTACCCCCATGGCCAAAGCCCATGCGGGGGCGGCCGGTTCTACCCTTCCAGGAACGCCACCAGGGCGCGTGCCAGCAGGAACGGGTCGTCGGCGCCGCACAGTTCGCGTGCGCTGTGCATCGACAGGATCGCCACGCCGATGTCGACGGTCATGATGCCGTGCCGGGCGGCGGTGATCGGGCCGATCGTGGTGCCGCAGGGCATGGAGTTGTTGGAGACGAAGGACTGGAAGGGGACGTCCGCCTTCTCGCAGGCGGCGGCGAAGGCCGCGCGGCCCGAACCGTCCGTCGCGTAGCGGTTGTTGACGTTGACCTTGAGGATGGGGCCGCCGTTGACGCGCGGGTGGTGCGTGGGGTCGTGCCGTTCCGCGTAGTTGGGGTGGACCGCGTGGCCGGTGTCGGAGGACAGGCAGACCGTGCCCGCGAAGGCCCGGGCCCGGTCCTCGTACGATCCTCCGCGCGCGAACACCGACCGCTCCAGCACGGTGCCGAGCAGCGGGCCGTCCGCGCCCGTGTCCGACTGGGAGCCGTTCTCCTCGTGGTCGAAGGCGGCGAGGACGGGGATGTACGGCAGAGCGCCGCCGCTCTGGGACACCGCCGCGAGCGCGGCCGTACCGGAGTGCACGGACAGCAGGTTGTCCATGCGCGGCCCGGCCACCAGTTCGCTGTCGCGGCCCAGGTAGGCCGGCGGTTCCACGGAGTGGACCATCAGGTCCCAGCCGGTGACCTCGCCCGCCGGGATGCCGGCCGTCTCCTCCAGGAAGGCGATCAGATCGCCGTCGCGCACGTCGTCGCCCAGACCCCAGACCGGCTGCATGTGCCGCTGCTTGTCGAGCTTGAGGCCCTCCGAGGTGACCGAGCGGTCCAGGTGGATGGCGAGTTGCGGGACCCGCAGGAGCGGGCGGTCGACGTCGACCAGGCGCGTGGAGCCGTCGCGCAGGGTCAGGCGGCCCGCGAGCCCGAGGTCGCGGTCCAGCCAGGAGTTGAGCAGCGGGCCGCCGTAGATCTCCACGGCCACCTGGCGCCAGCCGTGCGCCCCGTTGTCGGGCCGCGGCTTGACCCGCAGGTTGGGGGAGTCGGTGTGGGCGCCGACGATCCGGAACGGCGTGTGGGGCGCGGCGCCCTCGGGGACGTACCAGGCGATGATCGCGCCGCCGCGCAGCACGTACTTGCCGCCGGTCGTCCCGTCCCAGGCGTCCGTCTCCGCGACCTGGCGGAAGCCGGCCTTCTCCAGCCGTTCGGCGGCGTTCGCCACGGCGTGGTACGGCGTCGGGCTCGCCGCCAGGAAGGTCATGAGGTCGTCGGTGTGGCCGCGGTCGAAGCGGATGCCTGTGGTCATGGGTTCACCTTAACGACGGACGAGGGCCCGCTCCCGTCCGATGGGGAGTGGGCCCTCGTCAGAGGACATAGGTGGAACTAGAACGCGGCCTCGTCCAGCTCCATCAGGTCCAGGTCGGCGCCCTCGGCCACCTTGCGGGCCAGGGTGACGCCCGGCAGGACGTTGGCCGCGAAGAACTTCGCCGCCGCGATCTTGCCGGTGTAGAAGGCCTTGTCCTTGGCGGAGGCCGTCTGAAGCTTCTCGGCGGCGACCGCGGCGCCCTTGAGGAGCAGGTAGCCGACGATCACGTCACCGGAGGCCATCAGCAGGTGGGTGGTGTTCAGGCCCACCTTGTAGATGTTCTTGACGTCCTGCTCGGTGGCCGCGAGGTCGGTGAGCATCAGGCCGACGATGGCCTCCAGCTCGACGGCGGCCTTGGCCAGGTGCTCGCGGGCGGACGCCAGCTCCTCGCCGCCCGTGCCCAGCGCCAGGAACTTCTTGATGTCCTCGGCGAGGGAGTTCAGCGCGGCGCCCTGGTTGCGGACGATCTTCCGGAAGAAGAAGTCCTGGCCCTGGATCGCCGTGGTGCCCTCGTACAGGGTGTCGATCTTGGAGTCCCGGATGTACTGCTCGACCGGGTACTCCTGGAGGAAGCCGGAGCCGCCGAAGGTCTGCAGCGACTGGGCCAGCTGCTCGTAGGCCTTCTCGGAGCCGTAGCCCTTGACGATCGGCAGGAGCAGGTCGTTGAGCGCGTGCTCGGTGGAGGCGTCCTCGCCGTTCGCCTCCTTGACCTGGATGGCGTCCTGGACGGAGGCGGTGTACATCACCAGGGCGCGCATGCCCTCCGCGTACGCCTTCTGCGTCATCAGCGAGCGGCGCACGTCCGGGTGGTGGGTGATGGTGACCTTGGGCGCGGTCTTGTCCATGAAGTTCGCCAGGTCCGGGCCCTGGACGCGCTCCTTGGCGTACTCCAGCGCGTTGAGGTAGCCCGTCGACAGCGTGGAGATCGCCTTCGTGCCGACCATCATGCGGGCGAACTCGATGATGCGGAACATCTGGCGGATGCCGTCGTGCTTGTCACCGATCAGCCAGCCCTTGGCGGGGTGCTTGTCGCCGAACGTCATCTCGCAGGTGTTGGAGACCTTCAGGCCCATCTTGTGCTCGACGTTCGTGGCGTAGACGCCGTTGCGCTCACCCAGCTCGCCGGTCTCGAAGTCGAAGAGGTACTTCGGTACGAGGAAGAGGGACAGGCCCTTGGTGCCGGGGCCGGCGCCCTCGGGACGGGCGAGCACGTAGTGGAGGATGTTCTCCGACATGTCGTGCTCACCGGACGTGATGAACCGCTTCACGCCCTCGATGTGCCAGGAGCCGTCCTCCTGCTGGACCGCCTTCGTGCGGCCGGCGCCCACGTCCGAGCCGGCGTCCGGCTCGGTGAGCACCATCGTGGAGCCCCACTGCTTCTCGACGGCGATCTTCGCGATGTGCTTCTGGACCTCGTTGCCCTCCTCGAAGAGGATGCCGGCGAAGGCCGGGCCGGAGGAGTACATCCACACGGCCGGGTTGGCTCCGAGGATGAGTTCGGCGTAGGCCCAGATCAGGGAACGGGGAGCGGTGGTGCCGCCGATCTCCTCGGGCAGGCCGAGGCGCCAGTACTCGGAGTCCATGAAGGCCTGGTAGCTCTTCTTGAAGGACTCGGGGATCGGGGCGGTGTTCGTCTCGGGGTCGAAGACCGGAGGGTTGCGGTCGGCGTCCGCGAAGGACTCGGCCAGCTCGTTCTCCGCGAGCCGCGTCAGCTCCTCGAGGATGCTTTTCGCGGTCTCGACGTCCATCTCCTCGAACGGGCCGGTGCCGTACAGCTTGTCCCGCCCGAGTACTTCGAAGAGGTTGAACTCGATGTCGCGGAGATTCGACTTGTAGTGCCCCATGGCGACGGCTCCGTAGAGAGAGATCGGCGAGGCACTGACTCCTCGCACCTAGTTCACGTACCAACAAGTAGCTCCGATGATGCTACCCGTCGGTAATAAGAAGCAACCCCGATCCCGTTCATCTGTGACAGGTCACACCGGAACGTCACGCCGGCACGTCACACCGGAACTGTCAGTGTCGCGGTGTAACCCTCCGTGACACTGCCCGTCACCGTCGCCAGCTGCTGGTCGTATCCGTCGCTGAAGATGTTGTCCGACTCCAGGGACAGCTGACCGAGGTTCGTCACGCTCTGGCGGTAGCCGTCCGTGGCGTAGACCGTGTCGCAGACGTCCTTCGGCAGCGCGAGCTGGGAGGTGTTCGTGAGGGACGTGGCGGCGGTGGCGTCGGCCAGGCTGCCGTACACCTCGAAGTGGATGTGGGGCCAGCGGCCCTGGTAGCAGGCCGGGAAGATGCTCTTGAAGGTGACCTGGCCCTGGTCGTCGGTCTCCTGGACGCCCCGCAGGTAGTTCTCGTCCGTGACGCCCTCGGAGTACAGGGAGTACCTGCCCTCCCGGTCGCAGTGCCAGATGTAGACGGCGGCGCCCTTCTTCGGTGTGCCGCAGCCGGAGGCCGCGTCCACCACCGTGAGCGTGAGGGTCAGGGGCACGCCCTCGGCGGTGCCGCCCGCGGAGTCCCCGAAGCTCTTCGTGATGTCGCCGCGGACGACACCGCTCTCCTTCAGGACGTTCACGCCGTTCGAGCCGTCGCCGGGGAAGGGGCCGGCGGTCTCGTCCGGGATCTGAGCGCACTGGGCGGACGGGGAGGCGGCGGAGGAGGACGTGGCGGGGGAGGTGGACGTGGCCGTGTCGTCCTGGGAGGTGCACCCCACCAGGGGGACCAGGCTCGCTCCCGCCATCAGCCGGATCATCCGGCGGCGGGCGAGGACGGGAAGGTCGTGGGAGAGGCCTCTGTCGTGCTCGTGCGGGCTCTCGTCGTGTCGTCCGTTCATGGCATCGACGCTATGAGCGGCAGCTGTGGCAATCCAGAGCGGCAGCTGTCGAGTCGCTGTCGGTTTCCCGGGCCTGCCGTACCGGCCCGCCCGCCCGGCCGCCCTCGGTACGCTTGCGCGCATGTACGGCTACGACCAGACCGCGGGCCCGCAGCAGCAGTACGCCCCTCCGCAGCAGCCGATGTCCGGCGGGTACGGGCAGCAGCCGCCGCTGTACCCCGAGCCGTCCCCGCCCTCGCTCGCGGACGCGGTCCGGGCCTTCACGACGGGGCAGATGTCCGCGGAGGACTTCCAGCAGGTCTTCGCGACCTCGAAGGTCTACTGCCCGCGCGGTGACAACCCCGGCTTCCTCGCCCTGCACAACACCCAGCAGCCGGTGATCCCGATGTTCACCTCGCTGAAGGAGCTGCGCCGGTACGCGGGCAAGGAGTCGAAGTACTTCGTGATCACCGGGGCCGAGGTGATCGACCTGCTGCCGACCGGCTACGGCTTCGTCCTCGACATGGAGGGCGAGCACCGGATCGTGTTCGACGCGAAGGCCGTGGAGCAGATGGTGGAATTCGCGATGCGGCGCATGTATGGCTGACGGTGCATGGATGGCTGACGGCGTATGGATGGGTGACGGCGCCTAGTCGGCTGATCAGTGCCGACGCCCAGGCGGAGCCCGGAGGGAATGCCCTCCGGGCTTTCTCTGTTGAGGCTGGCAGAAAGTTCAACGCTCAACTAAACTGGGCGTTACACCGAGGAGGTACCGACATGCCCGCAGTGACCGTCGAGAACCCGCTGACGCTGCCCCGCGTGACCGCTCCCGCCGACGCCGTGGCACGTCCCGTGCTCGCCGTCACGACCGCGCCGAGCGGGTTCGAGGGCGAGGGCTTCCCGGTGCGCCGGGCGTTCGCGGGGATCAACCACCGCCACCTCGACCCGTTCATCATGATGGACCAGATGGGCGAGGTGGAGTACGCGCCGGGCGAGCCCAAGGGCACCCCCTGGCACCCCCACCGCGGCTTCGAGACCGTCACGTACATCATCGACGGGATCTTCGACCACCAGGACTCCAACGGCGGTGGCGGCACCATCACCAACGGCGACACCCAGTGGATGACCGCGGGCGCGGGCCTGCTCCACATCGAGGCGCCGCCGGAGCACCTGGTCATGTCCGGCGGGCTCTTCCACGGCCTGCAGCTGTGGGTGAACCTCCCGGCCCGGGACAAGATGATGGCCCCGCGCTACCAGGACATCCGCAGCGGTTCCGTCCAGCTGCTCACCTCCCCCGACGGCGGTGCGCTGCTGCGGGTCATCGCCGGTGAGCTGGACGGCCACGAGGGCCCCGGCATCACGCACACGCCGATCACGATGATCCACGCGACGCTGGCGCCGGGCGCGGAGATCACCCTGCCGTGGCGTGAGGACTTCAACGGCCTGGCGTACGTGCTCGCCGGGCGCGGCTCCGTCGGTACGGAACGCCGGCCGGTGCACATGGGGCAGACCGCCGTCTTCGGCGCCGGCTCCGCGCTGACCGTCCGCGCGGACGAGCGGCAGGAGTCCCGGTCGCCGGACCTGGAGGTCGTCCTGCTCGGCGGACAGCCGATCCGCGAGCCGATGGCCCACTACGGCCCGTTCGTCATGAACACCAAGGAAGAACTCATGCAGGCCTTCGAGGACTTCCAGAAGGGACGGCTGGGGACGATCCCGGCAGTGCACGGGATGTCCGAGGCGGGGCCCCAGGCCTGACGGGCCCACAACTGACGTGGCGTCACTCGGGCGGGCCGTCCTGACGGGACGGTCCGCCCGTCGCGTGGTCGGGTGGAAGCGTGCACCTGCTTCCCGACCCCGTCCGGCGTCTCGCCTCCTGGTGTGCCGGTGTGCTTACAGGGCCCCCGACCCGTCGACCGACTCGTAGAGCTCGAACCATGTGCTCTTGCCCTCGCCGCGTGGGTCAACGCCCCAGGCGTGCGCCAGGAGTTCGATCAGCATCAGGCCGCGGCCGGAGGAGGCCAGTTCCCCGGGTCTGCGCTTGTGCGGCAGGTCGTCGCTGGCGTCGGTGACCTCGATCCGCATCCGTCGTTCGCCCGTCTCGCCGGTGACCTCCGCGACGAGCAGCGCGTCGGTGTCGGTGTGGACGAGGACGTTGGTGAGTGTCTCGGACAGCAGCAGCACCGCCGAGTCCACCTGGTCCTTCGAGGCCCAGTCGTGCAGCAGTTCGCGCAGCTGCTGACGGGCCACCGCGATCCGCTCGGGCTCGGCCTGCGCGACCGTGAGCATGGTGCGGCGCACGGGCGGCCGTACGGCGAGCGTGTCGCCGCAGCCGCAGCCCTCGCCCTCCCGGCACAGCAGCAGCATGGCGATGTCGTCCTCGCGCCGGTCGGCCAGCGGGCCGGTGGTGTGGTGCGAGGACGGGCCGTGCACCGCCTGCACCAGGGCGTCGGCGAGCTCCTCCAGGTCGCCCCGGTGGCTTTCGAGGATGCTCCGGACGCGCTGCCAGCCGGTCTCCAGATCGTGCCCGCCGGTCTCGATGAGGCCGTCCGTGCAGATCAGCATGGTCTCGCCGGGTTCCAGGACGAGCCGGGTGGTGGGGTAGTCGGCGTCCGGGTCGATGCCCAGCGGCAGGCCGCCCGCCGTGGGACGTGAGAGCACCGTCCCGTCCGCCATGCGGATCGCCGGGTCGGGGTGCCCGGCGCGGGCCACCTCCAGGACGCCGCCCACCGGGTCGACCTCCACGTACAGGCAGGTCGCGAAGCGCAGCTCGGCCGGGTCGGCGTCGTTGACGCCGTGCAGGAAGCGGGAGGCGCGGGAGAGCACGGCGTCGGGCCGGTGACCCTCGGAGGCGTACGCGCGCAGGGCGATGCGCAGCTGGCCCATCAGCCCGGCCGCCCGCACGTCATGGCCCTGGACGTCGCCGATGACCAGTGCGAACCGGCCGCTGGGCAGCGGGATCACGTCGTACCAGTCGCCGCCGACCTGCAGGCCGCCGCCGGTGGGGACGTAGCGGGCGGCGAGGCTCATGCCGGGTATGCGCTGCCGGCCGAGCTGCGGAAGCATCGTGCGCTGCAGCCCGTCGGTCAGCTCCCGCTCGCTCTCGGCGACGCCCGCCCGGGACAGGGCCTGCGCCAGCATCCGCGCCACCGTCGTCAGCACCGACCGCTCGTCCGGCGTGAACGCCACCGGGTACGCGAAGGCCGCCATCCACGCGCCCATCGTCCGGCCGGCCACGATCAGCGGCAGGAACGCCCAGGAGCGGCGGCCGAAGCGCTCGGCGAGCGGCCAGGTCAGCGGATAGCGGGCCCTGTACTGCTCGGGGGAGGAGAGATAGACCGCCCGGCCGGTGCGGACGACCTCGGCGGCGGGGTAGTCGGTGTCCAGCGCCATGTGCGAGAACGGGCTCTCGGCGCCGTCCTCGTGCCCGTGGTGGCCGATGATCGTCAGCCGGTCGCCCTCCACGCCGAACACCGCGAGCCCGTCCGGGGAGAACCCCGGCATCGACAGGTTGGCCGCGACCCGCAGCACCTCCTGCGTGGAGCGCGCCTCGGCCAGCGCCCGGCCCGCGTCCAGCAGGAACGCCTCCCGCGAGCGCCGCCAGTCGCCCGTGACGGCGCTGCGCCCGGCGGGGGTGCCGGGCGCCGGTTCGGTGACCTCCTGAAGGGTGCCGATGAGCTCGTACGCCTTCCGGACACGGTCGAAGGACGGTTTCGAGCGGCTGCGCACCACGCGGATCACCCGGCCCCGCTCGTCCATGATCCGGACCCGGACCTCGGCGAGGGTGCCCTCGGCGGCGGCGAGCTGGATCACCCCGGTGATCTCGTTCCAGTCGACCGGGTGCAGGCGGGACCGCACCTGGGCCTCGGTCAGGCTGACCTGCTCGGCGGGCAGCCCGAGCAGCCGTGCGGCCTCGGCGTCGACCGTGACCAGCCCGGTGGCGGTGTCCCACTGCCACAGACCGGTCGCGAGGGCGGCGAGGACCTCCCCCACGGCGGGCAAGGGCTCACCAGTGCGCATTGCCCCACTTTACGAAGAGGTGATCGAACACTGCCACCGAAAGCCGTATGTGCGCCCGCCCACTTATAGGTGGGAGTCGATCTTGAGGTGCCCGGTACGCTGGGGGGAGTTTCACGTGAAACAACTGCACGGGAAACGAGCCCCCGATCCGCGAAGACTGGATGAACGACGATGCATCGGTACAGGTCCCATACCTGCGGCGAGCTCCGCGCCTCTGACGTCGGCACCGACGTCCGGCTGAGTGGCTGGCTGCACAATCGGCGCGACCTGGGCGGCATCCTCTTCATCGATCTGCGCGACCACTACGGCATCACGCAGCTCGTCGCCCGTCCGGGCACCGCGGCGTACGAGGCGCTGGACAAGCTCTCCAAGGAGACCGTCGTACGGGTCGACGGCAAGGTCGTCTCCCGTGGCGCGGAGAACATCAACCCCGAGCTGCCCACCGGTGAGATCGAGATCGAGGTCTCCGAGGTCGAGGTGCTCGGCGAGGCCGCCCCGCTGCCCTTCACGATCAACACCGAGGACGGGGTCAACGAGGAGCGGCGCCTGGAGTACCGCTTCCTGGACCTGCGCCGCGAGCGCATGCACCGCAACATCATGCTGCGCACGCAGGTCATCTCGACGATCCGCCAGAAGATGGCGGCGATGGGCTTCAACGAGCTGGCCACCCCGATCCTGACGGCGACCTCCCCCGAGGGCGCCCGCGACTTCGTGGTCCCCTCCCGCCTGCACCCGGGCAAGTTCTACGCCCTCCCCCAGGCCCCGCAGCAGTTCAAGCAGCTGCTGATGATCTCCGGCTTCGACCGCTACTTCCAGATCGCGCCCTGCTTCCGCGACGAGGACGCCCGCGCCGACCGCTCGCCGGGCGAGTTCTACCAGCTCGACGTCGAGATGAGCTTCGTCGAGCAGGAGGACGTCTTCCAGCCGATCGAGAAGCTGATGACGGAGATCTTCGAGGAGTTCGGCGGCGGCCGGCACGTCACCTCGCCGTTCCCGCGGATCCCGTTCCGCGAGGCGATCCTGAAGTACGGCTCCGACAAGCCGGACCTGCGCGCCAAGCTGGAGCTCGTCGACCTCACCGACGTCTTCGAGGGCTCGGAGTTCAAGGCGTTCGCGGGCAAGCACGTGCGCGCGCTGCCGGTGCCGGACGTGTCGTCGCAGCCCCGGAAGTTCTTCGACCAGCTCGGCGACTACGCCGTCTCCCAGGGCGCCAAGGGCCTGGCGTGGGTGCGCGTGGCCGAGGACGGGTCCCTGTCCGGCCCGATCGCGAAGTTCCTCACCGAGGAGAACGTCGCCGAGCTGACCAAGCGCCTGTCCCTGGCCCCCGGTCACGCCGTGTTCTTCGGCGCGGGCGAGTTCGACGAGGTCTCCAAGATCATGGGGGCGGTGCGGGTCGAGGCCGCCAAGCGCGCCGGGCACTTCGAGGAGAACGTCTTCCGGTTCTGCTGGATCGTCGACTTCCCGATGTACGAGAAGGACGAGGAAACCGGGAAGATCGACTTCTCGCACAACCCGTTCTCGATGCCGCAGGGCGGCATGGAGGCCCTGGAGACCCAGGACCCGCTGGACATCCTGGCCTGGCAGTACGACATCGTCTGCAACGGCGTCGAGCTGTCCTCCGGCGCGATCCGGAACCACGAGCCGGACATCATGCTCAAGGCCTTCGAGATCGCCGGGTACGACCGGGAGACCACCGAGCGCGAGTTCGCCGGCATGCTGCGGGCCTTCCGCTTCGGCGCCCCGCCGCACGGCGGCATCGCCCCCGGCGTCGACCGCATCGTGATGCTGCTCGCCGACGAGCCCAACATCCGCGAGACCATCGCCTTCCCGCTCAACGGCAACGCCCAGGACCTGATGATGGGCGCGCCGACGGAGCTGGACGAGGCGCGGCTGAAGGAGCTGCACCTGTCGGTGCGCAAGCCGCAGCCGAAGTAGGGCTGAAAGCGACAGTGGCCCGGAACCGACGCCGGTTCCGGGCCACTGTCGTACGCGGGGCCGCTTCGGTTACTCGGTGAGGTGGCGGTCCAGGTCGGCGACGACCTCCTCGGCCGCCATCACGCCGAGGCCGAGGTACCAGGTCTCGTCCGGGACGTCGTGCGCGTGGCCGGACTTGACCGCCTTCAGGTTCTTCCACAGCGGGTTGCCCTGCGCCTTGGCCTTGTCGGTGGCCTCGGGGTCGCCGTAGACGCCGGTGAAGATGTAGTCGGCGTCGGCCTGGTCGATGTTCTCGGCGCTGACCTCGGTGGCGAGGTCGTCGATGTCCTGGTTCTTCGGGCGCGGGATGCCGGCGTCCTTGAGGATCGTGCCGATGAACGAGGCGTTGGCGTAGAGGCGGATCACGCCGTCCGGCAGGAAGCGGACCATCGAGACGGTCGGCTTGTCCGCGCCGAGCTTCTTGTCCAGGGCGTCGATCTTCTCGTCGTACGCGGCGAGTTTCGCCTTGGCTTCGGCGGTCTTGTCCAGCGCGGCGGCGTTGAGGAGGTAGTTCTCCTTCCAGGTGAAGCCGGGGCGCAGGGAGAAGACGGTCGGAGCGATCTGCGACAGCTCGTCGTACTTGTCGGCGGCGCGCAGCTGGCTGCCGAGGATCAGGTCGGGCTTGAGCGCGGCGATGGCCTCGAGGTTGAGGTTATTGATGGTGCCGACGTTCTTGGGGCTGCCCGCCTCCTTCTTCAGGTACGAGGGCAGTTCGGGGGAGCCCTCGGTGGGGGCGAGGCCGACCGGCTTGATGCCGAGGGACACGACGTTGTCGAGCTCGCCGACGTCCAGGACGACGACCCGCTTGGGCTGGGCCTTGATCTCCGTCTCGCCCATGGCGTGCTCGATGGTGCGCGGCCACTCGCCGGGCTTCGCGTCGGTGCCCATGGCGGCGGTCTTCTTCGCCGCGTCCGCGAACTCCTCGCCGCCCTGGGCGACCTCCTTCTTCCCCCCGGACCCGGCGGATGCCTTGCCGGACGGGTCCTCGCCACCGGAGGAACCGCCGCACGCCGTCAGGGAGAGCGCGGCGGCGAGAGCGAGAGCGACGGCGGTGGTGCCGCGGCGGACGGACATGGAAGACTCCTGTCACCTCGATGAACTTAGGCAAGCCTTACTTTATGTGAATCCTCCGTTCCGGACGTATCCGGACGATGTGGTTCCGGTCACTCCGGATCCGATACGGCGGCGGCCCCGCTCAGGGCTTCACAGCGACCGCCCGTCCCCGGACGATCAGCCACATCAGATACGGCGCACCCACGACGGCGGTGAACACGCCGACCGGCAGCTCCAGCGGGGACAGCAGTCGACGCGCCAGCAGGTCGGCGGCCACGACGATGAACGCGCCCGTCAGCGCCGAGCACACCAGCGGAATGTGCGGGGCGCGGGTGAGCCGGCGGGCGATCTGCGGGGCGAGCAGCGCCACGAAGTCCACCGGGCCCGCCGCGCCGGTGGCCGCGGACGCGAGCACGACCCCGAGCGCGCTGAGCCCGAGCCGCGTCCGGCCGAGCCGGACCCCGAGGGCGACGGCCGTGTCGTCGCCGAAGTCCGCGCCGCGCTGGGCGCGGGCCGCCCACACCAGGAAGAACGCGAGCAGCAGCAGGATCGTGGCGAGCGGCGCGGCCTGGTCGTAGCCGCGGCCGTTGAGGGAGCCGGTGAGCCACACCTTGGCCTGCTGGGCGACGAGGTAGTCGCCCTTGGTCACGAACAGCCGGGTCAGCGAGGCCAGCGCCACGGAGATGCCGATGCCGACCAGCACGAAACGGGAGGCGTGCAGGCCACCCCGCCAGGCGAGCAGGTAGACGAGCAGAGCGGCGGCGAGCCCGCCGGCCACGGACACGTACGGCAGAACCGCGTACGAGGTGACGCCGAAGGTCATCGCGGCGACCGTGGCCGCGCCCGCGCCGTGCGTCACGCCGATGACGTCGGGGCTGGCGAGCGGGTTGCGGGCCACGGTCTGGATCAGCCCGCCCGCGACGCCGAAGGCGGCGCCCACCAGCAGACCGGTCACCAGGCGCGGCAGCCGCAGGGTGCCCACCACCAGTTCGTCGGGGCTGGGCAGCCCGAGCAGTACGCGGACGACCTCGCCCGGCGGGACGTACGACTCGCCCACGCACAGCGAGGCGACGACGGCGAGGGCGAGCAGGCTGGCGAGTACGACGGCCACGGCGGTGGCCCGCCGGTGCACCAGCAGGCTGCACCGGCCGGCGCGCAGCACGCCGTACCCGGCGGGACGCAGCCCTCGGCGAGGCGTGGTCCGGGACGGGACCGGGCCGGTGCCGGGTCCGGTGGTCTGAGCGAGCCGGGTCATGCGGCGGGCACCGCCTTCCTTCGCACCAGCGCGACCAGGACCGGCACACCGGCCAGTGCGGTCATGACGGCCACCGGCACCTCCGAGGGGCGTACGACGATCCGGCCGAGGACGTCCGCCAGCAGCACCATCACCGGCCCGAGCAGGGCGGCCAGCGGCAGCAGCCAGCGGTGCGCGGGGCCGACCAGGGCGCGGGCGATGTGCGGGACGGCGAGCCCGATGAAGGCGATGGGGCCCGCGGCGGCGACCGCGGCACCGGTCAGCAGGGTCGCGCTCACCGCGCCGGTCGCCCGCAGCAGCGGCACGTTGCGGCCGAGCCCGCGGGCGGTGTCGTCACCGAGGGCCAGCGCGTCGAGCCCCCGGGCGAGGGCGAACGCCAGCACCAGCCCGACAGCCAGGAACGGCAGGATCTGCCCGGCGATCGAGACGTCCCGTCCGCTGATCGACCCGACGTCCCAGAACCGGAACTCGTCCAGGGCCCGGGCGTTCGTGGTCAGGACGCCGGAGACGACCGAGGCGAGGAAGGCGTTCATGGCCGCACCCGCGAGGGCCAGCTTGACGGGCGAGGCGCCGCCGCGCCCGCTGCCGGCGACGGCGTAGATGGCGACCGCCGCCAGCCCCGCGCCCGCGAACGCGTACCAGACGTACCCGCTGAGCGTGTGCACTCCGAAGAAGGTGAGGGCGCACACGACACCCACCGAGGCGCCCTGGCTGATGCCGAGGATGCCGGGTTCGGCGATGGGGTTGCGGGTGATGCCCTGGAGAATCGTTCCGGCAACGGCGAGGGCGGCGCCCACCAGCACCCCGATGACCGTTCGCGGCACCCGCAGCGACCGCACGACCTGCGCGTTCTCGCTCGCACCGCCGTGCAGCAGGGCGTCGAGGACCTCGGTCGGCGCGATCGCACGGCTGCCGACCGCGAGGCTGAGCAGCACGGCCAGCAGCAACAGGACAAGGGCGGCGGCCGTCCAGCCGATCCGCCGGCGTGTGACTGCTGACATGCACCTTCCCCGCACGAAACAAGCCATGGCGCGATTCAGCCAAGGCTTGCCTAAGCGTACGCGGTGACGGCACAGGCCGGACCGGCGGCGGCCCGTCGGGACAGGGCCTAGCGGGCGACGAACTGCGTCAGGATGGCCTGGACCTCGTAGATGTCGACGCCCTTGGTGAACGTCTTCTCGATGGGCGTCTGGGAGCCGGAGAGCCAGATCTTCAGCTCGGCGTCGAGGTCGAAGTGGCCGGCGGTCTCCACCGAGAAGTGCGTGATGCTGCGGTACGGGACGGAGTGGTACTCCACCTTCTTGCCGGTCAGGCCCTGCTTGTCGATCAGGATCAGACGCCGGTCGGTGAACAGGATGGTGTCGCGGATCAGCAGGTACGCGGCGTGTACCTGCTCCCCGTGGCCGAGCAGACGCGCGTAGTCCCGCTGGGCCTTGTCCGGGTCGACGGTGTGGGCGTTGCCGAACAGTGCCATGGAAGGTCTCCCTGAGTTGTCGTCTGGCGCGCGGACGCGCGATGGACGCGCGACCTTGGGAGACGCCCCTCACACGATCCGGGTTCCATGACCGGCAACCTTTCCGGACACCGCGGCCACTGATGATCCGGAAGCCCTCTTCACCGGGGCTTCACACGAACCGCGTGCTTCAGCGAACCACGTAAGGACTCATCCGTGGCCTCTGCCTCCCACCGCCGCTCCCTTCGCAAGCGTCGTGCCCTCGTCGTCTCCGCCGCCGTCGTGGCGGCCGGGGTCGGTGCCGTGTCGTTTGTGATGAACGCGAACGCCGGCGGTGCCGACCTGTATCACCAGACGCTGCCCGCCAAGGACGGCTGGGCGGCCTCCGGACCGGGCACGACCGGCGGCGCCAAGGCCGACTCCGCGCACACCTTCACCGTCAGCACCCGCGCGCAGCTGGTGAAGGCGCTGGGCTCCGCCTCCGACACCACACCGCGCATCATCACTGGACGCCGGCCCTGACCGCCGGGCTCCAGACGTCTGCGAAGAACCTGCCGGCGGAGCTGGCGACGACGACCGGGGCCGGGGTCCTCTCCTAGGCCGCCCGGCCGGTATGCGCGAGGGCCCGGGACTGTGAGTCCCGGGCCCTCGTTCGTCGATGTGTCCGTGCGCTACGCGCTCGGCTTCTCCTCCAGGCGCGGGAAGAGCACCGCGCCCTTGGTGACCGTCGAGCCGGCGGGCAGCTTGCCCCAGCCGCCGGCCTCCTGGACCCGCTGGTCCGCGAGGGCGCCGAGGGAGGCTTCCGCGCCAAGGGAGTCCCAGAGCTTCTGGGAGGTCTCCGGCATGACCGGGTTGAGGAGGACCGCGACCGCGCGGAGCGACTCGGCCGCCGTGTAGAGGATCGTCGCCAGGCGGGCCTTGCCCTCGTCGCTCGTGTCCTTCGCGACCTTCCAGGGCTCCTGCTCGGTGATGTAGCCGTTGACCTGCTTGACGAAGTCGAAGACCGCCAGGATGCCGCCCTGGAAGTCCAGCTCCTCGCCGATCTTCCGGTCGGCCTCCGCGACCGCCTTGGCCAGGCCGTCGTGGATCGCCTTCTCGGCCTCGCCGTCGGCCGCGGACGCGGGCAGCTCACCGCCGAAGTACTTGCCGACCATGGCCGCGACCCGGGAGGCCAGGTTGCCGTAGTCGTTCGCCAGCTCGCTGGTGTAGCGGGCGGAGAAGTCCTCCCAGGAGAAGGAGCCGTCCTGGCCGAAGGCGATCGCGCGCAGGAAGTACCAGCGGTACGCGTCCACGCCGAAGTGCGAGGTCAGGTCCTGCGGCTTGATGCCCGTCAGGTTGGACTTGCTCATCTTCTCGCCGCCGACCATCAGCCAGCCGTTCGCGGCGATCTTGCCGGGCAGCGGGAGGCCCTGCGCCATCAGCATCGCCGGCCAGATGATCGCGTGGAAGCGGAGGATGTCCTTGCCGACGAGGTGGACGTTCGCCGGGAACGTCGACTCGAACTTCTCCGGGCTCTCGTTGTAGCCGACCGCCGTGGCGTAGTTCAGCAGGGCGTCGATCCAGACGTAGATGACGTGCTTGTCGTCCCACGGGACCGGGATGCCCCAGTCGAACGTGGAGCGGGAGATGGAGAGGTCCTGCAGGCCCTGGCGTACGAAGTTCACGACCTCGTTGCGCGCGGACTCGGGCTGGATGAAGCCCGGGTTGGCCTCGTAGTGGGCGAGCAGCTTGTCGGTGTACTCGCTCAGCTTGAAGAAGTAGTTCTCCTCCTTGAGGATCTCCACCGGCTTCTTGTGCACCGGGCACAGCTTCTGGCCCGCGTACTCGCCCTCGCCGTCGAGCAGCTCGCCGGGGAGCTTGTACTCCTCGCAGCCCACGCAGTAAGGGCCCTCGTAGCCGCCCTTGTAGATCTCTCCCTTGTCGTAGAGATCCTGGACGAACTCCTGCACACGGTCCGTGTGCCGCTTCTGCGTCGTGCGGATGAAGTCGTCGTTCGCGATGTTCAGGTGCTCCCAGAGGGGCTTCCAGGCCTCCTCCACGAGCTTGTCGCACCACTCCTGCGGGGACACCCCGTTGGCGTCGGCGGTGCGCATGATCTTCTGACCGTGCTCGTCCGTGCCGGTGAGGTACCACACCTTCTCGCCACGCTGACGGTGCCAGCGCGTGAGCACGTCGCCTGCGACGGTCGTGTAGGCGTGGCCCAGGTGAGGAGCGTCGTTGACGTAATAAATGGGGGTGGAGACGTAGAACGCCTTTCCACCCTGCTTCTCGGATCCAGTGGCCGCCATGGTCGAAATCCTACTGGCCCGGTGAAGATCGACTCACACGCGTTTCGGGGGGTGGACGAGGCCCGGGGCGGTGTCCACCCCACCTTCTGTCCACCCCCCTGGGGTGGCGGGCTTACGGGCGCCAGTTCGCCAGTACGGCCTCGTAGAGCTCCTTGTCCGTCAGCTCGCGCGGGGTTTCGCCGGCCAGGAAGTGGGCCGTGTTGGGGGTCTTGAGCTTGCGGAGGTAGTCGAAGGCCTTGTTCTCAGGGTCGCCGAAGGCGACGAAGGAGAAGAAGACCGAGGGGTGGTTCTTCGCGGCGTCGGTGAGGGCCTGGGTGGCGGGGGTCTTGGCGTCGGGGGCGCCGTCCGTCTGGAAGATCACCAGGGCGGGGGTGCCGGCCGGGTCCGCCGTGGTCCTGGTGTGGTGGGTGATCACTTCCTCGACCGCCGCGTGGTAGCTCGTACGGCCCATGCGGCCGAGGGAGGCGTGCAGGGTGTCGATCTTGTTCTCGTGGTCGGTGAGGGTGAGCTCGCCAGTGCCGTCGAGTTCGGTGGAGAAGAAGACGACGTGGACCGCGGCCTCCGGGTCGAGGTGGGCGGCGAGGGCGAGGGTCTGCTCGGCGAGGGCCTGGGCGGAGCCGTCCTTGTAGTACGGGCGCATGGAGGCGGAGCGGTCGAGGACGAGGTAGACCTTGGCGCGGGTACCGGTGAGGTTGTTCTTCTTCAGGGCGGTGCCGGCGGCCTGGTAGGCGGTGGCCAGGCCCGGGGCGCGGGACTTCACGTGGGCGAGGGAGGTGGCGGGCTCGCCGTCCTCGGCTGCGCCTTCGGCCGGGGAGGTGTTCCCATCCGCACCACCGGTGCGGCTTTCGTGGTCGGGTGCGGGCGGCCCCTGCGGGGCGGGCTCGCCGTCGGCGGCTGCGGCTTGGGGGCCGGGGGCGGCTGCCGCCGCGATCGGCTCCGGGGCCGTGGTCTTTTCCGGCTCCGGCTCGGGCTTCGGCTCGGGTTCGGGTGCCGGCTCGGGGGTCTCTTCGGCCTTCGGTTCCGGCTGCTCGGGTGCCTCGGGCTCCGTCACGGGCTTGTCCTCGGCGACCGGCTCGGGCTTCGGCTCGGGTTCGGGTGCCGGCTCGGGGGTCTCTTCGGCCTTCGGTTCCGGCTGCTCGGGTGCCTCGGCCTCTGTCACGGGCTTGTCCTCGGCGACCGGCTCGGGCTCCGGGGACTCCGCAACCGGCTCGGCCTCGGGCTGCGGGGCCGGGGCCGGGGCCGTCACCGGCTCGGGGGCCGGCTCCTCGACTGCTGTCGGCTTCTCCACGGCGACCGGCTCGGGCTCCGGCTCGGGTTCGGGTGCCGGTTCGGGGGTCTCTTCGGCCTTCGGTTCCGGCTGCTCGGGTGCCTCGGGCTCCGTCACGGGCTTGTCCTCGGCGACCGGCTCGGGCTCGGGCTCCGGGGACTCCGCAACCGGCTCGGCCTCGGGCTGCGGGGCCGGGGCCGTCACCGGCTCGGGGGCCGGCTCCTCGACTGCTGTCGGCTTCTCCACGGCGACCGGCTCGGGCTCCGGCTCACGTTCCGCGACGGTCGGCTCCTCGGTCGTGGGCTCGGCAGCCGTGGGCTCCTCGATCGTGGGCTTCACGGCCGTCGGCTCCTCGATCGTGGGCTTCACGGTCGTGGGCTCCGCAGCCGTCGGCTCCGCAGCCGTCGGCTTCTCCTCCGCCACCCGGTCCCGCTCCTCCGACCGCGTCGGCCTGGGGACCGTCACCTTGTCGAAGGCCGCGGCGACGAGCTCGTGCTCCTCGCGGGTGGCGGGGCGGGGTTCGGGGACGTGGGTCGTGGGCGCGGGCTCCGGCTCGGTGGACGGGGACGGGAGCTTCGGTTCAGGAGTGGTCGCCGTGCCGCCCGCAGCGGCCCCCGCCCCCGGCGAGGACGCCGCCTCCCGGGAAGTGGCCGTCTCCCGCGAAGCCGTCGCGTCTCGTGAAACCGACGCATCCCGCGAAACCGCCGCGTCCCGCGAAGCGGTCGCCTCCTGGGAAGACGTCGTCATCTGCGAAGACGGCGTCTCCTGTGCGGTGCGCTCCGCTGCCGCACCCTCCGGCTCGGTGGTCCGTGCTTTGCGTGACCGGCCGAACGCGTTCCGCAGGAGAGTGAGAATGCCCATTAGCGCAACCCTTCGCGTGAGTTGAAGCCCGTCAATCCCTGGCCAGGACGGACACGTAAGGTTAGCGGCCCCCGCTGGTGATCTTGGGCAGGGTCGGGGGTGGAGGGCCCTTCCTGTCAAGGGCGGCATTCGGTCGGCGGGCAGGGCGCCGGTGCCGGTCGGGGTAAGTTCCTTACGGCCGCCGCAGATTCACTCGGCGTTCACCCGGGCGCCCGGCTGCCGCACATATGTGCCCCTACGGTCACGCTGACACCAAGGGCACCCAAGGAGAGATCTCAGTGCGCAAGCTGCTGCCGTTGATCGGAACGCCGTCCGGATCGCATCCCGGCGGCCGTTCCGCCATGACCTGTCGTTTCCGGTGTGGTGACGCCTGCTTCCACGAGGTGCCCAACACCAGCTCCAACGAGTACGTCGGCGACGTCATCGCCGGAGCCCTCAGCCGCCGGTCGATGATGCGGGCCGCCGCCGTCGTCACCGTGGCGGCGGCGGGTGCCGGTGCGGCGGGTGTCGCGGGCGCCCCGCGGGCCGGTGCGGCGACCCCGGCCGCGGCCGGTACGGCCGGTACGGCCGGTGCGGCGTACGGGAAGCAGAGCGGTGCGCGCGGGCTGCGCTTCAGCCCGGTCGCGCCCAACACCACCGACGCCGTCGTCGTACCGGACGGCTACCAGCAGAACGTCGTCATCCGCTGGGGCGAGCCCATTCTGCGCGGTGCGCCCGCCTTCGACCCGGAGAAGCAGACCGCCAAGGCGCAGGCCGGGCAGTTCGGGTACAACTGCGACTTCCTCGCCCTGCTTCCGCTGCCCGGTGAGCGGGGCCGGCAGCTGCTCGTCGCGAACCACGAGTACACCGACGAGGTGCTCATGTTCCGCGGGTACGACGCCGCGAACCCGACCCGTGAGCAGGTCGAGATCGCGTGGGCGGCGCACGGGCTGTCCGCCGTCGTGGTGGAGGAGGACCGGAAGACCGGGAAGCTGACCGCCGTTCCGCGGCACCACCTCAACCGGCGCGTGACCGCCACCACCGAGTTCCGGCTCACCGGCCCGGTCGCCGGGTCCGACCTGGTCAAGACCTCCGCCGACCCGACCGGCACCAAGGTCCTCGGCACCCTCAACAACTGCTCCGGCGGTACGACCCCGTGGGGCACGACCCTGCACGGCGAGGAGAACTTCAACCAGTACTTCGCCAACGGCAGCCGGGCCACCGACAAGCGGTACGGCATCGGCACCGGCGCCACCGAGCGCAAGTGGGAGCGGTTCGACAAGCGGTTCGACCTCGCCCAGGAGCCGAACGAGGTGCACCGCTTCGGGTACGTCGTCGAGTTCGACCCGTACGACCCGACCTCCACGCCCCGTAAGCACACCGCGCTCGGCCGCTTCAAGCACGAGGCGGCGACCGTGCGGCTCACGCACGACGGCCGCCCGGTCGTGTACTCCGGTGACGACGAGCGGTTCGACTACTTCTACAAGTTCGTCAGCAGCAAGCGGATGAAGAAGGGCAGCTCCCGCGCGGTCCGCGAGTACAACATGACCCTCCTCGACGAGGGCACGCTGTACGTCGCCAAGCTGACCGGTGACTCCCCGGCCATCGAGATCGACGGGACCGGGAAGCTGCCGGCCGACGGTGAGTTCGACGGCAGCGGTCAGTGGATCCCGCTGGCGACCGCCACCGCGAAGGGTGCCGTCTCGCACGTGGAGGGCATGACCGCCGAGGAGGTGTTCGTCTTCACGCGGCTCGCCGGTGACAAGGTGGGCGCCACGAAGATGGACCGGCCCGAGGACATCGAGCCGTCGCCGGTCACCGGCAAGGTGTACGTCGCCCTCACCAACAACAGCAACCGCGGTGTCGGTACGAACGCCAAGGCGGACGAGGCCAACCCGCGCAACGCCAACAAGCACGGGCACGTGCTGGAGCTCACCGAGCGCTGGAACCGGCCGGAGAGCACCAGGTTCGCCTGGTCGCTCTTCCTGGTCGCCGGTGACCCGAAGGACCCGTCGACCTACTTCGCGGGCTTCCCGAAGGACAAGGTCAGCCCGATCTCCTGCCCGGACAACGTGGCCTTCGACCCGTACGGCAACCTGTGGATCTCCACCGACGGCGCCCAGCTCGGCTCCCACGACGGCCTCTTCGGCGTGGCCACGCGGGGTGCGCGGCGCGGTGAGCTGAAGCAGTTCCTGACCGTGCCGAACGGCGCGGAGACCTGCGGTCCGATCATCCAGGACCGGCGGGTGCTGGTCGCCGTGCAGCACCCGGGGGAGATCGACGGGGCGTCGGTGGAGAAGCCGGCGAGCACGTGGCCCGACGGGCCGGGGAAGATCGTGCGGCCGGCCGTTGTCGCGGTGTGGCGTGCGGACGGCCGCGACATCGGTGTGTGACGGGCAGCGGGCCGTACGTGACGGGCAGGCCGTACGTAGGGGCGAGAAGTAGGCCGTACGGATGTCCGGGGGCGCCCACGAGCTGGGCGCCTCCGCCTCATGTGCCCTGGTGGAGCGTGAGGTCGACGACCACCGCCCGGTGGTCCGTGTCCGCCAGGTCCAGGAAGCGGGCCCGGTGGGCGGAGAAGTGCTCCGAGACCAGTACGTGGTCGATCTGGGCGCCGAAGGCCGGGGCGGTCCGGGACGGCCATGTGGGGGTCCGGTCCGCGCCCGTCAGGCGGGCGGCGTCGGTGAGTCCCGTGTCCAGGATGCGGCGGAAGGCCGCGTGGTCCTGGGAGGCGTTGAAGTCACCGGCCAGGACGGTCGGGGTCGTGCGGTCCGCCGCGGCGACGTCCCGCAGCGCGTCCAGTTCGTCGCGCCAGAGGTCCACCTGGCGGGGCAGCGGCGGCATGGGATGCGCGAGCTGGAGTCGTACGGCGTGTCCGCGTACGTCGGCGACGGCGCCGGGCATGCCCATGGTGGCGCGGATGCCGTCGGTGGGGTCGAGGGGGAAGCGGCTGAGGATGACGGAGCCCTCGGAGCCGCCGCCGGCCACGGCCTGCCGGTGCGGGTAGGCGTCCGCCAGGTCACGCTTGAGTGCCGCGTCGCAGGTGTACTCGCACTCCTGCACGAACACGAGGTCCGGCCGTTCGCGGCGGACGGCGGACACCAGCGCGCTCGTGCCCTGGCCGAACTCGACGTTCGAGGTCAGTACGCGCAGCCCGGCGACGGGGCGTCCGGCGGGGTCACCGGTCTTGCCGTACGGGTCCATGAACCAGGCCAGCAGTCCCAGCAGGGCGACGCCCCACACCGCCCCGGTCCACCACCGGGCGAGCAGGGTGCACAGCAGCCCGGCGCCCGTCGGCACGAGCAGCCAGGGCAGGAAGGCGAGCAGTTGCGGTACGGGCGTGACGCCGTCGCTGTCGGCGACCCGGAACCCGACCACCACGCTCACCCCGGCGAACAGCAGCCCGGCGCACCAGGCACCGAACAGCCGCCCGCCACGGCGGTACGGCACTTCCTCGTCGGTGCGCGTCCAGTCGGCAGCCGCAGTGTCCACGTCCCGGCCTTCCGCTCGCGGGTGGGATGCCCCGAATCCTCCCTCAAAGACGGGGAGCGCGGGAGAGAAGTTGCTCACGGCGGCCCTGTGGCCCTGCGCGCCCGCCCCCGGCCGTGATCCGTCCTACTCCATGCGCGCCAGGAACTCACCCAGCGCCTTGTTGAACTCCACCGGCTTCTCCAGGTTCGGCATGTGGGCCGCGCCCTCGATCACATGGAGGGTGGAGTCGGGCAGGGCCGCGTCCATGGCCCGCGCGTCGGAGACGGGGGTGTAGGTGTCGTCGGCGCCCACGACGACCAGGGCCGGGACCGTGACCCGGGTCAGCAGGGTGCGGTAGTCGGGACGGCCGGCGCGGGCGCACAGGGCCGCCGCTGCGCCCTCGGGGGGTGTGGCCGTCATCATGCGGTGCACATGGGCCTTGACCTCGGCGTCCGCGGACGGGGCGACCATCTTCTCCAGGACCTCGTCTGCGTAGCCGCGCATGCCCTCGCGCAGGAGGCGGTCGGCCATGGCGTTGCGGGCGCGTACGCCCTCCCGGGTCTCCGGCGCCGGGAAGGTGTCCGCGAGGACCAGGCCGCGGATCCGGTCGGGGAACTGCCGGTAGCAGTCCATCGCGATCTGGCCGCCCATGGACAGCCCGGCGAGCACGAACGTCTCCACCTTCAGCTCGTCCAGCAGCGCCACGACGTCACGGGCGAAGTCGGCGAAGTCCGTGACGCCGGGGGTCGTCGGGGAGGCGCCGTAGCCGCGCAGGTCGGGGGCGATCACGCGGCGGGTCGCCGAGAAGGCCGCGAGCTGGGGAGCCCACATGGTGCGGTCGAAGGGGTGGCCGTGGACGAGGACGAGAGGGACAAGGGGAAGTCCGGAGACATCGGTGCCTTTGTCCTCGTATGCGAGGAAGGGTGCCATGGCCATGACCCTAGGTCCGCCCAACTCCTCGGTGCAATAAGATCTTTGCCCTCGGTGCAATCCAGCGGGAGGGGGGACGGGAATGGACGACTACCGGCGCATCGCCGACCGGATCGCCGCCGACATCACCGCCGGGCGGCTGAGGCCCGGCCAACGGCTGCCGCCGCAGCGGGCGTTCGCGCGCCGCCACGGGATCGCGGCCTCCACGGCCGGGCGCGCGTACGGCGAACTCGTGCGGCGCGGGCTGGTCGTCGGGGAGGTCGGGCGCGGCACTTTCGTACGGGCCACCCCGCCCGGGCCCGTGGGGCGGGCGCTCGCCGAGCCGGTGCCGGGCGGCGGGGCGGGGGAGGCCACATTCCCCGTCAACCTGGAGCTCAACTACCCCTCCGTGCCCGGCCAGTCAGAAATCCTCGCGTCCGCCCTCGCGCCCCTGCTCCGCACCGACGTCCTGACCGAGGCCCTGCGCCCCGCGCCCGCCACCGGCACCGCACCCGCCCGGGAGGCCACGGCCGCCCTCCTGGCCACCCCCGGCTGGCGCCCCGACCCGGGCCGGCTGCTCTTCACCGGCAACGCCCGCCAGGCCGTCGCCGCCGCGCTCGCCTCCCTGGTCCGGCCGGGCGGGCGCGTCGGCGTGGAGCCGCTGACGTACCCGCTGGTCAAGGAGATCGCCGCCCGGCTGGGCCTGCGTCTCGTCCCGCTGGCCGTCGACGAGGACGGCCTGCGCCCCGAGTCCGTCGCCGCCGCCCACCGCACGGCACCCCTGTCCGCCCTGTACGTGCAGCCGACACTCCACAACCCGACGTCCGTGACGACGACCACCGAACGCCTACGCCAACTGGCCGACATCGCCACCGACTTGAGCATCCCCGTCGTCGAGGACCGCATCTGGTCCTTCCTCGCCCACCCGGAGACCTGCCCACCGGAAGGCCCCTTCGCCGCCCACGCCCCCACGCTCACCCACCTCGTCGACGGCCTGTCCAAACGCGTCGCCCCCGGGCTCACCGTCGGCTTCCTCGTCGTACCGCCGCACCGGGTCGACGCCGTGGCCGCCGCCGTGCGGTCCGGCGGCTGGAGCGCGGGGCGGTTCGCGCTGGAGGCGGCCGTGCGCTGGATCGAGGACGGCACGGTGGGGCGCCTCGTCGCCGCCAAGCGGGCGGACGCGGCCCGACGGCAGCGGATCCTCGCCGAGGAGCTCGCGGGGTTCACCGTACGGTCCGATCCGCACGCCTACTTCGCCTGGTGGGAGCTGCCCGCGCCCTGGCGCGCGGACACCTTCACCGCGGCGGCGGCGGCGCAGGGCATCGCGGTCACCCCCGGTTCTGCCTTCGCGGTCGACCCGAGCCGCACGCCGGACGCGGTCAGGCTCGGGCTCGCGTCGGCGCCGGAGCCGGATCTGCGGCGGGCGCTGCGGACGCTGGCCGGGGTCGTACGCGGGGGCCGTGGCGGCCGGTGAGAGACCCGGGGCCGTCGTGGTCGGCCCCGTGCCAGCGATGGTTGAGTGAGCCCCGGCCGACAAGCACCGCACTCCGGAGGTGTCCCAATGATCGATTCCGGCAGCCCCGAGCGCATTCGGGAGTTCAGCCCGGCCCAGTACATCGCCCCTTACCTGCTACTCGTCATCGCCAACGCCGGGGTGCGGAAAGTGTCGGCAGACGACCGGCCCGTGCTGTTATGGGTGTTCGCGGCCATCACCGCGCTCGGCGTCGCTTCCACTGTGGTACGCCTGCGGCGCATGTGGAACACGCACCAGCGTCACCCTCTGCCCGGGTGGACGCGGTTCCTCGGCGCTCTCCTCGCCTTGTACGGCTTGTACGTCGTCTACTGCCTCTTCGACGGGACCGTCAGCTGACCCACCTGGTGGGGGACAGGTCAAGCGGGGCGCCCGAGCAGGTCAGCCCCACAGGTGGCCCGGACACCCGGGTGCAGGTCCGGGATACCGGAGCCCTCTGCCGCCTACGAGCGCGGCCAGGCGGCCGGGACACTCGGCGACATCCCTACCGCCACCGGCACCGCCCCGGAGAGCCACACCCGACAGCAGGGCCGTGTACACAGGCTCCGCCCGCTGTTTCCGCGTCAGGCCGCTTTCGACCCGCAGCCGCTGCACCCGGCGCCCGGCGGTCTTCGGGTCGTCGCGCTCCCCGCTACCCAACTCCCCCTGCGGACCTTGCCGTTCGGATTCGACAGCCCCTAGGTTAAACCGGGAATTAACCCCGTTTAACCCGTCGCTTGTTGCGAGGTCGCCGTGCTGGAACGCACCCGTACCACCGAGCGTTGTGCCAGAGGCTTCGCCGCCGCCGTCATCGCCGTCGCGACCTTGTTGCTGGCGGCCAACGCGGGCCCGGCGAGAGCGGTGGAGCAGGCCCCGGCCGTGAGCAGCGTGGCGGAGGCGGCAGGACGCTAGTTACCGGGCGGCGAGGTGGCCGACGAAGGCGACGTACGCCTCCGGCGAGAGCGTGAGGATGCCGACCTCGGGGTTCTTGGAGTCGCGGACGGCGACACCGGGGCCGAGGTCGGCGACCTCGACGCAATCGCCCCCTGTGTTGCCGCTGTACGACGACTTACGCCATGCGGCGCCGCCGAGGGGAGCACACTCGACGCAATCGCCGCCGTTGCTGCTGCTGTAGCTCGACTTACGCCACGTCGCGCTCCTCAGCTGTTGGCTGGTCTCCATAGCGCTCCTCCATCACGTGGGCGATCAGGTCTGCCGAGTCCCGTACCGAGAGCGCGGCAGCTCGCAATTGATCGTAATGGAGCCAGCCCTCGCTGACACTGTCCGGATTGGCCGTCATGTGTCCCTGGACGAAGTCATCGGTGTAGACGATGTCCGGGTCGTCGTCGAGGCGCAGGAGGTTGAAGGCGCCCGGCAGGCCTGGGTGTTCCCCCACCGAGAACGGCAGCACCTGGATCTTCACGCGCCGTTGGTTCCGGAAACTCAGCAGGTGCGCCAGCTGGTTTCGCATCACCTCCCGGCCTCCGATGGGCCGGTACAGCACCGCCTCGTCCAGCACCACCCACACCACGGGCGGCTTCTCCTTGCCCAGGACGCGCTGCCGTTCCATGCGCGCCGCGACCAGCTCGTCGAGGTTCTCCGGTTGGGACGCGCCCAGCACGGCCCGCGCGTACTGCTCCGTCTGCAGAAGCCCGTACACCACCTGCGGCTGAAACGTGGCGATGTACGTCGCCCTCGCCTCCATCTCCGCATACGGCTGAAACCACGTCGGCAGTTGGGACCGCAACACCAGCCCGACCAGCCTCGAAAAACACCCGTCCGTCATCAGCGCCGCATCCGCCCGCTCCGCGAACTCCCTGGTCGGCACCTTGTGCGCGGTCTCGATCTGGCCGACCAACGAGCCGGTGCAGAAGATGCATTCGCCCAGCTCCTGCTGGGACATCCCCGCGCTCTCCCGGTACCGGCGGAGTTCGGAACCGAAGTAGTCCAACGGCGAGGCGGTGGGGTCGAGTTTGCGGATGTTGGGCATGGAGCGGTCACCCCCTGGTCAGAACGCGGCACCGCGTTCATTTCGGCTTGTGGCCGAGAGTAACCAAGCGACTCCACGCTGGTGGCATGAATCACGTAACTGAGCGGCAGGGGCCAGGACTTGGCACCAGGTATGGCGTCGGCTTCACCCTCGGTGAGCACTCCGCCCGGCATCTGCGCCGCGTCCTCCGGGTGTATCTCACCGCCTGGGAGATGGCCGGCCTCTTCGACGCCGCCGCCCTCGCCCTCACCGAGCTGGTCGCCAACGTCGTGCGTCACACCTCGGACCGGCGTGGCGCCGTGCTGATCCTGCGGCGGCCGGACGGGCAGGGGCTGCGGGTCGAGGTCACCGACACCAACCCGTGCCCGCCGCTGTCCACAGCTGTGGACGAGCTCGCCGAGGACGGACGCGGAATGCTGATCGTCGAAGCCGTCACCGATCGGTGGGGGTGGGAGCCCCTGACCGACCGGACCGGCAAGACCGTCTGGTTCGAGTGCGATGTGGAGACGGGCGCTGGAGCGTGACCGGGCTCAGTCGGGCAGTGCCCCGCGCAGCGCCTCGTCCAGGCTCCTCGCCAGCTCCGCGTCGCCCGGCGGGCTGTCGGTGAACAGGGCTCCCAGCCGGGCGGTGAACGTCTGCGTGAACGCGCCGTACAGCGGGGTGCGGGGGCGGTGGACGGCCTGCTGGAGGGCGGGGAGCAGGATGTTCTCGGCGTAGGCGGGGCGGCCCGTGTCCTTGTCACGGGGCATGGTGTCGGCGCTCTCGCCGGTGGGTGAGGCCGAGGGGCCCGGGGCGGCCACCGTGCAGCGCAGGCCGTCGTCCCGGTAGGCCGAGGTGCGGGTCGCCGCGAAGCCCGCGTCCAGCAGGCAGCGTTCGCTCTCCCGGCCGGTGAGGAACTCGATCAGCTCGGTCGCCTTGCCCGCCCGCTGCGAGGCGCCCGTCACCGCGAGGTTCTGCCCTCCGAGCACCGCACGGCCCGGCAGCGGGGCCACGTCGAGCTGCCGCTCGGTGAACGTGCGGTACAGGGTGCGGTAGGCGTACGGCCAGTGCCGCAGGAACGCGGTGCGCCCGGCCGCGAAGTCGCTCAGGGAGGCTTCCTCGTCGGAGGTGACGGCGTTCTGCAGCGTGTACGGCTTGTCGGTGCGCAGGCGCAGCTCCGCGACGCCCGCCGTCAGTTCCTCGACGGTGGCGGTGTAGTGGCCGTCGTCGTCGACGAGCGCGAAGTCCTCCACCGCGGACGCGAACGCCTCGACGGCGTTGACCGTACGGCCCTCGTAGGCGGCCAGCTGGGTGGTCCAGCCCTTGTCGTACGGGGCCTTGGGCCGGTGCTCGTTCAGGGTGTCGACGAGCGCACGGACCGCCTGCCAGCCGGTGGCGCCGCTCAGGTCGGGCCGCTCCACGCCCGCCTGCTCCAGCAGGTCGCGCCGGTAGTAGAGGAGCCCCACGTCGCTGTTGAACGGCACCGCGTACACCCGGCCGTCCCACCAGGCCGTGCCGGCCACCGGCTCGATGATGTCGGGGTCGATCAGCCTCTCGGGCAGCGGGCGGATCAGGCGGGCGGCGGCGAACTCCGGGACCCAGGTCACGTCCAGGTTGACGACGTCGTACTCGGCGCTGCCGGACTGCAGGGCGCCGAGCAGCTGGCTGCGCTGTTCGTCGGCGCTGCCGGGCAGTTCCACCAGGCGGGCGCGGTAGCCGGAGTTCTCCTTCTGCTGGCGGGTGTTCCAGGCGTCGATGAGCTGTCGTCGGACGCCGTTGCGGCCGGTGACGTCCCGGCCGCTGGCGACCACGATGACGCCCTCCACGTCACCGCCGGAGGCCGACGCGCCCGGCCCGGCGCCGTCGCCCTGTCCGCCGGTGCAGGCGGCCACCATCAGCAGGGCCAGGAGCACGGCGAGCCGTCGGGCCATGAGTCCTCCCCGGTTGCGGTGCGCGCGACGGCCCTCACCGGTTCCGGTGCGCGCCACCCCGTCGTGCAGGGCCGCCGCGTCGAGCCGTCGCCCCATCAGTCCTCCCCCGTCCCGGTGCGCGCCACCTCGTCGCGCAGGGCCGCGGCGAGGTCGTCGCCGGCGTCCAAACAGCGGCCGCCGCTCGCGTCGGAGATGCGGCGGTCCGGGCGGCCCCGGTCGCAGCCGCCGCTCTCCAGCGACACCATGGTCACCGGCACCCGCGCCGCCCGTGCCCGGGCCAGGACGTCGTCGAGGCGGGCGCCGGTCAGCCGGCCGGCGTCCTCGTCGTCGGTGATGTGGACGATCAGCTGGGGCCGCCGGTCTCCGCCGCGGCTGTCCAGCTCGTCGAGCGCGGCGAGCAGCGCGGCGTGCGGGTCGGCCTCGGCGTCCCGGACGCGGGCCCGGCGGTCGATGGTCGTCTCGGCCTCGTTGCGCCGGTGGGAGCCGAAGGGCAGCAGGGTCTCGTACGACCGTCCCGTCGTGCCCGCCACCGCCCACACCGCGTACTCGTCCCGGCCGCCGAGCCCGCCCAGCGACTGCTTCAGCAGGCCCGGGCCGCCGCTCGGGCCCGCCCACTGCCTGGCCATCGAGCCGGAGCTGTCGAGCAGGAACAGCACCCGGCCGGGCCCGCGTGCGCCCTGGTACGCGTCGAGCGCGGCCTCCATCTCGTCCCGGCCGGCGGACTCGTCCAGCGGGGTGGGCGCGCGCAGCACCCCCTCGGCGACGTGCTTCCCGTCCAGCAGGGGCCGGCTGCCGCCGGTGGGGGAGCGGAAGCCGTCCCGTGCGAACACCGCGCGGCCTCCCTCGCCGCCGAGCCAGCCGCGGAAGTCGTCGGCCGCGTCGTCGCGGGCGGTCCCGTCGCGGTCGGCGCCCAGCCAGCGGACCCGCACGAACAGCGGCTCCAGCCCGGGGACGTCCTTGGGGTACTGGGCGAGGCGCGGGCTGCGGGTGGTGCGGTCGCAGCCGACGCCACTGCGCATCAGGAACTCGGGGACGAGGGCGGCGGTGCGGTCGTCCACGGCGTCGACGTCGGGCAGGGAGCACAGCAGGTCCCCGGCGGTCGGCGCGGGCGCTCCCGGCGGGGCCACCAGGCGTTCGAGGCGGGCCGTGTCGCGCAGCCCGGGGCCGTACAGGCCGATGCTCGCGAGCAGTGCCGCGTCCGTGAACTCCGGGTCGGGGCGGCGCACTTCGGCGTCCTCGTCCCGGTCGAGCAGGGCGTCGATCATCTCGTTGAGGGTGCGGCCGGTGCGTGCGTACAGGTCCTCGACGGCGAGGTCCTGCGGGACGGCCAGCACGACCGGGGAGTAGGCGAGCGGTTCCTCCGCCGGCTTGAGCCGGGCGACGGCGTCGGTGTCCTGCCCGTCGACGACCCGGGCGACATCGGCGCGGGAGGCGGGGATCCAGATGTCCGGCTGCGGGCCGATGTCCCGCTGCGGGTTGGTCTCGTCGTGGGGTTCCTGCCAGGCGACGGTCTGCTTGCGCAGCGCGGTGACCACGTCGGAGGAGCCCGCGCTGTAGACGGTGATGCCGGTGCGGCGGCAGCCGTCGCCGGTGGTGTTCCCGTCCGACGTCAGGTAGGCGTCGGCGGCGGCGCGGACCGTCGGCTCCAGGTCGGGGTCGGTCAGCACGCGCAGCTCCAGCGGCGGGGCACAGGTGGCGGGGCCGCCGGTGCGGGTGGCCAGGCCGTACGAGCCGACGGCCAGGGCGGCGACGACCAGCGGGAGGACGACCCGGTTCACGGTCCGGTGGCGAGGGCGCCGGCCCGCCCGCAGCAGGCCGGGCAGCCGGGAGAGGCTGAACCAGGCGGCCGCCGGGCGCAGGACGCCCAGCAACACGGCAAGGACCCGGCGCAACCGGGCCTCCCGCTCCTCCTCCTGTTCCTGGTCCTGTTCCTGGCCCTGTTCCTGTTCCTGCTCCTTGTCCTGTTCCTTGTCCTGTTCCTGGTCCTGTTCCTGTTCCTGTTCCTGTTCCTGTTCCTGCTCGTCCTCCTGCTCGCGCTCCTGCTGCTCCTGCTGGTTTTCCTGCCGCTCGTCCGGCGCCGGCCGTACCGCCCGTGCCCACAGCAGCACGTCCTCCTTGGTCTCGGCGCGGCTCTGCGGCTCCCACGGCTCGCCGCGCACCGTGCGATACCGCCGGTGGTCCATCCGCTCCCACAGCCGGTCCGCGAGGTCCCGGAACCCCAGGTCGGCCTCGTCCGCCTCCCGCAGGAGGTGGAGGAGTTCGGCGGTGAACGGGGTCGGCGTCCTCGGATCGCCCGCGTCGATGCGGTGGTTGGCCTGCACGCTCATCAGCAGCAGCACGCGCCGCTTGTCGCGGAAGGTCTCCCACAGCCAGGCCGCGTTGCCCGCGAAGCAGCAGTCCAGGATCACCACGATCCGCCGGGCCGGGCTGGTCGCGAGGACCGTCAGGACGGTGGTGAACATCTCCGCGCCGGGGAACACCGCGTGCCCGCCCGCGACCACGCTCGCGTTGCGCATCTGCAGGAACAGCTCGTCGCCCGCGCTGGGGATGGCGCCGTGCCCGGCGAAGTACAACAGCAGCAGGCCCTCGGCCTCTGCGGCGACCGTGCGCAGCGCCCGCCCGAAGTCGTCCTGCGAGGGCGAGCGCAACTCCCTGATGTCGCGCTCGTCGAACACCCCGCCGTGCGGCAGCACCTCGCGCAGCCGGGTCACGTTGTGCTTGACGGCCGGCAGGTCGCCGGGCACCCCGTGCGGCGGCTCCGTGAGGTCGTACTCGGACACACCGACCAGCAGCGCCCGGTTCACCAGCCCGCGCGGGTCGAAACGGTCCACCGGCCTACCTGTCGTCGAGCGGCACCGGATCGACCTGCCCCTCGGGCGGTTCCCCGTCCTCCACCTCGCGACGGTTCTCCCGCCAGGCCTGTACGGCCGCCTTCACCTGGTCCAGCAGATCCCGGAAGGCGACCGAGGCGGCTCCTCCGACCAGCGCCACGACGATCTCCATGCCGATGCCCATCGGGGCGCCGGTCTCCTCGTCCGTCCCGCGCCGCTCGTCGATCCGCAACCGCCCCGCGCGCACCAGCTCGTCGAGCGGTTTCTCCCGCTCCAGCCACTTGCGCAGCGCTCCGATGTCACTCTCGCTCGCGGTTCCGTCCAGCCGCACGCGAATGCCCTGGTTGGCCACGCCTTTGTCGGCCACTCCATCCCCCTCAGCCATAACTCACCATCATGGCATCGCTGTTGCCTCAGGGGGAGGGTCCGGCAGCGGGCGGCTCAGCCCTGCGTCTGCAACTGCCGCAGCTGCCGCTGGACGTGGTCCAGTGCCCCTTCGCGCCGCCCGGGCACCCGGCTTCTCAACTCCGCGAGGGCGGGCCCCAGTTCACGGGCCTGCGCGGGGTCGCGGATCTGCCCCCACTGGTGGTGGGCCCGGTCCACGGCCGCCTCGACGGCGGGCGCGTCCGCCGCCTGCCCGGCGTTCAGCCGTGCCCCGGCCACCGCCAGCCACGTCCGGCAGCTGCGTACCGCGTCCCCCGCGAACATCGCCAGATCGGCCCGGACCTCCGCCCAGTGCAGCGCCTCCTGCGACCCGGGCCCGTGCGCCCGTACGGCGGCCTGCTCGTGGCGCGCGGCGAGCGCGTCGGCGTCGGCGTGGCGGCCGGCCCGGACGGCGGCGGCGATGTCGGCGTGCGGGTCGCCGCTGCCCGGCCCCGCGGCCGCCAGCACCAGGTCCGCGCCCGAGCTCTCGGGCGCGATGCGGGCCAGCGCCTGCTGATGCAGCTGCTCCAGCGGTGGCCGGTACCCGCTGCGCAGGATCGTCGCGACCGCCCGCATGTACGCGGGGACGGCCACCGCCCGCCGCGACGGCGGCGGTGCGACGCGACCGTAGACGGCGTTGCCGCGGCCGGTGTCGAGCGGGTGGGAGCGCAGCCACTGCCAGGTCTCCGTGTCCGCGTGCAGGTCGAGGACCAGCGTCGTCGTACCGCCGGGCCGCAGCCGCAGCTCCTCCCGGAACCAGTGCCAGGGGAAGGCCGTGTAGCGGACCGTCGACGGGGTCGTGCGGGCCATCGCCAGGTGGGGCAGGTGCTGGCGGCGGTCGAGCTGGAGCTGGCCGGTGACGTACACGGTGAGCGGGCCGGGGGCCGTCGCGGCGGCGCGCAGCCGGGTCAGGACGGCCTGCGGCTCCAGCGGGTCGGCGAGTTCGACGACGTTCGCGGTGTCCGTGCCGGACAGCACGGCGGGCGGGACGGCCGCGAGGACGGGGAGCACGGAGGCGGCGTCCACAAGGCGCCCCTTGCCCAGTGGCGAGGCCGCCACCAGCAGTACGGTTCCGGGCATGGTCCCCTCCCCCTGTCGATCACGTACGGCAGCACGGTAACCGCTGCGGCTGCAAAGGAGGACCTCAGTACTGCAAACCTCCCCGTTCGTGGCGTTCGCCCGCCGCCCGTCCCGCCCACGGCACGACGTCCTGGCCGAGCGGCCCTCCCGTGCGCCGTACGGCGAACACCGTGGTGTCGTCCCCCAGGCGACCGCCGCAGTGCCGCAGCGTGCCGTCCCGTACGAAGGCGACCAGCCGCGCCGGTTCGGCCAGGCGCGGGTCCTGGGCGACGGCCCGGGCCACCTCCTCCGCGAGCCGGTAGAACTCCCCGTCGCCGTCCCGCGCCTCGGTCACCCCGTCGGTGCACAGCAGCAGCGTCTCGGACGCGGCGAGGGGCAGCCGCCGCACCGGAGGCGGGCCGCCGCCCAGCTCTCCGAAACCGAGGGGGAGTCCGCCGCCGGCCGGCAGGGCACGGACGCCGGACGGGCCGACGGCCAGCGGCGGCTCGTGGCCGAAGACCACGGCGTCCACCGCGCCGGGCGCGTCCTCGGAGAAGCCGATGAGGACGGCGGTGGCGAAGCGGTCGTCGTCGATGGGGGTCCCTTGGGGGAGGCCGAGGGCCGTGGTGTGGGCGCGGTGGCGCAGCATCCGGGTCTCCAGCCGGTCGGCGACCGTCGCCAGGTCCCGCTCGTGGTAGGCGGCCTCGCGGAACGTGCCGAGCAGCGCGGCCGCCGTCTCCACCGCGCCGAGCCCCTTGCCCTGCACGTCACCGACGAGGACGCGGGTGCCGTGCGGGCCGGGCTGGATGTCATAGAAGTCGCCACCGACCCGGGCCTGGGCGTCGGCGGTGAGGTAGACGCCCGCGTGGTCGAGGCCGCCCCAGCCCGGCGGCAGCGGGCGCAGCACGGTGCGGCGGATCGTCTCGGTGACGTCCCGCATGTGCAGCGCGCGGCGCTCACCGCGCACCCGGACCCAGCAGGCGAGGGTGGCGAGGGCGCCGCCGATGGCGACGAGGACGAAGTCGGCCGGCCCGGACCGGTACTCGTACGGCCAGACGCTGTCCACGGCGACGTAGGTGACGACCGCGAGCAGCGCGAACACGGCCGTGCCCCACACCCCGCAGATCGCCGCGGCGATGCCGGGCACCAGCACCACCCAGGTGATCATCCGGAAGTCGCCGGCGGTGTTCAGGTCGATCGACGGGATCGCGGCGAGCAGCAGCAGCGGCGGCAGCCAGGCCACGCTGCGGCCGCCCAGCCGCAGCATCTGGTGCCGGTCCGCGACGTCCCGCCGGCCGGCCCGGGGGTACCGGTCGCGCAGGCCGTGCCCCCCGCTGCCGTGGCTCACGGCCCCAGCGAAACACGGGGCCGCGCGGGCCGCATCCGGTCGCGGGAGTCGGCTCGGCCGACTTGCCAGCGGCCTGCCGCAGGTGTGCCCTGGTAGCGGGGGCGCAGAGAGAGGAGTGCTCTCATGGCTCACGCGGCACCCGCGCCCGGCGGGACGCGCAGGCGGCCCCGTACGCCCGACGTCTTCAGCGAGCGGGTCCACACGGCCGCGAAGTGGGCGGTACCCGTCGTCCTGGGGCTCCTGTTCGGCTACTGGGTGGCGGCCAACCGGCGCGACGGCGGTCCCATCACCGGCTGGAACGTCCTGTTCGGCTTCCTGACGGCGTTCGCGTTCATGGTGCTGTACATCGCCGTACGGGCGGTGGCCTCGCGCCTGACGCGCGAAACGCGCGCACTGCTGTGGTCCGCCTTCGCCGGCTGCGCGATCGGCTTCCTGTACGAACAGGGCGGCGCGACGGTACTGGCGTCGATCGTGCTGGGGCTGGTGATCGCGGCGGCCTTCTTCGCCGTGCTCTTCTACCGCTACTACACCCACGAGGACGCGCAGGGCCGCCGCATCGAGTGAGGGAGGTCGGCGCGTACGCCCATTCGCAGCACCGCGGCTCGCGTGCCCACGCCCCGGCGCCTTGCCTGGAAGGGTGCCCGTACGCCTCCGCACCGCCCTGTCGGCCGTCCTGATCGCCCTGGCCTGCCTGCTCGTGCCGTTCGCCACGCTCGCGGCCTGGGCGGTGTACGGGCTGGCCGACACCGGCCGGTACGTCACGACGATGGCGCCGCTGGCCGCCGACCCGGACGTGCGCGAGGCGGTCGTGGACGGCGTCGGCGCCGGAATCCTGAACGAGGTCGGCGACGAACTCGGCCACGGGGCCGAAGCCCGGCACCTGCGCGGTGTGGTCGGCCCGTTCGTGCACGACGCCGTGCGCTCGTTCACCCACACCGAGGCGTTCCGCACGGCATGGGACGCGGCGAACCAGGCCGTCCACGACGCCGTGCTGCGCGCCCTGCGCGACGACCGGCCCGGCGCCCGCCCCGTCACCGTCGACCTGGCCCCCGTCGCCGCCCGGGTCAAACACCGGCTCGCCCAGGACCACGCGCCGCTGGCCCACCGCATCCCCATCGAGCACACCGAGGTCACCGTCCTCCCCGCGCAGGACGTGGCCGGGCTCCGGAAGGGCTACCACGTGCTGGACACCGCAGCGTTCTGGCTGCCGCTCGCCGCCGTCGCCTTCGCCGTCGCCGGAATCGCCGTCGCCGCCTGCCGCCGCCGCGCGCTCACCGCCGTCGGCCTCGGCACGGCCCTGGGCGGCGCCCTCCTCGTCCTCGCCGTGGCCATCGGCCGCCGCCTCACCCTCGCCGACCTGCCCGACGCGGCCCACCGCCCGGCCGCGGCCGCGGTCTACGACGCCCTCACGGCCACCCTGCGCACGGCATCCTGGCTCCTGCTCGCACTCGGCCTGACGGTCGCCTGCACCGCCTGGCTCACGGGCCGTTACGGCCCTGTCGTACGACGCCGGCGAGCATGCGCGGGGCCCACCACGGATCCGGCCCGGGAGCCGAGGCGGGCCGGAGCCTGACGGTGTGCTGCGCAGGGGCTCGCGGCCTCCGGGAGGCCTCGGCGCTGATGGAAAAACAGTGGAGCGGCGCCGCTGTGCGCCATTACCGTGCTGCCGAACCAAGTCGTCTGGTCAAGGACGTGCCGTTGTACACCCTGTGAGACCTCCCGAGCGCTGATCTGTCGCGCGTCGCGCATGTGCGCCGCGCTCCTTTCTGCTGCGGACTTCTCACTGAAACCGGTGTACTTCTGTGCTCGAAAACTGGGTGGTCGTGCCCACCTGCCTGCCGCTCGTTGTCCGCCGTTGCCACGCGTGCGCGTCCGAGCGCTTCCGGGCAAGCGGCAAATTCCGCGTCAACGCACACCACAAGCTCATCGACGCCTGGATCCTCGCGCTCTGTACCGCTTGCGGGGAAACCGCGAAGCTCACGGCCCTGGAGCGGATGAATGTGCGCTCCGTACGACCTGAGCTGCTGGACCGGCTGCATGACAACGACCCTGGCCTGACAGCCGAGCTGCTCCAGGATCCGGTTGTGCGGCGCCGTAATCGCATCGCCCTCGACTGGGACAACGCCTGGCGCCTCGACACCGGCGGATCGGATCACCTGGACCGCGAGGTGATCGACGTCTCGGTCCGCTTTGCGGCGCGGATCCCTGTCCGGCCGGTGCGACTGATCGCTGAAGGGTGCGGTCTTTCGCGGGGCGAGGTCGAAAGACTGATCACGGAGGGGAAACTCGTCTCGGCAGTCCGGCTGAGCGGCAAGCTCTCCGGCGACTTCACCTTCACGCTCAAGCGCTGAGCCCTCCCCGGGATCACGGCCGCACCGCCTGCTCGACCTGTCCAGGGTTCGGGGAGACGGGGCGGGAGTGTCGGAACCCGACCCGCCGGGGGCCTGCGGTCCCCGACGGAGGGGTGTGCCGTCCTGCTGATCTTCTCGCTGAAGATCTTGTCCCTCGGAATGCCGTGCTTACTCAGCGCGTCCAGTTGTGAGTCGAGTTCCTGCCCGAGGGCCGAGCACCTCGCGTACCCGATGCGGATGTCCGCGCTCGGCAGGTCCGGGTCGGTCGGCGCCGGCGGCGGGGTGCCCGGCCGCCACGGCCGGCCCGGACTGTCCGCCGGGGTCGGTACCCGCAGTGCCTTCTTCAGCCGGGGGACCAACGTGAAGCGGCGGGTGTGGTAGGCGGACGCGACCGCGCCGCCGCGCGAGCGGCAGGGCGAGCCCGGCTGAGCGTCACACTTCGGACGGGTGTGCCGTTCGACGTCATTTGCGTCCAACCGGGTGGCCGGGAAGGCTGCTGAGGGCCCGTCATGGGCCCGGCTTGTTGCAACAGGGGTTCGACGGACCGTTGTCGATCTCGCTCCGGCAAAGGACCGTGTCCGACGGCGGATTTCGGCGTCGACGCGCTTGGTCAGTAGCACGTCGTCCTGCGTGCAGAAGCCAGCACCCCAATCCAGGTGGTGCCGTGGTCTCCCGCCCGGATGACGAGAGCATCGACTTCTCGGCATGCCCGGTCGACAGTCCGGCCGCCGCTGTGGAGCTCCAGGCTGAGCTTCGGTGTCGGTTCTCCAAGGTGACGATCGCGGAGAAGCCTGGTGGACAGCCTCGATCACCAGCGTGGCGCCGCGCATCGCGTGCTCACCTCCAGCCACCGCGGACCGCAACCAGCCATCTGGTGCCGGACTGCTGGGTTCCACAGCGTGACTTGGCCATACTTCGTGATCTTGTTGTGGAGAACCTTTGACCTATGCATGATCAATTGGTGATCTCGGGCGGCACAAGAGCCGCACCGGTTAACTAAAGGGGAGGGAAACACTCATGCGCAGGATCAAGGCGATAGCCGGCATAGCGCTGGCCATCGGCATCGCGGTGCCGACCACCAGCGCCATGGCGGTCAGCGCCACCGGCGGCGGCGTCACTGCCACCAGCCCGTGGAACAGCGACAGCGGGCTCATCTCCGTCTACGACGGCAGCAACGACGGCGACCCGGGCAAGGCCCTGTACTACCGGCAGGACAGCGCCGGTACCGAACGCACGCTGTGGAACCACAGCGGCTACAGAACCCGCGTGATCTCGGGTGACGGCTCGAAGGTCATCAAGTTCAAGGCGTGCGACGAAAACAACTGGGAGGAGGACGACTGCTCGGGTTGGGTCGCCCCGTAACCTGACCTCACCGCAACACTGCCCGGCGGCACCCGTTTCCTCTTCAGCTTTCCTTCTTCAAGAATACGGACGTGCTGTGACCCCCACACCGCCGCTGGGCGATGGCCTTCGGGTAAAGGGCTTGACCTATCAGGTAGAAGACCGCGTACTCCTCAACAATGTCGACCTCACCGTGGCTCCAGGGGAGTCCGTGGCCATCACCGGGCCCAGCGGGTCAGGCAAGTCCACACTTCTGATGTGCGTACTCGGCCTGATCAAACCCGACTCCGGCACGATCACCGCTGGAGGGCACCGTCTGACCGGTCTGTTGCCCGGCGCCCTGGCCAAGGCCCGCCGCAAACACCTCGGCATTGTCTTCCAGTTCGGCGAGTTGCTCCCCGAACTGACGCCCGTGGAAAACGTCGCACTGCCCATGCTCCTGGACGGCTCCGACCACCATCAGGCCTACGCGGCCGCCATCCGGCTCCTGGACGAACTCGATGTTCCCCACGGCACCACCCCCACGGGGATGCTCTCCGGCGGAGAACGCCAGCGGACCGCAGTGGCCCGGGCCCTGATCGCGCAGCCGCCAGTGCTGCTGGCGGATGAACCAACCGGCGCACTCGACCCCAAAGCGCGTGAGAATGTGGCCGACCAGCTTTTCCGAATCTGCCGTGAACGCAACTGCGCGCTCCTGGTCGTCACCCATGACCCCTCCATCGCCGAGCGCGCCACGCATGCGTTTCAGTTGCAGGAGAGCAGTCTCGTCCCCGCCCACCGAGGAACACACGCGTGATCGGCTCGCACCCCGCCCAGACCCGCCGCCCGGGCCGACTGTGGATCCAGCTCCTCAGAGTCGGTCTGGCCGCGGCACGAACGACGCCCGGCACGCGACTGCGCTTTTGGGCATTGATGGCGGCCTCGGCCGCCATGGCCCTGACGGCCCTGGCGTTTGTCACCACCACCGCCACGTTCGACGGGCGCACCCAGCGCGACACTGCCCGCGGCCCCATCGTGACCGGCACCGCCCAGCAAGCCACCGCCCTGTGGAAGGAAGCCTTCGACTCCTTCGGTACTTCACCACACGGCGTCATCTACATCGAGCCGCTCGCCCCCAAGAGCCCTCCACCGCCAGGGCTTTCCCGCTGGCCCCGCCCCGGCGAAGCCTTCCTCTCTCCCGAGCTGGCCCGGGCAGCTGAGGACTACGACAGCATTGACCGTTACGGCCACTACGCCGGAACCATCAACCCGCAGGGGCTGAGATCGCCCTCCGAGCGTATGGCCTATGTTCGCCCGGCCCACCCGCCGGCTGACCCCGCAGCAGAGTCCTGGCAGTACATCACCGGCTTCGGCCAACTCTTCCCGATGAACCAGGACACCTATCCCCACACGGCGGTCCAAACCGGCGGTGCTATCGCCGTCCTGATGGCCGTACCAGCCCTGGCACTGCTGGTCGTAGCCACCCGCGTCGGATCGGCGACCCGTGACCGCCGAAGCCAGCTCATCAACGCCCTGGGCGCCTCATGGGCCCACCGAGCCGTGATCAACGTCGGAGAGGCCTTCGTACCGGCCGCTGCCGGAACCCTGGTGGCTCTCATCCCGGCCGCACTGCTGCTTGCCACCGACGTCCGCCTACCCCTCACCGGCTACATCATCGACACAACCGACACGCGCCGGGCGTGGCCCGAACTGGCCGGCGCACTCGCCGTATCCCTGATCCTGACACTGCTGCTGGTCGTGATCCTGCACCGGGTGCAACGCTCCAAGACGGCCACCCGGCCAAGCACCTCCACTTCGCGTCTGCCCAAATGGCGCCTGGCCCTGTGTGTGGTCGGCGTCCTGGCGATCGCCTTCAGCCAGTACGCTCCCAAGGGCCCGGACATGGCGATCTTCCTGGCCGGCACCGTCCTGATGTGGGCCACGCTGCCCTCAGTGATCGCCCAGCTCTCCATCGCCAACGGCAAACGCATCGCCGCCAGCGGCTACCGCAACGGAAATCCCGGCCGACTCATCGCAGGCCGCTGGACCGCAGCCCACCCGGGCGTCCTGGTGCGCCTCTCCGTGGTCTTCATCATCGGCATCGGCCTCATCAGCCACCTTCAGGTCTGGAACAGCCGACTGGGAGACAGCGCCGCCGCCGCACAGCGGATCACCCAACGCGTCGGCGACACCCTTTACACCGTCCACAGCAGCACCCTCACCTCCGGCGCCGTCAAGAACTTCTCACGCAACCTTCCCGACGGATCGCACCTCCTGGTCGCGACCACCCACCCTGAAGGCGACCACCCTCGCATCGACCTGGCGGGATCCTGCCCCGACCTGAAGTCCCTGCGCCTGCCCTGCCCGGCCACCGCACAGCAGGTCACCACGCGCGATCCCCGGCTGGAAGAACTGGCCCGCCCTTACGCAGGCAACCTCACCGTCCGTGCCGTCAACGGCGACTTGCCCGTCAGTCAGATCAACGGGTCCCTCATCGTCACCACCGATGAACCCGGACACCGTGCCGACATCGAAAAAGCCGCCTACGCTGCCCACCCCGGCATCAACGTCAACACCCCCGGAGAAACCTGGGTGATCGGCGCCCAACAGAAGAACAATCTCAACAACTGGCTCTTCCTCTTCGGCGGAACCGGCCTGGCACTGCTGCTCGTGGCGGGGCTGATCAGCGCCGCCGCAGAGTTCGTACGCATCAGAGCAGGACTGGCACCACTGACCGTTCTGACCGGCAACAACCAGGTTTTTCGTACGATCGCCCTGTGGTACCTGACGGTGCCGCTGCTCATCGCGACCGCCCTCGCGACCTTCATCACCAACTGGCACTCACTGTTCTTCGTCATCTCCCTGCGGGAGGGCAGATTCTCCTTTCCGGTCCTGGCCACCGCAGCCATCGGTTTCTCCCTGGCCGCCGTGGCCATCGGCCTCCTCTCAGCGCATTCCGCCCGACGCGCCGCACCATTCTGGAGACCAAAAGCGGACTGAGTGGGCTGCCTGGGATGTCCGGGGTCCGTATACAGGTGGTCTTGTTTCGGGGGTCTGCGGAGTGGGGGCTGTCGCCACCAGGCGTGGTCGTGCTCCGCATACGGTGCACGATCGAGGCGGAGTGAGGCCGTTCCTCATCTGGTGAACTGGAGCTGCCCGGAACGAAGTGAAGGCGGTGGCCGAACCGCTGCTCCCGCTCACCCGCAACACCGCTGGCGACTTCATCACCGGGATGGACAACACCACCCGCTACAGCGTCGGGGACCGCCCCCGACGCGACGCGGACCGCACGCACCCCGGACGCCCTGGGCGGGCGTACGGCCCCGCCCAGGCATCCGGGGGATTGTCCCACCTGCAAGCCCTCGCGGATCTTCCGGCGTATCTCGGCATCGGCGAGATAGTCGCAGATGAACGCCGTACGCACCGCCCGCCCCAGTTCCTCGATCGCCCGGTACGTGGGGTGCTTGGGACCGCCGCAGGTGAAGCGCCGCAGCGCCTGCTCGGCCTCCGCCGTCCCCAGAACTGCCAATTGATGCCTGCCTAGCATGAGTTGCGCGAGCCCTGCGGATGCACGCGGCCAAGCGCGCCACCCTCTACAGCAGCCAGGTCGCCGTCGAACTGGCCGACGTCCTGCACCGCGGGGGCAGGTCCGAGGAGGCGGCCGCCCTGCTGCACGGGGTGCTCGGGGACCTCTCGCCCGAGCGCGGCGCGGTGCACGCCGCCGCCGCGCACCGGCTGCTCGGCATCATCGCCGAGGACGCCCGGCGGACCGAGGAGGCCGAGGAGCACTACGTACGGGCCCTGAGCCTGCTGGAGCGGGCGGGCGCCGCCGGTGACCTCGCCGACCTGTGCCGCCTGCTGGGCGATCTGCTGCGCCGCACCGGCCGGGTGGAGGCCGCGCTGGACGCGTACCGGACGGGGCTGGGCCACCGTACGGCCCCCGGCACGACCACTCTCGGGCCCGCACCCGCACAGCCTCCACTGTGAAGGACACCCGGTGAAGGCCCTGGGACCAGGGGTTTCGCGCTGCGGGCGACGGGTAGTCGGGGCTCCTCCGGACGGGCGGCGTGCACTGGCCGAACCCCGTGTCCAGCGGGCCCGCTCCGGGGAGTCCGTCGAAGGTGAAGGCCGCCGTAAGTGAAGGAGGCGGTGACCGTGCGGCCCAGGGACGACTCCAACGGCATCCCGGACGCCGACGGGGCACGGGCCGCCGAGGTGATCACCGAGGGCGTGCGGGGCGCGGCCCCCGAGGACATCCCGGGGCGGCTGTGCGCGGTGGCGGTCGAGCTGCTGCCGGTGACCGGTGCGAGCGTGTCGCTGCGCAGCGACGGCATGCCCCTCCAGCTCAGCGCGAGCAGCGAGCGGGCCGCGCACCTGGCGCAGATCCAGGCCACGCTGGGCGACGGACCGTGCCGGCTCGCCCTGCAGACCGGCGCGCCCGTGCTCGCCTGCGACCTGACGGCGGGCCGTGACGTCCACCGCTGGCCGGTCTTCGCGCAGCAGGCGACGGCCGCGGGCGTGGCGGCGGTGTACGTGATGCCGCTGGGCACCGACTCGGTGTGCGTGGGCACCCTCGACCTGTACCGCGACACCCCCGGCGAGCTGACCGACCGGCAGATGCACGTAGCCCTGCTCGTGGCCGGTGTGATGACGGTGGCGCTGATGGCACTGCCGCACGGGGAGGAGCACGAGACGCCGGGCGGCGAACCCTGGCTGAGCGGTCTGGGCGCGGACCACGACGAGGTCCACCAGGCGGTCGGCATGATCATGGCACAGCTCGGGGTGGGCGCCGACGAGGCACTCGCCCGGCTGCGCGGCGACGCCTTCGCGGGGGGCCGCACGGCCCTCGACGTGGCACGCGAGGTGGTCGCGCACCGGAAGCGGTTCGAGCGGGACTAGCAGGGACCGGGGTCTCCTGCCGCTGGGGCCCATGGAGGGCTCCCGCTTGACGTGGACACTACTGCCCCTTCATGATCACCAAGCACTTCGAAACTTTGTTCACAGCCCCTCCCCGATCGGGACAAGGGCCCCACCATGGAGCGCTCATGAGCCTCACCCGTGCCCGCATACGTCGTGCCGGCGTCACCACCCTGCTCGCCGCACTGGCGGTCGGTGCGGTCGCCACCACCGCGTCCGCCGCGACGTGGAGCACCTCGAACCGTTACCTCAGATCCGCGGTGTCCGGCGACGAGACCAGCACCTGGTACGCGGTCGGCAACAACACGCAGTACATCACGCAGAACCTGTGCGTGACCCGCTACGGCGGACGCATCGCCTACGACTTCAAGAAGTCGGTCACCGGCTTCGACGAGTGGGTCGCCTGGCGTGACTGGTCGTGCGACAACGACCCCTACACCAAGAGCTACACCGGCGAGGGCAACGGCTACTACTACGCGAAGGTCGCCTCCACCCCCTCGGGCGGCGTGGTCGACGAGCTCAACCTCAAGATCTACCGCGTCACCTCCTGACAAGGAACCCCTTCATGGCACCCGTTCTCTCCTGCCGCGGTGTGGTCAAGACGTACGGTAAGCGCACCGTGCTGGACGGCGTGTCCCTGAGCGTGGAGGCCGGTCAGGTGACCGGCCTCCTCGGCCTCAACGGGGCAGGCAAGACCACCCTCATGCGCATCGCCACCGGTCTCGTCGCCCCCACCGCGGGCAAGGTGCGTGTCCTCGGACAGGCGCTGCCCATCCGGCCCTCCGTACTGGCGCGCGTCGGCGCCGCCCTGGACGCCCCCGCTTTCTACCGGTGGATGACAGGGCAGGGCATGCTCCGTGTTCTCCTCGACACCGCCGGCCTGCCCGACGACGGCCGTACCGCACGGGTCCTGGAACGCGTCGGCCTGGCGGACGCGGCGAGCCGCCGGATCCGGACGTACTCACAGGGAATGCGCCAGCGACTGGCGATCGCCGCCGCCCTGATGAAGGAACCGGACCTGCTGATCCTCGACGAGCCGACCAACGGCCTCGACCCCGCCGGGGTGCGCCTGGTGCGCGGCATCATCGCCGAAGAGACCGCACGGGGCGCGGGAATCCTCATCTCCAGCCACCAACTGGACGAAATAGCCCGGCTCTGCGACAGCATCGTCATGATCTCCCAGGGCGTGGTGAGCGCGTCGGGGACCGTCGACGAGCTCGGACTGGGCGCGGCGGACGGGCAGCAGAACCTGGAGGACTGGTTCTTCGCCCAGCAGCGGCCGATGGCCGCCACCTCCGCCGGGGAGGGCGCGGACGTATGAGGTCCTGGCTGCGACTGCTCGGCGGCGAACTGCGCCGAACCCTTCCCCGCCTCCTCTCCGTGGCGCTGCTCCTCCTGCTGGCGGTCGGCATCACCCTCCAGACGCTCAACGTGCAGCGCGTCTCGCACAACAACCTGGAGAACGTGCGCGCCGGGCTCGCGAAGCTGACTCCGCAGGCCTGTGCCGAGGACACGAAGAATCTCCCGGCCGACGTCCCTGCCGAGCCGTTCCTGAAGGACTGCCTGGCCGGACTGGACCGCACGCGCGCGGCGTACACGGACATCGAGGCCGGTTTCGCGGCGACCGCGGAACACATGGGGCTCGCTCAGCATCCCCTCGGCGCCGTCGGCTGGGCGTTCGGCTGGCTCGCCACCGCTCCCGGTCTGATCGCGCTACTCCTTCTCGCCGCGTTCTTCACGGCCGGTGAATGGTCACGCGGTACGGCCGTGCCCCTGCTCCTCCAGGAACAACGGCTGTGGCGGCTTCTCTCCGCGAAGGCCGTCGTGCTCTGGCTGTGGTCACTGCTGGCCGCCGCGGCGACCTCGCTCGGGGTGTGGCTCCTCGCCGTCGCGCACACGCGTCAGGCCTTTCCGCTCCACCGCTCGGTCACCTCGCAGGAGGTCCTGTCCTTCGCCGTGCAGAGGATCGGCACCGGCGTGCTGGTGCTCGGCGTGGCCGCGACGGCCGCGGTCGCGCTCGCGGCAGTGGTACGGGCGCCGTTGCGCACGGTCCTCGTGGGCGTGCTGGTCCTGGCTGTCGTCACGTTGCCCGTCACCCCGTGGCTGCCCGGTCCCGTCGTGGCGGACGGGCTGGGCCTTTCGACCGGGCGGAACGTCTACGACCATCTCTGGACCGCGGTCATGGACTCGGCCTCTCCCGCCGGCGTACGGGCCCTGCCCTGGATCGCGTTGCTCTCACTGGCGCTGTGGCAGGCATGGCGGACCCGTCCGCGCGATCTCGTGGGCAGGGCGGGTACGTGACGCACGCGATCGCTCCCCTGCGGGCGGAGGTACGGCTGGCGGCCCGGCCGGCCGCCGTCCTGACCCTCTTGATCGCCGCCGCCGCGGCGGTGCGCGCGGTGTTCTGGTACCTCGACGCCGTCACGCGCGGAACGGCGGAACAGGGCCAGGGACCGACCGCACTCGGCACTCCCGCCGGAGCCCTGCAGGCGGCCGCATGGCAGCACGCGTCCCTGCTCGGTCTGGTGCTCGCCGCGCTGCTCGGCGGCGTGGTGCTGGCCGAGGGCCTGGAGAGCGGGACCTGGCCGCTGGTGCGGCTGTACCAGGCCCGCCTATGGCTGTTGATGGTGCGCAAGCTCGTGGTCGTGCTGTTCCTCGCGGTGCTCAGCATGGCCGTGACCGCCGCGGTGCTGTGGACGGCCATCAGGATCTGCCAGGCCGTGGAGCCTCCGGGCGGGCCGCGACATCTGCCGTCCCCGTCGGAACCGGTGCCGCCGAAAACCGGTCTGCCGGGGTGGGGTGATGCGATGACCGCCTGCGCCAAGGCCATGCTGGTGCTGTCGTTCTTCGCGGCGATCACGCTGTGCGCGGCTGCCGCCGCCCGGGCCGTCATCCCCGCCGCCGTCCTGGGGGCCGGTCCGTTGGCCGCCACCTTGCCGCTCGTGACCACGGACGTGCGTACCTGGACGCCGCACTACTGGATCGCGGCCTGGATGGAGCTCCCCGAGGACACGCAGTGGAGCCTCTACTGGTGGAGCTCCACCCCCGGATCGCCCGACACCGGCACGGCGCTGGCCGTGCTGTGCACCGCCGGCGGCGTCCTGTTGACGGTGACCTGGCTGCTGCTGCGTGCGGAGCGGTCCCTCTCGGCCCGCATATGACGTCGACTTGAGGCACATCTCAGTGGTTTTCCCTCCGCAGTCGGCGGCGGCCCGGCGCAACGCCCGTGCCGCCGCAGTCGTGTTGACGACTCTGGCCTGCTCGCAGCAGGTGATGCTCGCCGTCGGGCTGGGCGGCTGGCTCCCCGGATACCAGCCGTGGCCGTACCTGTTGGCCGCCGTCCCGATGTGGCTGCTGGCCCGGCCGTGGGGGGATCCCCCTGACGGGCCGGCCGGCCGGGACCCGATGGTGGACCGGCTTCGGCGCGTGCCCGCCTGGCTCTACCTGACCGGGGTGCTGCTGCTCGCCGCCGGGATGTGGGCCGCGCTGCAGGACCACGAGCCGTACCTCGGCCACGAGGAGGCGGTGTACGCCAACAAGGCCCGGTCATGGCTGGACGGGACACCGGACGCCGGCTGGGGCATCTACCGGCCCGTCGGGCTCCCCGCGCTGGGGAGCGTGGCTCTCGCCCTGCACGACGATGTGGGCGCTCTGCGCGTCGTGGCTCTGCTCCTCGCCCTGTTCACGCTCACGGTCACCTACCTGGTGGCCGCCCGCTGGACGACGCCCCGGCGGGCCGTCGTGGTCGTACTGCTCCTGCTCAGCGGGCTGGGCTTCCTGCGCCGGACACCGGAGTTCCTCAATGACATAGGGGCGACGGGTCTCCTCCTCCTCGTCGTCTTCCTCCTCGTACGCGCGCAGGAGAAGGACCGCTCGCGCGCCCTGCTGGCCCTGCCCGTGGTCGCCCTGGCCGCCTTCTACCTGCGCTACGGGGTGGTGGGGAACCTCGCGGCGGTCTGCCTGGCCGCGCTTCTCGCCTACGGTCCGCGGGCCTGGGCCGCTCAGGGCCGTCGGCTCCTCGCCGCCGCGGCGATCCTGGTCGCCGGGCTGATGCCGCACTTCCTCTACGCGACGAAGGCCGCCGGCTCGCCGCTCGGCCTGGTCTTCTCGGCGACGGCGCAGGCCAACCGCGCCTACGTGGGCGACGGTTTCGTCTACTACCTGGCGATCTTCCCCTATCGACTGGCCGGAGACCTGGGGGCAGTGGTGATGGGCGTAGGCGTCTTCGCCGCCGTCGCCGCCGCGCGGCGGATACGCCGGGCGGGCGTGCACGGACCGCGTGCGGGCGACCGCAGGCGCGTGTTCCTGGGCAGCACCGCCCTGCTCGTCTTCCTGATTCTGGGCTTCGCCACCGACGGCGAACCGCGTTTCGTCTATCTCTCCGTCGTCCTCCTCACCGTGCTCGGTGTCGACGCCACGGCCGAGCTGACCGGCCGGTGGGCGGCGCGCGTGCTCGCCGCCGTCGCCGCGCTGGCCACGGTCACGGTCCTGGGAACCGCCCAGGTGGTGGCACATGGCGCGATGCCCGGGCCGACTCGACTGGCCGAGTCCACGGTTCCGGCGGCGACGCAGCTCGCCTCTTCCGGCCCGTGCCTGGTGGTGACGGGCTACGAGCCCGAGGTCGGCTGGTACTCCGGGTGTGATGCCGTCACATATGCCCAGTACGAGAAGATGCGCGTACCGGCCGGCACCGAGGTCAGCCTGCTTCTCTTCGAGCGGGGGCGGCTGCAGCCCGGTCCGGCGGGCCTGCGGCGACTCATCGGAGACCGGGAGGTCCTCGTCCGCAGGATTCCGACACCGGGTTCGATCGGGACGGCCACGGTCATCACGCTTCGGTGAGCCGACGGCCGCCCGGGTCGGCGGGTCCGGTTCAGATCTGCGCCCACCTGGGTCGGCGGATCCGGTTCAGATCTGCGCCCGCCCGTGTTTCCGGATCTCCGTCAGGCGCTGCGCCCCGAGCTGTACGGCCGTCTGCGCGACCTCGGCCGCGAGGTCGCCGAAGCCGCCGTGGGTGAGGGCGATCGCGTTCTCGCCGACCCGGACGGCGGCCACGTCCATCGTGAAGTGTGCCGCCGCGCCGTCCGCCGTCCGCCCGTTCAGCACCACGCGCAGGGCCTGGCGGGCGTCCCCGGCCTCCGGCAGCGGCAGGTCGGAGACCTGGACGTACGCCATGCCGCCGCGGGTGGTCGCGGCCGTGAACTCGCCGCACCTGCCGGGCAGGGACCGCAGCCAGTCCAGCGTGCGGTCCACGTCCGCCGGGGGGTGCGCGGCGACCTGGTAGCGCAGCTGGGCCTCGGTACCGGAGTCGTCGAGCGCGGAGGTGGCGCGCGGGCCGGTGGGGGTGCCGAGGAGGTCGTCGGCGTAGAGGGCGTCAAGCAGGCGCTGGCAGTCGGCGTCCTGCGTACTCGCCTTGAGCAGCCCGTCCCGCCAGGTCGCGGCACCCCGCGTCGGCACCCACGGCTGCCCGAGATCGGCCTCCGTGATCAGCGCGGCCTCGACCTGGGCGGCGGTGAGGGCGCCGGGCTGCTCGGCGGCCGCGGCCGAGGAGGACGCGGACGTCGCCGCGCGCTCCGGCGGAGGCACCACCCGCCCGTCGGCGGAACAGGCGGCGGCGCTCAGGGCGCTCACCGACAGCACGCAGGCGAGCAGGACGCGGGCGGCGGCCGGGGGGTGGGTCATCGGGGTGCCTCCAGGTGGGGCAGGACGTCTTCCAAGATCGGGTACGCCTCTACGGCACCACCGCCGGCGGCCGCTTTCCAGCGCGGCGGGCCGTACGGGTGAGGCCCGGACCGGCGGCCGGCGATCGCGGGTCCGGCCACGTCTGGTGGTGCGGCACACGGGGAATCGTCCGGCCGAGCGCCGGGTTGACGAGGGGGCAGCCGACATCTCCGGGAGCCGCCATGTCCGACCAGCCCGCCGTTCGTGAACTCCGCCTCGTGGTCACGGCAGCCGATTACGACGAGGCTCTGCACTTCTACCGTGACGTCCTCGGCCTGCCCGAGCGCGGCGCGTTCACCTCTCCCGACGGGCGGGTCACCATCCTCGAGGCCGGTCGGGCCACCCTGGAGCTGACGGATCCGAACCACGCCGCCTTCATCGACGAGGTGGAGGTCGGGCGGCGGGTGGCCGGTCACATCCGGGTCGCCTTCCAGGTCGACGACTCCGTCACCACCACGGCGAAGCTGGCCGCTGCCGGAGCCGAGGTGGTCGCGGAGCCGACACGCACCCCCTGGAACTCGCTGAACTCCCGTCTCGAGGCACCGGGCGCTCTTCAGCTGACCCTCTTCACCGAGCTCGACGACACCGAGCTCGGCGACCGGGACAAGCCCTACTAGCCGCCCGCGCCCAGGCCCTCAACCGTCGACAGATACAGCTTCACGTACCGCTCCACGTCCACCTCCAACCCCACGTCCACCAGGGCCTGTTCACGCGTTCCCTCATGGAGTTCCGACTCGCCGGGGCGGGCGCGGCGGTCGACGATCGTCATGCCGCGGGTCGGGCCCGGGGCGAGGCCGACCTCGACGGGCAGGCGGTGGGTGGTCAGGCCCTCCGGGTCGGCGACCGCGCACAGCGCGCCCGCGTCGCCGAGGCCGCCGGCGGTCTCGGTGGGGTCGTCGGGGCGGCTGCCCGGGTGGGCCGGGCGGTGGGCGAGCAGCTCACCGGCCAGCCGCGCACCCGGTTCCGTGCTCGCGCGCAGCCGTCGTACGTCCGCCGCCGGGACGACGACCCGGCTGAACACGTCCAGCCCGTACATCGTGATCGGCACCCCGGCGGTGAGCAGGATCGCCGCCGCCTCCGGGTCGTGCCAGACGTTGAACTCCGCGACCGGCGTGGCGTTTCCGGTGGCCGCCGCGCCGCCCATGAACACGATGCGCCGGATGTTGCGGGTGACCTCCGGGTGCGTCCGCAGCAGCAGCGCGATGTTGGTCAGGGGCGCGGTGGGGACGAGGGTGACCGGTCGCGGGGAGGCCAGGATCTCGCGGCGCAGCAGCGTCACGGCGTCCACGTCGGCGGGTGTGCGGGTGGGCGCGGGCAGGCCGAGGTCGCCCATGCCGTCGTGCCCGTGCACGTGCCGGGCCGACCTGGGCGCCTCGATCAGCGGGCGCTCGGCACCCCGGGCGACCGGGATGCCGGGCGCGCCCGCCTGCTCCAGCACCGTCAGCGTGTTGCGGACCACGCCGTCCACGTCCGTGTTCCCGGCCACGCAGGTCACCGCCCGCAGATCGAGCCCCGGGTGGCGTACGGCGAACAGCAGGGCCAGGGCGTCGTCGACGCCGGTGTCGCAGTCGATGATCACCGGGATGGGGCGGTCGTCGGTCGTCACGGCGTGGGCTCCTTCACCTTCCCGAGCGGGCCGGCGTGCCTGTGGGCTGCGGGCCGGCGTGCCTGTGGGCTTGTGTGCTGCCTGTACGGCGACCCTACGCGGACCCTACGCGGGTTCCTCCCCCGGGGACGGCACGGAGTCCCACAACCCGGTGCCGCGGGCCGCCACCCGCTCCTCGATCCGCCGCAGCAACTCGTCCACCGGTACGGCCCCGGGCCGCCGCCCGTCCCGCAGCGGTACGGCCACGAGGCCGCCGTCGGCCTCCCGCTCCCCGATCACCGCCTGGTACGGCACGAGCCGGGCCTCCCGGACACGCGCGCCGAGACTGCCGCCCTCGGGTCCGGCGACCTCGGCGCGCAGCCCGAGGCCGGCGGCCCGCCGTACGACGTCGTACGCCCGCTCCACCTGCGCGTCGGTGACCGGCAGGACGACGAGCTGCACGGGCGCCAGCCACGCCGGGAACGCGCCGCCGTGCTGCTCGACGAGGTGCGCGACCGCCCGCTCGACGCTGCCGATGATGCTGCGGTGCACCATGGCGGGACGGTGCCTGGCGCCGTCGGGGCCGATGTAGTGCAGGTCGAATCGCTCGGGCTGGTGGAGGTCGATCTGGACGGTGGACAGGGTGGACTCGCGTCCGGCGGCGTCCGCGATCTGCACGTCGATCTTCGGGCCGTAGAAGGCGGCCCCCCCTCGACGGCGTCGTACGGCAGGCCGGCCAGGGCCTCGTGGAGCAGTGCGGTGGCGCGCTGCCACAGCGCCGGGTCGGCGACGTACTTGCCGGACCGGCCCGGCAGGGAGAGGCGGTAACGGGCGGCGCGGATGCCGAGGTCGTCGTACGCGCGGGCGATGAGGCCGAGGGCCGCGCGGGCCTCGTCGACGGCCTGGTCCAGGGTGCAGAAGATGTGCGCGTCGTTGAGATGGATGGCGCGGACCCGGGTCAGACCGCCGAGCACCCCGGACAGCTCCGAGCGGTACATGCCGCCCAACTCGGCCATGCGGTACGGCAGTTCCCGGTAGCTGTGCGAACGGGACCGGTAGATCAGCGCGTGGTGCGGACACAGACTGGGCCGCAGCACGACCTCCTCCGCGCCCAGCGCCATCGGCGGGAACATGTCCTCGCTGTAGTGGTCCCAGTGCCCGGAGATCTCGTACAGCTCGCGTTTGCCGAGGACGGGCGAGTACACGTGCCGGTACCCGGCCGCGCGTTCGGCGTCCCGCACGTACTCCTCCAGGGTGTGCCGTACGACGGCCCCGTCGGGCAGCCAGTACGGCAGCCCGGCGCCGATCAGGGGGTCGGTGTCGAACAGGCCGAGCTCGCGGCCGAGTCGCCGGTGATCGTGCACGGTGGTCTCCTCACTGAGGCGAGCACCACACGACGAAACCCCGGGGCACTCGCCCCGGGGCTTCGGACTTGGTCAGCTGTCAGCGCGCCGGGACACTCTCCGGCGTCGTCGTGAGGGACGGGTGGATGGCGCGCTGCATGGGGCTGACGGTAGCAGCGGGTGGGTGTGCGGGCGATCGCTTTTTGCGGCGGTGGAGCAGTCCACCGAAGTCGCCCCAGCGCTGGTGCTGGTCGAACGCGGCACTGGCCAGCGCCATCGTCGTCGCGAAGAGCACACCGCTGGCGATCGAGCAGAGGGCCAGGGGGACGGCCCGGCACGCCACAGACCCACGGCGCGGACCAGCGAAAGCGAGCCCGCTGGTGCTCTATGCCCGAGGACTGGTGTGCAGCACGGCGAACAGTCCACGGACGCGGGTGCCGTCCGGCATGTCCCAGGCGCCGGCGACGTGGCCGGTCGCTCCGTGGGGAAGCGCGGGCGGGCCGTCCAGGGCGGGCCGCAGGATGCGGTGCAGGTGCAGGGTCGTGCCGTTCGGCGCCCGCAGCTCAGTGGCCTCCTGGCTGTCGGTGGCAGTGGTGGGCAGGTCCGGGGCGATGGAGCCGTCAGCGGTGCAGGAGCGGGTGACCTCCCGGTCAGGGGTGTCGTTGACGCTCTGGGCCTGGGCCTCCACCCGGCCCTCGATCAGTGCCAGCAACTGGGCGACCAGCACCGGGTCGTGGCAGCCGTCGTAGGCCCAGCGCCGTCCCAGCACCCCGTGCTCCATGGTGCCGACGAGGGCGTGCTCCGCCCCGTCGAGCGGGGCGCCGCGGTAGGTGAGCGGCACGAGGTACGGGGTCGGGTGAGGGCCGGCGGTGTCGGTGACCACCATGAACTCGATCCCGACCTCGCCTTCCGGGTCGTCCAGCCGGAAACCGCCGGCCTTGGCCAACTGCGGTTCGCCGGCGCCGCCGTCGTACCACGGCCGGGAGGGAAGCCAGGAGGTGAGCAGCTCCAGTTTGGTCGGCTTGAGGGTGGTTTTGTGGATGACGGCCATGCCGGAGGTTCTCTTCCGTTGAGTGGACGCGAGCCTTCTCACCTTAAGCGAAGCCCGCCGAACCGCACTTACGGAATTTACGATCAAGTCGGTCGGCTGACTTCCGTGAGTTCGACGGAATTCATGCCTCCGGTGGAATTCATGCCTCCGGAAGGTCTTTACGGTATTTGGCCAGGGAATCGATGTGTATGGCCGAACGCCTCCTGGTCCGATCGATCCCGCCCGTGATTTTCTCGGTCTACTCGCCTGCTGCGGTGGGGGAATTGCTGTCCGAGTCGCGCCAACCCACGACAGAAGGAGAATTACCGTGAGATCTCTTGTCCGTGCCGCGGCCATGACCGGAGTCGCCGGGGCGTTGATGCTCCTGACCGCGCCGACCTCCCACGCGGGGCCGTCGGCCGCTTCCGAATGCATCACCGTAAGTGAGTCGGAGAAGTGGGGACGCGGCGAAATATCGCTGTGCCCGCAGAGCGACGGCACCACCCGCGTCACCGGCTACGTCGAGGATCTGCTGCCCGGTGGGTTCCTCGACGGTTACTGCGTGGGCTGGTACTTCTACCTGGGCGAAGACGAAGGGGATTTCGGACCGATGGTCTGCCCGCACTTCAGCCCCAGCCAACCGGCGAAGAAGACCTTCGACTACGAGTTCACGCCCTCCGCGCCGGTGACCGGGGCGAACCTCAACCGATGGGGCATATGACGCCGCGCGGCCGGTAGGGCCCCTGGGGGCCGGGCACCCCCGGCGTGGTGTCCGGCCCACGGCTGGTGACCGCACGGGCGGCGCACCTGCGATGACAGTTCGTCAGGACCGCTGAACCACCCGCCAGTACTGGCGCTTCCCCTCATCCCGTACGACCACCCCCAGCCGCAGCAGCTCCCTGCGCAACTCCCGCGCGTCCTCGGCGGGGCGGAGGTCAGGGTGACAGGAAGCCCGGGACTGCCGCAGTCCCGGGCTTCGGTGTTCGTCTCACACGAGCTCACAGGAGACAGAGGCCGCCTGTGGGCCGGCCGGCACTCAGGAACGCTCCGCGCGCTTCCTGCGGCTCGCCACGACGATGGCCGCGCCGCCCGCCAGCAGGACCGCCGCGCCGATCGCGATCGGGCCCGTGGCGCTGTCGGCGCCCGTCTCCGCGAGGTCGCCGCCACCGCCGTTCGGCGTCACCGCAGGTGCGGTGGTCGACTCGGAGGCGGTCGGGGTCGGCGTGCCGGCCGACGGAGTCTCGGAGGGCTCGGCGGGCTCCGAGGGGGTCGGCGTCGCCGGAGGCGTCGTCTCCTCCGCCGGTGCCGACGGCTCCGGCGCCGACGGCGTGGGGGTGGACGGTGGCTGGGAGGACGGCGGCGGAGTCGTCGTGCAGTCCTTCGTCCCGCCGTTCCACGCCGCGATCAACTTGTCCTTGATGACCGGGCGGTCCGGGCCCTTGGGCAGGTCGCCGTGTTCGAAGCCGTCCTTCGCGTCCAGGTCGCCGTCGAACTTGACCGCGCCCCGGTACAGGTCGATCTGCGCGAAGCAGCCCTTGTCCGGGATGGCGATGTCGAGGGAGTCGGTCCGACCCGGCTTGACCGTCACCGTGTCGAAGTCGACGAACACCTGCTCGCCGGAGGTGGCGAAGGTGGCGCCGTGGGCGAGGTAGGAGGCCAGGGAGGCCGTGCACGTGGTCGCGTCACCGGCCGTGCGGACCTTGATGTGGACCTTGCCGTCCTCGGTCGGCTTCAGGTTCTGGTCGTCGACCTTGACGGAGTCGAAGAAGTTCACGCCGTCGAGCGAGAACTGGCAGCGGTCCGTCCCGGTCTCCGTGCCCGCGCCCGTCCCGGGCTGGTAGGCGCCGCCGGAGGTCCAGCCGTCACCGCCGGGCGTGCCGGTGGCGAAGGCCCCCGAGGCGGAGGCGAGGGAGGCGGCGCAGAGGGCGAGCGTCGCGGCGCCCGTCCCCAGAAGGCGTCGCGCGGTGACACGTCTCGCTATGGACATGCGGATCCCATCTTGGCGTGTGCCGGAACCCGGACGACGGCAGCAGGGCAGCACGCGGCGGCCGGCCGTCCCGGGGGTGAGTGGTCTGAGAAACACTGGGCTCATTGGTCATATGGGCCACAGTGCGCCCCATGGTGGCGGGGGCGCCGCACCCTGTCAACCTGCGGGAATGCAGGGGCAGTTACCTCTTCCTCACGCTTCCGCCACACAAGGAACGATCCACTCCGGCCCGTCCGGGTGTTCACTTTTCCGGCGTTGTGGACAGATTTCTTGCTGTCACTGGCACGACCGCAGAGGAGACCGCGTGACCGTCCGCACCACCACGCCAGACTCCACGCCCGACCCCGCCCCTCTCACCACGCCCGATCTGTCCTCCAGGGACCCCGACTGGTGGCGGCAGGCCGTCGTCTACCAGGTCTACCCCCGCAGCTTCGCCGACGCCGACGGCGACGGGCTGGGCGACCTGCGCGGCATCACCCGCCGCCTGACCCACCTGGCCGCCCTGGGGGTGGACGCCCTGTGGCTGAGCCCCTTCTACCCGTCCGAGCTCGCCGACGGCGGCTACGACGTCGCCGACCCGCGCGACGTCGACCCCCGGCTCGGCACGCTCGACGACTTCGACGCGCTGGTCGCCGAGGCGCACCGGCTGGGGCTGAAGGTGATCGTCGACATCGTCCCGAACCACACCTCGCACCAGCACGTGTGGTTCCAGGAGGCGCTGCGCGCCGGGCCCGGCTCGCCGGCCCGTGACCGCTACGTCTTCCGGGACGGGCGTGGCGAACACGGTGAACTGCCGCCCACCGACTGGCAGTCCGTCTTCGGCGGGAGCGCCTGGCGGCGGGTGCCCGACGGGCAGTGGTACCTGCACCTGTTCGCCCCCGAGCAGCCCGACCTCAACTGGGAGAACCAGGAGGTCCGCGCCGACGTCCGCACCACCCTGCGGTTCTGGTCGGACCGCGGGGTCGACGGCTTCCGCGTGGACGTCGCGCACGCGCTCGCCAAGGACCTGAGCGAGCCGCTGCGCGACCTCGGCGCGCCCGAGCTGAGCCGCGAGGAGGCGCTGATCGACTTCGCGCCCGGCACGCACCCGTTCTACGACCGTGACGAGGTGCACGAGATCTACCGCGACTGGCGCAAGATCCTCGACTCCTACCGTCCGCCCCGCATGGCGGTCGCCGAGGCCTGGGTGCCGGGAGCGCGGCGCGCGCTGTACGCCCGCCCGGACGAGCTGGGGCAGGCCTTCAACTTCGAGTACCTCCAGACACCCTGGGAGGCCGGCGCGCTGCGGCAGGTCATCGCCGACTCGCTGGCCACCGCGCGGGCGGTCGGTGCCTCGGCCACCTGGGTGCTGTCCAACCACGACGTGATCCGCCACGCCTCCCGCCTGATGCTCCCGCCGGACACCGACCTCGACGCCTGGCTGCTGTCCGGCGGCCGGGCACCGGCCGTCGACGAGGCCGCGGGGCTGCGCCGGGCCCGCGCGGCGACCCTGCTGATGCTGGCGCTGCCCGGTTCGGCGTACGTCTACCAGGGCGAGGAGCTCGGCCTGCCCGAGGTCGCCGACCTGCCCACCGAGGTGCTCCAGGACCCGATCTGGGAGCAGACGGGTCATGTCCGCAAGGGCCGCGACGGCTGCCGGGTGCCGCTGCCGTGGACGACGACCGGGCCGTCGTACGGCTTCGGACCCGGCGCGGCCTGGCTGCCGCAGCCGCCCGGCTTCGCGGCGTACGCCGTCGAGGCCCAGGACGGGGTGGAGGGCTCGACCCTGGAGCTGTACCGCACGGCCCTGAAGCTGCGCCGCAAGCTGCTCGACGGCGAGGAACTGCTCTGGGCGGAGGACACCCCGGACGGGGTGCTCCAGTTCGACCGCTCCGACGGCTGGCGCTGTGTCACCAACCTGTCCGGCACGGCGGTCCCGCTGCCGGCCGGCGAGGTGCTGCTGAGCAGCGCGCCGCTGGAGGGCGGCAGGCTAGGGCCGGACACGACGGTGTGGCTCGGCCGCTAGTGAGCCGGTCTTGATGTCTCGCTTCGCCACGTGAGCTGTGTTCTGTTTCAGATCATGGCTGTGCTGGTGACAGTGCTGCTGTTCTTCGGTGTGCTGACGGTATGGGGGACAACAGGCTGGAACCGCTGGTGTTATCCGAGGCCGAGCAGCTGACGTTGCAGGGCTGGGCGA